>NZ_QUGF01000002.1:0-325728 GCF_003479275.1 Clostridium sp. AF20-7 | reverse complement strand
GTATCCCGCCAGATTTCAGATGCTCTGGTAACTTAGTTACCGAGTAGTTCACACGCAGCGGATTTATAACCGGCTGGATGGTATGATTTTTAGCGCCCTTTCTAAAATCGGAAAAGCAAGTGGTGCACTGGAAAAGCCACCGAAGCATAAACTATCAGTAAGTAAGCTTCAGGGTGGCTTTTTCTTTGCATACATTTCCAAAGCCTTTGACACCTGGAGAGGAACGGTCCTGTCTGGAACGCATGAAAGAGGGAGACCATGAGGCACGCAATACTCTGATAGAGCGAAATTTACGGCTGGTGGCGCATGTGACCAGAAAATATCAGGGTACAGATTATGAAATGGAAGATCTCCTGTCGATCGGCACCATCGGGCTCATTAAAGCGGTCAATACGTTTCATCCGGAGCGGGGATCGCGGTTGGCGACGTATGCGGCGAAATGTATCGAGAATGAGATTCTGATGACCTTCCGTGCTGGTAAAAAATATGCAAAGGATATCTCGTTATATGACCCGATCGGGGTAGATAAAGATGGAGAAACCGTCAGCCGGATGGATGTGCTGGAGGCAGAAGGAAAAGAAGTTCTGGAAACCATTATTTTAAAGCAGGAAATTGAACAGCTTTACCGCGCCTATGAAGCGTGTTTAAAAGAAACAGAGAAAATCGTCTTACGCAGCCGGTACGGGCTGTTTGGCGGAAAGGAACAGACGCAGCGGGAGATTGCCGACGGACTTGGAATCTCGCGTTCTTATGTATAGCGCCGCCACTAATGTAAACAATGCCCGGAGGGCCGAAAGGCTCCCCGGGCATCAGTGTTTAGATTATTTAGTTAAGCGGCCACTCATCAAGTTATTGTTGGGAGCAAGGATTTATTACGCACCTACTTGACTAATCCAGTCTCTAATATTTGTACCAATTCGTTCAATGTCCTTTTTGCTCAACTGTCCGCTATGCATAATTACATTTCTTGACCGTTCAAGAGTTTGGATTATTTGTCTGGCCCAATCAATTGAAATAATATGTACTTCAAAAAGCTCGAAGTTTTGCTGCATAATTGAAACGAGGTCACCAAATTCTATGTAATTAATCATTGAGTCTCCACGTTGAGTGTGCCACTTGATTTTCTCCTCTTCACGCTTGCGGGAGTCTGCAAATTTGCGTATTTTTTCAGAAACACATTCTTCCCACCAATTTTCGCCTTTGTGCTCAATTAAGATTTTCGAAATAAATTTTCGAACCATATTTTCAAACGCTGCAATCGCTGTATATACTGTTGCCATCTCTTTTGCGTTTTGGACGCATTCATCGTCCAATAAATCTAGAGACAAGCAGTTAATATATTCTTGAGCCAGAGCTTCGGATGTAGAATGTTTGCTGACGGTTCCAGAATGGCTTAGCGCAACTTTAGTTAATTCTCCACGCAACACGAAAGAATAAAGTTTGTCATCGTTCATATCGTTGCCTCACAGTAGGTGTTTCTTTAAGCTTTGAAAAATTGCATCATATACAGCCATATTGGTTGTTTCAGGTAAATGGATTTGAATGTTGTAATGTAAATTCATATCAGAAATCAGCTTGTTTTGTGTTGGGAGCGGCGCTTCTCGCACAGGATTTTCAACATGTGAAATAACTTCTTGAGATTCTTCACTTTGAATTACGGGCTGCTTATTCCAATCTGCTAATGTGCATAAAGCTTTAAATGTTGAGGCCATATTGCCCAAAACAGTATCGCTTTTTTGACCTTGGGTGAGCGTCTTAAGTTTATTCTTTACCTCGTCACTACTCAAGTTTTGAGCGTCTTTTCGTAGGCTGAATAAATCCTCATATGCTTCTTCAATAGCGACAGCTAAAATATGTGCAGTTTGTGTCTGATCTATAAACTCATAGTATCTTGCTGTAGGCTGACCTGTATCATCAATCAGGCCAAGTGCTTTAAATAAGCCAACATACAATCTGTCGTTGCTGCTTTTAAAGCCCAAATCTTCCAAGAACTTATTGGTGAATCGTTCAGGAGCTTTTGCACTTACTACAGAATTAATTATGCTGGAAAGATTCTTAGTTGTGATTAGGTATGCATTTGTTAAAGACATGTTTTTCCTCCTGATAGTATTATTTCTGCTGGCCGATAGCTTAGTATTTTTGTTGTTTTAGAAAAATGATCAATGTAATAGAAAAGCTAATACAATTAGTGGTTACTATATTCACGGTATTAATTAGGATTCTCACATTAAATCATCTTTAGAGACTACCTCAGAATTGTTCCGGGCAAAGAAGTCTTCAATGTGCATATTGCGATATCGAATTAATGGCGAAGGTCGTATCATTTCTTGTAATGCATCCAATATAATTTCTTTGACCTGTTGTTTTAGATGTTTGAAACTTTCCCAGTCATTCTCATAATCTGAAATCGCATCAACTGGTATGCGAGTTTCAAAGAATGTTCCATCTTCTTTTATGAAAAAGGAACGAGATGGTATTCCACGATATGGAACTGTACCTAATTCTCGAGCATCCAGTATTTTAACGATGCCGTTTTCCGTTCATGGGCAGTATGCGACTAAGTGAGTTCAGTCCTAAGGTAATTGCAGCATTGTATGGAAAATTGCAGGCTGATCCGAAAATCACTCCCTCGGTGTTGACGAACATTCATAAGCTGCTGCACAGTGCATTTGAACAGGCGGTATTATTGGAGTATGCTCTCAGGAACCCATTCCAGAAAGCAAATGTTCCGAAAGCCTTTCCAAGTGAAATTCCGATGCTGAACACTGATGAAATCAAGATGTTGGTCCAAAACTGCGATAATCCTATGTTGTCCATTGCGGTACATCTGGCTTTTGCCGGTTCTCTGCGGAAGGGTGAAATTCTGGCGCTGACCTGGGATGATGTGGATTTCCAGAAAGGTACGATTTCTGTCAGCAAGACATTAAAACGTGTCCGCAGGGATGCAGTGGATGTGTTAAACGGTAAGGATATTCTCTATCAATTCCCGGCTGTCTTTAATGAGGGGCGGACGGTCACAGTGTTGAAACGCCCCAAAACAAAATCCAGTATCCGAACCGTATATCTTCCTGATTATGTTCTGGATGTTTTGCAGGAGTGGAGAGAAACATTGAAGCCAGTCAAGAGAAACCAGCCGAATCTGATTCTTCGATATTCCAATGGCAGACCACTTTCGGAGGAAACATTACCCCGTTTGCTGGAAAAGCAATTGCTGCAGCTTAGGCTTCCGATCGTATCCTTTCACAGTTTGCGGCATAGTAGCATTAGTTACAAGCTGGTGCTAACTGGTGGTAACATCAAAGCAGTACAGGGTGATTCCGGTCATGCACAGGCGGAGATGATTACTGAGAGATATGGTCACATCATTGACTCTTGCCGCAAGCAGTGCGCCCAAGACTTTGAGGAAGAATTTTATAAGGGCATGTAAAAAGAGCCGTCTGACACAAATTAGGCGGCTTTTTGCAGTAGGATGGAGCATCCCCCTACTAAGAAGATGGATTGTCGTTCGAATTTCCTATGGTTAGCAAAGAGAAAGGATGGTAAAAACATGAACGAAATTAGGAAGCTGAGTGAATTGGCTGTGTATCTGAAACAGGCAGCTGAAACGTATTCTCAGCACGATTATGAGCAGTTGCATCAGGAACTGCGAGCCAGATATGAGCAGCTGATCATGGAAGCGTTCATGGATCGTCACCCTAGATGGAACGTTGCGGAAGGCAATGCAGCCTGCATGGTGTACCTCTATCGCAACTGGTCGTTCAGCAGAAGAGCGGAAGAGAATGTTGCGCAGTTGAGCGCTCTGGCTAATGATATTACTGAGAATTACGACGATTGTGATGATAGTTTTCTGACAGCAGAAGCGGCTGCGGAAACCATGAAGGTTGCAGAGCGTGTTTATGATTTTTCCAAACGAGTTCTATGTAAACAGCATTTGTTCATTTTCCTATTCCATGCAAAACACCGCATAGAAGATTCCTTCTGCTGTTGCATGTATATGACCGATGGTAGTGTGGCGGCAGACATCTACATGCTGATTCCACATAAAGACCATGAAGCTACTCCTCAGAGTATGCTTCTCCACGAACTGGGCCATTGCGTGAACATCGCCCCGACTGGTGATCCGGAAGTGCCTCCTGAGGATTTCACTCTGGTAATGAAGCTCATTGGAGCTGATACTGTTGAGTATGATGTTCCGGAATTCTTTGCCCACTGTTTTGCAATGAGTTTGCTGATCGAACCGGATTTGCTAAAAGCAGATCCATTTAAGATGGTTCCTCAAAACCATAAGCAGATGTTTCGAACCTACTTTGAATATAAGATACAGAATCTTTAAGTGACCTGTTTCGATTGCAGGTCACTTTTTCATTCCCTAAAACTGTGCATCTGCACACTTTTAGGGAATGGCTCCAATTTCACAGCATGGACAGGCAAGAAAAACTGCCCATTTACATACGATGAACAAAGGAGGTAGAACGTATGAAACAAACCTTGCCTGTTGTGCACTGCATATATACCGAAGCCGAAAAGAGCCTCGCAGAGCTGCTGGAGGAGTCTTTTCGGCTTTATCTTATCCGCATCCTTGCGACACCTGAGAAGCCTGTTGTACAATGTTTACGATGAGTGGCTGCTTATTTCAAGGAGGAACCTATGTACTTAGAAATAAGCAACACAATGGATTACCATGTCGCATTGTACATCCGATTATCGAAGGAGGATGAGACTGAAGGGCCATCCCAGAGTGTAACCAACCAGAAATCTCTGCTCAACGAGTTCGTTCAGCAGCACCGCTTATCCGTCTATGATACCTACATCGATGACGGCTGGAGCGGCACCAGTTTTGACCGCCCGGACTTCCAGCGCATGATTGGCGACATCGAAGCCAAGAAGGTCAATATGGTCATAACCAAAGACCTGTCCCGACTGGGTCGTGATTATATCATGACCGGCCACTATATGGAGCGGTACTTTCCTGAAAAGAGAGTGCGCTACATTTCCCTGCTGGATGGTATCGACACTGGCGTAGAGTCAACGGCCAACGACATTACCCCGTTCCGTGCTATCATGAATGATATGTACGCAAAGGACATTTCCAAGAAAATCAAATCCGTCAAGCGGGATAAGCAACGCAAAGGCCAGTTCATTGGCGGTAAGCCGATGTATGGTTATAAGATGCACCCGACAGAGAAAAACAAAATCGTCATCGACGAGGAAGTGGCTCCTGTGGTACGCAGGATTTTTGCTATGGCGCTGGATGGTATGAGCTGCCGAAAGATTGCGGCGACGCTCAATGAAGAAGGTGTTATAACTCCTGCAACCTACTGTGGTTGGAATATGGGACGTAAAGGCCCTTACGCCGGACTTTGGTCCAGCGAACGCATCTCTGAGATGCTGCAGAACGAGACCTACCTGGGCAACATGGTTCAGGGACGAACAGTGAAGATCAGCTACAAGTCTAAGAAATGTCTGAAGAAGGATCGTGAGAACTGGGTGGTTGTTGAAAATACTCATGAACCACTGATCGACAAGGAGACCTTTCAGAAGGTACGGATGCTGGTAAACAGCCGAAAGCACACTCGCAGCAGAACCTACGACTTCCTATTAAAAGGATTGATTTTCTGCCATGAGTGTGGCTATCCCATGGCGGTGCTGAACCGTCCACCGGTATCTGGTGAGGATCGATTGTTCTTCGTTTGCCGAACCTATCAGCGCTTCACGAAAGCAGGTGTCTGTTCCTGCCACTCGATCAAGGAGCAGGTAGTTACGGAAGCGGTTTTGGCGAAAGTGAGAGAAATCTGCGAAGCTTATCTCGAACCAAAGAAGCTGCAGCCCATTGCGGCTGATGCTGTAGAGAAAGCTCGGCAGGCAGAAAGCCATGAAGCGGAGATCCAGTTGCTGCGCAGCAAGATTGACAGCTTGACCGCCAATATGGATAAGATGTATATGGATCGGCTCACCGGCCTACTGGCTGAAGCTGATTTCGAGCGCATCTATCAGCGGGTCAAGATGGAGCGCAGTTCTCTGGAAGAGAAGCTGAAGGAATTGGAAGCACAAAAAGAAAGCCCGGTCAGCACCGAAGACCGAGCAAGAGAATTGGTTCAGCAGTTTCTGGATTCCGCTTACACAAGCAGAGAACTTTTGGTTAGTCTCATCGAGCGAGTAGAACTGACTGAGGACAAACAAATCATCATCAAATTCCGCTTTCGTGAACTGGAAGCAATTTCTTAGGGCAAATCGTTTACAATAGGCGAGTCGCTATGTGAGCCGGATCGAGAAGCGGGCGCTGGAAAAAATGCGGCGGGGATTTGCGGAACACAAATAAAGAACAGAAAAAGCGGCTGGCAGATGTTAGGGTGGACATCTGTCAGCCGCTTTTGTTATCTTTTAGTCCTCAGCGTCCCGATATCCGTTCGGGTTCATCGACTGCCATTTCCAGGAGTCAGCGCACATCTCCTCAATGCCGTACTGAGCTTCCCAGCCGAGTTCATTTTTCGCTTTGGTAGCATCGGAGTAGCAGGTTGCGATATCGCCGGCGCGGCGTGGCTTGATTTCATAAGGAATTGTTTTGCCGCAGGCTTTTTCGTAAGCCTTGACAACATCGAGTACGCTGTAGCCTTTGCCGGTGCCGAGGTTGTAGATATATACGTCTGGCTTATCGTTAAATTTTTGGAGTGCTTTTACATGACCGACTGCAAGGTCAACTACGTGGATGTAATCGCGCACACCGGTTCCGTCCGGAGTCGGGTAATCATTGCCGAAGACACCGAGGCATTTCAGCTTGCCGACAGCAACCTGTGCGATATAAGGAACCAGGTTGTTCGGGATTCCCTTCGGATCCTCGCCGATCAGACCGCTCTTGTGTGCACCGATTGGGTTGAAGTAGCGGAGCAGAACGACATTCCATTCCGGATCTGCCACGTGCAGGTCAGTTAAAATCTGCTCAAGCATTCCCTTTGTCTGACCGTAAGGGTTTGTGATTTTGCCTTTCGGGCATTCTTCGGTGATCGGGACGAATGCCGGATCTCCGTATACGGTAGCGGAGGAACTGAAAATGATTTTCTTGACGCCATGATTGCGCATTACGTCGCAGAGAATCAAGGTTCCGGTGATATTGTTGTGGTAATATTCCAGTGGCTTCGCAACGGATTCTCCGACTGCCTTTAAGCCTGCAAAATGAATGACCGAATCGATGGATTCTTTCTCAAAAATCTCATTGACTGCCTCGCGATCCAGCATATTTGCCTTGTAAAAGGTTACATGCTTGCCGGTGATTTTCTCCACGCGGCGCAGCGCTTCCTCACTGGCATTGTAAAGGTTGTCCATGACAACGACCTCATATCCGGCGTTTAAAAGTTCGATGCAGGTATGACTGCCGATGTAACCGGCGCCTCCAGTAACTAAAATAGCCATTGTAAACTCCTCCTTCATCCTACCTATAAGAATAATTCATTTTATACCTTCAATCTTTCTTTATTATAAACGCGGCTTGCGAGGAAAACAATCGGAAATATTGTCATGTGTTATCGAAATTATATTTTAAGAGGAAGTTTAACAACGCTTTGCGTAGAATTGGAAAGACTCGGATACAGTGTGCGGGATGATAGAATGTGCGTTCGAAAAACGGCTTGCATTTAAAAAGAGGGTGTGATATGATAAATACAGAACGGATGTTCGAGAAACGGGAGGAGGCAGAACCTCATGCTGATACAGGAAAATCTTTCAATCGAAGAAAAGTTAAGAATTTTATCGGATGCGGCGAAGTATGACGCCGCCTGCACATCCAGCGGCGTGGGTAGAAAGGGAAAGGAAGGCTTTCTTGGAAACAGCCGGGTGGACGGCATCTGCCACAGTTTTGCCTCGGATGGGCGCTGTATCTCCCTGCTGAAAATTTTATTTACGAACCAGTGCATCTATGACTGTCATTACTGTGTCAACCGCCGGAGCAATGACACGGTCCGTACCTCCTTTACGCCGGAGGAGGTCTGCCGTCTGACGATGGAATTTTACCGGCGCAACTATATAGAAGGATTGTTTTTAAGTTCCGGTGTGCTGGAGACACCGGATCACACGATGGAACTGCTGTATCAGACCTTGTACCGCCTTCGGCGCGTCCATCGATTTAACGGTTACATCCATGTGAAAGCAATTCCGGGGGCAGATCCGGAGCTGATTGAGAGAGTGGGCTTTCTGGCGGACCGGATGAGTGTGAATCTGGAGCTTCCGACGGCTGATGGTCTGGCGCGCCTGGCACCGGGAAAGACGCGGGACAAGATACTGCGCCCGATGCGCCAGATCCAGACTGGGATCGCGAGACAGCTGGAGCAGGAAGGGCGTCTGGAGAGCAGAGGGGCATGGCTTCCGCAGAAAGAGCGCGGAGAAATTCAGATTCCGGGAGACGGGAGAAATGGAATTGGTGGTAAAGCGATAGGAAAAGGGGAAAGGGAATGTCTGCAGGCTGACAAGGGAATTCTGAGTCCGAATCAGACAGAGACAAAGATGGATTGGGGGCGGAATGGAGACAAGGTAAAAGGATTTATGAGGTCGAAAGAGCCGGGGAAAATGGATGAAAGGGTTGGAAGGACACATACACCGGAGATCCCCCGTGTCATCCCAGGACGATCGATCTATGGCAGTTTCGGACTGGGAAATATCTCAAACCGCAAGAATTATTTCGTCCCCGGCGGTCAGAGCACACAGCTCATTGTCGGGGCGACTCCGGAGAGTGATTATCAGATGGTTGCGGTCGCGGAAGCGCTGTATCGGAATTTTGGATTAAAGAGGGTCTTTTATTCGGCGTTTATCAAGGTGAATGAGGACAGCCTGCTTCCGGATCTTCCGGACGGACCGCCGCTTCTGCGGGAACACCGTCTGTACCAGGCGGACTGGCTGATGCGCTACTACGGCTTCCGGGCATCGGAACTTCTGAGTGAAAAGCACCCTAATTTTAATGTGTTTCTGGATCCGAAGTGCGACTGGGCGCTGCAGAATCTGGGTGAGTTTCCGGTGGAGATAAACCGGGCACCGTATGAGACACTTCTGCGTGTTCCGGGCATCGGGGTAAAGTCTGCGATGCGGATTGTCGCAACGAGAAAACAGGTGGCGCTTCGGTTTGAAGATTTGAAGAAGATGGGAGTTGTGCTGAAGCGGGCAGTATACTTCATTACCTGTTCAGGGCGGATGATGTACCCGGTGCAGATCCATGAGGATGCGATCGCGGCACAGCTAATCAGTGAAGAGAAGCGGAAGCAGTGGCAGTTGTCACAGAGCGGGCTGTACCGCCAGATGTCGCTGTTTGATGATTTTCATATGGCGCAGGCATGAAGCAGACGGAGGAGAGAAAAATGGTTGTATTTGTATGCGAAGACAGTCCAGAAGGTATATTCACAGGAGTATATGATGCCTGGAACAGCCGCTTAGGGCATGAGAACGTGCGGCTGGAAGTACAGGGCGAATATAATTACAGCCTGTTTTCGGAGTACCGAGAGGTGGCGGTGGATCGGCTCAAGGCACAGAAAGTCGTGCGCTCGGTGCGTCGATCCCTGTCAGAACTGGCGTACAGCTGGATTTACCGCACGGCGCTGAGTGAGCGGGAGGATCGGGCAGAGGCGGTCTACCGCTTTCTGGTCTGTGGGTTTAGCGCAGGGGCAGCAGGGAGACGTATCACGGAAAATTTACAGATACCGGCGGTGCAGACAGTCTTTCAGATCAACCGTGCGGTTGCCAATGAAGCGCATTTGCAGACAGAATTTCTGCGGTTTGCAGAATATTCCGATCATGTACTATTTTCTGAGATTGGTCCGAAAAACCGGGTGACGGCATTGCTGATGCCGTATTTTACAGATCGCCTGCCCTCGGAACCATTTATTATCTATGATAAAAATCACCAGGAAGCGGGAGTCTGGACAGGAAAGGGGCGGTGGTATATGATGCGTGGGGCTGAGACAGAACCCCTGCAGGCGCTTTCCGGGAGAACCGATCAGAGCGAATATGCGGCGCTCTGGAGTGCATTTTTTCATCAGATAGGAATTAAGGAGCGGGAAAATCCAGCCTGTCAGCGGATGCATCTGCCGCTTCGCTACCGGAAATATATGACGGAATTTCAGTTCGGTTCCAACCGTTCAAATTTGGCTAAATTGTGAACAAATCGTAAACACAAAATCGAGAACCTTGTTCATAAAGAAACGAAAAAAGAATAAAAATAAGCCGGAAATCGGGAAAAAACAGCATTGAAACGAGAAAACTGCTGCATATATATTAAGATTTAAAGACCTTAAAAAATAATGTAAAGTCAACAGAAACAAGGACTTTTCTTACGAAAACTTTCGATTTTTGTAAGAAATACGGGATTTATTTAGTGAATGTTAATTATCTATTCATATTTTGGACATAATTTGTTTTTATTATAGGTCACGTACCGATGAGGTACAAGAAAACATAAATCGTATGTTTTAAAGAGGAGAGAATAATTATGAGAAAGAATCTTACAAAAACAGCAGCAATCTTAGTTATGAGTGCAATGGTAGCAGCATCTGCTCTGACCGCTTGCGGCAGCAAAGCAGAGGAGACAACTGCAGCAGCAGAGGAGACTGTAGAGGCAGAAGAGACTGAGGCAGCTGAGGAGACCGAGGCTGAAACAGAAGAGACTGAGGAAGTTTCCGAGGAAGAGACCGAAGAGGCATCTGAGGAAGAGACTGAGGCAGCTGAGGAGACTGAGGCTGAAGCAGAAGAGACTGAGGCAGCTGAGGAGACACAGGCTCAGTAATCAATCTTTGATTGCAGAAGTTTGTTTCTATTCGGATATAACCGAAAAGGTTGTTAAGAAAATCGTAAGAGGGCAGTCGGTTGACAATCGGCTGCCCTTTTTGTATACTATAACTGTATTAAATGAACTAATACACTTATGATTTTTGATACAGGGCAGAATGGAGGAAAGGAGAATGTGAGCGTGATTCTGATTGATTATAAAGATCGACGACCTCTCTATGAGCAGATTGTTGAGAAGCTGTCGGATCTGATGGTCCGGGGGATTTTGGAGCAGGACAGTCAGCTTCCATCCGTGCGGAGTCTGGCAACGGAGCTGTCGATGAATCCGAATACGATCCAGCGGGCGTATGCAGAGCTGGAACGCCAGGGATATATTTATTCGGTTAAGGGCAGGGGCAGTTTTGTGGCGGATAACCGGCAGATTCGGGAGAGGAAGCGGCAGGAGATCTGGGATCAGCTGGAACTTCTGATCCGGGATGCAAAAGGAACCGGCATCACGATGCTGGAGTTCCAGGAGCAGGTCATCCAGAGCTATGGAAGTGAGGAAGGAGGAAACAGGAATGATAAAGGCTGAGAATCTGACGAAGCGTTTTTATGATACAGTGGCAGTCGATCATATCCATGCGGAGATTCACAATGGAAGTGTCTTTGGTCTGATCGGAACTAACGGCGCCGGAAAAAGTACCTTTTTGCGGATGGCAGCCGGTATTTTAAAGCCGGACGAAGGGAGCATTACGGTTGATGATGAGACAGTATTTGAGAATACAAAGGTAAAGGCACGATGCTTTTATATCCCGGATGAGCCGTATTTCTTAAGCAATGGAACGGCGGAAGACATGAAAGTATTTTATCAGGGGATTTATCCGAAGTTTGATGCAGCCCGGTTTGATAAACTGCTAAAGAATTTTGAACTGGAAAGCCGGCGGAAGGTGCAGACCTTTTCGAAGGGTATGAAAAAACAGCTCGCCGTGCTGCTGGGCATCTGCGCGGGAACCGATTATCTGTTCTGCGACGAGACGTTTGACGGGCTGGATCCGGTCATGCGGCAGACGGTCAAGAGTCTTTTTGCCAATGATATCGAGGAGCGGAACCTCACGCCGGTCATCGCCTCCCATAATCTGCGGGAGCTGGAAGATATCTGCGACCATGTAGGTCTGCTTCACAAGGGAGGAATGCTTCTCTCAAAGGATCTGGACGATATGAAGTTAAATATTCACAAGATTCAGTGTGTGCTTCCGGCGGGAGTGGGGAGCAGCGATTTGCAGGGAATCGATATTATAAAGACGGAACAGAGGGGAAGTCTCCTGACGCTTACTGTGCGCGGAAAACGGGAAGAGATTCAGACAATTTTACAGGCGTATCATCCGGTGTTTTTTGAAATGATACCGCTTTCCCTGGAAGAGATCTTTATCAGTGAAACGGAGGTGGCTGGTTATGACATCAAAAGGCTTGTTTTTTAAATATATGAGAGAAAATACGAAGCAGCGTCTCTGGAGCGTGGCGCTTACCGCACTTTTGTGCTTCTTTCTGTTTCCAGTCCTGACAGCGCTGGAAACCAGCATAATGCTGCGTCCGGATAACTTGTCTAAAGATCTGAGCGTCGAAGCGGCGTTAGCAGAAGCAAAATTAAAGCTGACCAATGAGATGCTGCATATGTATTCGATCCAGAATGCAATGCTGGTATTTATCCTGATTGTGACGGCGGTGGTGCTGGCAGCGTCCGGTTTTTCGTATCTCCATTCGAAAAAGAAAACGGATTTTTTTCACAGCCTTCCGATCAGCCGTGAAATGCTTTATACTGTGACCTGCCTGGACGGTATCCTGTATCTGGCAGTCCCGTATCTGGTATTTCTGCTGGCGGCAGGAGTGATGCTGCAGGTAAAGGGCGCACCATTTTCATGGGGAACCCTGCTGATTGGGTATATACAGCATATGTGCTTTTTTACACTGGTGTACATGACGGTTGTGCTGGCAGTGATTCTGACAGGCAATCTGATCGTGGGTTTACTGGGAACCGGCGTGTTTTTTAGCTGGGGACCGGGTGTGGCTGCAGTGGTATCGACGTATTTTTCCGAATACTTCATGACGTTTTATGACAATGGCAATTTTCTGCTGCGCTGGTGCGAGCGAACCTCACCGGTTTTCTGGTACGGCACGGCAACTGGTTCGGATCATCCCACCCGGATGGCAGTCATTGCATTGGCAGTGGCAGCCCTGCTCTTTGGCCTGGGAATGTTCCTGTACCGGAAACGCCCGTCTGAGGCGGCTGGAAGAGCGATGGCATTTAAGGTAAGTGAGCCGGTGATCCGTTTCCTTCTGGTTGTGCCGATCACACTGTTTTCCGGAATGATTTTCCGGTCAATCCTGAATGATGATATCTGGACCGTGTTTGGCTTGATCTGCGGACTGCTCATCACCAGCTGCCTGATCGAAATTATCTATCATTTCGATTTCAAGAGCTTGTTTGCGCATAAGAGACAGCTTGTTATCAGTGCGGTGGCAGTGGCAGCCATTTTCTTAGGGTTCCGCCTGGATGTGGCAGGATATGACAGCTATCTGCCGGATGCTGACAAGGTTGCATACGCGGGTATTTACTGTGATGCGCTGGACAACAATGCGGCAGGGGCTTACCATGTGACTCCGAGAATGTATAGGGATGGCTACAGTGTTGGAATGGAATGGGCGTCCCAGGGAGATGTGGCAGATAAAATGCAGATCTCGGATGAGGATGGAATCCGTGTCCTGCGGGAAATTGGCGCGCAGGGCATCGAGACAGCTTCCAGACAGCGGAAGCATTTGAACGGCGGACAGGATTGGATGAGTGAGGTGGATCTGGATTCACGCTATGATTCGATCGTGCTGTCCTGGCATCTGAACAATGGAAAAACCGTTTACCGTAATTACCGCACGATCAATGTATCGGAGCTGCGGGAACAGCTAGATTCCATTTATGAAAATCAGAGCTATAAACTGGGAATGTACCCGGTGCTGTCCCTACAGGCAGACGATGCCGCAGGCATCAATTACAAAGAGGAAGAGGACTGCAGCCATGTGAAGCTTCCGGATGAGCAGACGAAGGCGGCGCTTCTTGCTGCATACCAGAAAGAGCTGATGGCTCTGACGCCGGATATGCGCCGGGAGGAGATGCCGATCGCGGAGATTCAGTTTAAGACAAATGAGATGCAGGCGATGATTGATGTGATTCGTAAAAATGGCGGCTATTATGACACATTTAACCAGTTTGATTATTACCCGATTTATCCGTCCTTCCAGGAGACGATCGCGATTCTGAAACAGTGTGGTACCGAGGTCGGCAGCAAGGTGACGCCGGAAAATACAGAAAAAATCGTGCTTCAGTATCAGGGCGGCAAGATTCCGGAGGATCAGCTGGCACCGGCAGATACAGAGCTTGGAAAACGCCAGCGGGAGTATCTTCAGAATAACAGCAGACGCGAGGTAACGATTACAGATCCGGAACAGATTGCAGAAATTCTTGCAAACTCCGCTTCGGATGATATGGTGCAGATCAATCAAATGGCGGAGGCATATCAGGGGATCAATATTGCAGTATATGTGTCCGGTACAGAGGACACAGGGGCAGTTTCAGAGGATGATTTGAGGGATTCGGTAAATTCAATGGAGGAAAATGAGATAGGTCAGACATATACGGTGGATGCCGGTCAGAATGTCCTGTATGATGGGGAATATGCGGCGGACTATGAAATGGATGAATCGGGTCAGTATGGCATCTACCAGCGCTCGTTCCGCTATGGCAAGGTTCCGGAGTTTGTGAAATCGACCTTCGGCCTGACACCGGAATTGATGCGGCTGAACCGGGTGTTTGCGTATTAAAAAAGTTGCCTAGAGTTGATTTAGGGATGCAAAAGATTGACTTTCTCCCCTGTAGGGGCTAAAATAGGGGGAAACGTAGCGGTTCAGCCGGTTTATGTATTTGATGCAAAAACCGGCTGAATCGTTATGAGAAAATATCAGATGCCTTGGTTTTGCATGAACCTGCCGTTAGATTTAGAACAGCGATGCGCTGTCACATCAGGCAGAACGAAATTTGAGGCGTACATATCCCGCAGAGGAGGAAGAAATATGGCATTTTTCGATGAACTTGGAAAGGTGATCAGCGATAAGAGCAAGGAAGCTGCGAACCGGGTAAAGGACATTACAGGCGTATTACAGCTGAAATCGAAGTTGTCCGCCGAGAAAGATAAGATTAATAAGGCATATATCACACTGGGAAAAGCATACTATGACAGACATGAGGGCGAGCTGGAAGGGAAATTTGCAGATGAGTTCCACACTATCCAGGCAGGGCTTGTGAAGATTGCGTCCCTGGAGGATGAGATTGCCGAGTTAGAGGGCACAAGAGTCTGCGCGGAGTGCGGCGCAAAGGTGGAGAAAAATGCGGCATTCTGCAGCCGGTGCGGTGCGCCGATGGATTCAACGACATCTGCAGATGTGCATGAGCCGGAAGAACCAGAGGAGATGCAGGAGACTATCTTTGAAGAGAAGGATGAAGCTGCAGCAGATAAGGCGGTTGACAACGCAGAAACAGAAGGCGCGGCTGGCCCAGACGCGGATTCCGCGGATGCTTCGGACGCTGTTTCGGAGAACACCACCGATACTGCGGCACAGAATGAAAATAACAGCGGGGAGCAGGCATAATTTATGGATTCACTGGTACAATGGTTTACAGCTAATTTATCCGGAGTCATATCGAAGGAGGCAATTATCTTCATTATCTCGATGATTCCGATTCTGGAACTTCGAGGCGGGCTTCTGGCTGCGTCACCGGCACTCTTAAACGTGCCGATCCTGCGGGCGATCCCGATCTGTATCGTGGGAAATATCCTGCCGATCCCGTTTATCCTGCTTCTGATCCGCCATGTGCTGGAGTGGATGAAGAAGGTTCCGTGTTTCCGTGGTATTGCGCTGTGGCTGGAACGCAAAGCGATGAGCAAAAAAGGGCAGATCGAGAAATATGAGTTCTGGGGGCTGATGCTCTTTGTCGGTATCCCGCTTCCGGGAACCGGCGCATGGACAGGCGCGCTGGTGGCATCCCTGCTCCACATGAAATTTGGCAAGGCATTTGGCGCGATTTTAGTCGGTATCGCGCTGGCGACGGTGATTATGTCGATTCTGTCCTACGGCGTGCTGGGCATGCTGTTTGGATGATGCACAGATAAAAATAATAATGTCTATGCCTGCCAAAGGGCGGCATAGATGCGAATGTATAAAAGACTCTGTAAGGGGAAATTCTCCGGACAGAGTCTTTTTGCGTCCATTATTATTTTGTTGAGAAAAAGAGATCATAAATGAAATTGGGGTTGACATATACCCTATTGGGGTATATTATAAGGACAGTTAAGAGATAGGAGGAGACCATGAAGCAATATACAGTAACCGGCATGAGCTGCGCGGCATGCAGCAGCCGGGTTGAAAAGGCAGTATCGAAAGTGCCGGGTGTCACGGCATGCTCGGTCAGCCTGCTGACAAATTCGATGGGCGTCGAGGGCGATGTGCCCCCGGAGACCGTGATTCATGCGGTGGAAGATGCCGGATATGGCGCATCCCTGAAAGGACAGGGCACTGCAGCGCAGGCGCAGAGCGCGTCGGAGGCAGAGGACGCCTTAAAAGATCGGGAGACGCCGGTCTTAAAACACCGTCTGATCGCATCGCTGGGATTCTTAGCAGTCCTTATGTATATGTCGATGGGACATATGATGTGGGGCTGGCCGCTGCCGCACTTTATGGATGGCAACCATGTGGCGATGGGACTTTTGCAGCTCCTTTTGGCCGGAATTATCATGGTGATTAACCAGAAATTTTTTATCAGCGGTTTCAAGGGACTTTTACACCGCGCCCCGAACATGGACACGCTGGTAGCACTTGGTTCCGGCGCGTCGTTTATTTACAGCACATATGCGTTGTTTGCGATGACGGACGCACAGTTAAAGGGCAACGACACGGCAGTTATGTCCTACATGCATGAATTTTACTTTGAGTCGGCGGCAATGATTCTGGCGCTGATCACAGTCGGAAAAATGCTGGAGGCGCGTTCCAAGGGAAAAACGACGGATGCCTTAAAGGGACTGATGAAACTGGCACCAAAGACAGCTGTTATCATCCGGGATGGAGTGGAAACAAAGGTTCCGATTGAAGAGGTAAAGAAGGGTGATGTATTTGTTGTACGCCCAGGTGAAAATATCCCGGTGGACGGTGTGGTCCTGGAAGGAACAAGTGCGGTCAACGAGGCAGCACTGACCGGCGAGAGTATTCCGGTGGATAAGGCACAGGGTGACCCGGTTTCGGCGGCAACGGTCAACCAGTCTGGTTATCTGCGCTGTGAGGCGACCAGAGTCGGTGAAGATACCTCCCTGTCGCAGATCATCCGCATGGTCAGCGACGCGGCGGCGACGAAAGCGCCGATCGCCAAGATTGCAGATCGGGTTTCCGGCGTGTTTGTCCCGGCGGTTATCACGATCGCAGTGGTGACAACGATTATCTGGCTGCTGGCAGGACAGACGTTTGGATTCGCACTGGCGCGAGGTATTTCCGTACTGGTTATCAGCTGCCCGTGTGCACTGGGACTGGCTACGCCGGTTGCGATTATGGTCGGCAACGGCATGGGCGCGAAAAACGGAATCTTGTTCAAGACAGCTGTTTCGCTGGAAGAAACCGGAAAAATGGACATTGTAGCGCTTGATAAGACGGGTACGATCACCAGCGGCGAGCCGCGTGTGACCGACGTCATCCCGTCCGGAGGTGTGACTGAGAAGGAGCTGGTAAGCCTGGCGCTTTCCCTGGAAAAGAAGAGTGAGCACCCATTGGCGAAAGCTGTTCTTCTCTATGCAAAAGAACAGCAGATTGACGCGCCGGAGGCGGCTGATTTCCAGGCGCTGCCGGGTAATGGACTTTCCGGTACGTTAGAGGGCGCTTCACTGGCAGGCGGAAGCTTTTCCTATATCAGCGGACATACGACGGTGTCCGCACAGGAACAGGCATCCTTTGAGCGCCTGGCATCGGAAGGCAAGACACCGCTGTGCTTTATGAAAAATGGTCGTCTGGCTGGTATGATTGCCGTGGCAGATGTCATCAAGGAAGACAGCCCGCAGGCGGTCAAGGAACTGCAGAACATGGGAATCCGTGTGGTCATGCTGACCGGAGATAATGAGCGGACCGCCCGTGCGATTGGGGCACAGGCTGGTGTGGATGAAGTCATTGCCGGAGTACTTCCGGATGGGAAAGAGAGTGTCATCCGCAGCCTGAAAGAACAGGGCAAGGTGGCAATGGTCGGTGATGGTATCAATGATGCCCCGGCGCTCACGCGTGCCGATATAGGTATCGCGATCGGAGCCGGTACAGATATCGCGATTGATGCCGCGGATGTGGTGCTGATGAAGAGCCGTTTGAGTGATGTTCCGGCGTCAATCCGTCTAAGCCGTGCGACGCTTCGAAATATTCACGAAAACCTGTTCTGGGCATTCTTTTACAATGTTGTGGGTATTCCACTTGCAGCCGGTTTGTTGTATCCTATCTTTGGATGGAAATTAAATCCGATGTTCGGCGCTGCAGCGATGAGCTTATCCAGCTTCTGCGTAGTGACGAACGCGCTGCGGCTGAATCTGTTTAAGATGCACGATGCATCGAAGGATCATCCGATGCGGAAGAGGGCTGAGAAGGCTGCTAATAAAGGCGGAGATAAAGCAGAAAACGCAGGTGCAGTTAGGACGGAGGCAGAAGACATCCGGTCAATTGGGCAAACAGCAAATGAAAATGAAACTGTTTCAAAAGAAATGCAAAAAAGTGAGAATCAAAAAAATCATATAAATATGGAGGGAATAACGATGACAAAGACAATGAATATCGAAGGAATGATGTGTGGACACTGTGAGGCACGCGTAAAGAAGGCGTTGGAGGCACTGGCAGGCGTGGAGAGCGCAGAGGTCAGCCATGAGAAAGGAACCGCGGTCGTAAGCATGAGTGCGGATGTGGCGGACGATACGTTGAAAGAGGCGGTTGAGGCACAGGATTATAAGGTGGACTCGATTCAGTAGGATGAAAAAAGCTGCGAAATGGTGGAATTAATATGCCATTTCGCAGCATTTTGATAAAAGATAGGAGAAAAGCATGGGCTGTTGTAAATGTGAATCACAAGCGCAGGTCTGTCAGGGAGGAGAGACGGAACGCCACAAACACAGAAACCTGACCGAAGAAAAAGATCTGCTGAAACGTTTAAACCGGATCGAGGGACAGGTGCGCGGTGTGAAGGCGATGGTGGAAGACGAGCGATACTGCGTCGATATATTAAACCAGGTATCAGCGGTTCAGGCGGCGCTGAACAGTTTTTCCAAAGTCCTGCTGTCCAACCATATCAAAACCTGTGTGGTCGATGATATAGAGGCGGGAAATGGGGAAGAAGCGGTTGAGGAGCTGTGCAAGACGATTCAGAAGCTGATGAAGTAAATATAAATTTATTGAATTGAGCAAACACAAGCAACTATAGCGAAATATTAAACATAATAAATATTTTTAAAAATTCTTCAAAAAAGGTGTTGACATTTTCCAGGATTTATATTATACTACGTCATGTAATCGAGGCGTGGCTCAGTTTGGTAGAGCGCTGCGTTCGGGACGCAGAGGTCGCGTGTTCGAATCACGTCGCCTCGATTCTATTATAAAACATACGGCCTGTTGGTCAAGCGGTCAAGACGACGCCCTCTCACGGCGTAAACCCGGGTTCGATTCCCGGACAGGTCATCGAAAGTTGCTTTGGGTTTTCCAGAGCATTTTTCAAATTAAAATGCTTCCTTGGCTCAGTTGGTAGAGCGACGCATTCGTAATGCGTAGGTCGCCGGTTCAAGTCCGGCAGGGAGCTGATGAGTGGAACCCCTCTTGATTATCAAGAGGGGTTTCTTGTATAATTGGAAATACCTTGGAATTCTCCATTGCCTGTGAACAGTTACTATTACACAAGAAGGTACAGTCTTTATTCCATATAACCACTTGCACGATCTCCGCAAATGATATAAAATAATAACATACAAAAGACAAGGCGGCAGACGGCAGAGTTCGTACTGCCGCTTCCGTTTGCCAGGAAAGGATATTTCATGCCATGAAACAAGAAGAATGGACGGTAGAAGCGGCAGATGCATATCTGAATGAGATACCGAAATTTACCAGTGAAAAACATACGGCGGAGGGGCTTCGCAGGATGCTTTCATACCTGAATGCATTGCCGCAGGAGGAAAGAATCGTACATGTGGCCGGAACGAATGGGAAAGGGTCGGTCTGCTCGTTTCTCGATGCGGTTTTGCAGAAAGCCGGGAAGCGGACGGCGCGGTTTACGTCTCCTCATCTGGTGCGCGTGACGGAGCGTTTTTCTTTTGATGGACAGGAAGCAGACGATGCACTGTTCCTGGAGGCATTTGAGGCGGTTAAGGCATCATATGTTCATTTTGAGCAGGAAGGACTGGGGCGTCCGACGTATTTTGAATATCTGTTTTTGATGTTCATGTGGATGGTGCGCCGGAAAAAGCCGGAGTATGTGATTCTGGAAACGGGGCTCGGCGGACGGCTGGATGCAACGAACTGCATCGAGCATCCAGCGCTTACGGTCATCACTTCAATCAGCCTTGACCATATGGAATACCTGGGCGGCACGGTGACACAGATCGCGGGCGAAAAGGCGGGAATCCTGAAAAAAAATATGCCGGTGGTGTACGATGATACGGATGCGGCGGCTTCGGCAGTTATCAGAAATCGGGCGGCGGAACTTTCCTGTCCGGCATATCCGATCAGCCCGGCAGTGTATACGGATCTTCGGCGGGGACATGGCGGGATGAGCCTGATGATAAAAGAGAAAAGCCAGCGTCTGTTTATTCCCTTCGAAGCGGAATATCAGGCAGTCAACGCCTGCATCGCTTACCAGGCGGCGCGGCTTCTTGCAGTGGACGGGGAGACAGCGGCAGCGGGCATCCGGAATGCGGTATGGCGCGGACGCATGGAGGAGATCCAGGACGGAGTTTATCTGGATGGCGCTCACAATGAGGGCGGAATCCGTGCGTTTGCGGGCGCGGCGGCAGAGGTAGCAGCGCGCAGAAGAGAAGAGTCAGGGAAAGATGGTCGGATTTTTCTGCTGTTTGCAGCCGTTTCAGATAAAAATTATGAATCGATGCTGGAAACACTGATGCGGAAACTGAAGCCGGATCGATTGGTGCTGACTCATTTATATACATCGCGGGCACTTCCGATGGAGGCGATGGAAAAAGCAGCACACCGGGTGGCAGAAGGCTGTGAGGTTCAAAGTATACCAGATGTAAAAACAGCTTATCAGACACTGGTTCAGGAAAAACGTCCGGAGGATACCTGCTTTTGTGTGGGTTCTCTGTATTTAATCGGAGAGCTGGAGAAAAAGATTTCCCGAACTGGATTTGACAGCACCGCCAGAATGGTGTAAGATTAGCGGGAATGTATATCCATGTAATAAAAGGAAGAAACTCTGGAGGAAAAACATGAGTGGCGAAGGAATGACAATCAATTTCGAAGAAGAAATCGAACATTTTAAACCGAGTCTGGAGGTCGAGGAGGTCGGCGAGGCGATCGTGAAGAGTGACCTGACAGATATGTCGGATATTATGATGGAACTTTTAAAACATATGAAGGAATAGGCGGACATGATGGATCGAACAAGAAAAATTCGCCTGATTTCCAACAGCTTTTACAATGCCGGGCTGGAACGGGCAAAGAGACGGGATTTAACAGGGGCGGTCGAGTATCTGAAAAAATGCCTGAACCTGAACAAGTATCATATTGATGCCAGAAATCTTCTCGGACTTATCTATTATGAGATGGGTGAGGTGTCGGAGGCGCTGGTGCAGTGGGTTATCAGCATGAACTTTAAGGAGCAGGATAACCGGGCTGATTATTATTTAGACCAGATTCAGCGCAAACAGGATCGTCTGGATCAGGCGAGCGCGACGATTCAGAAATATAATCAGGCGCTTCTGCAGGCGCAGACCGGAAGCGACGATCTGGCGACCTTACAGCTTACAAGAGTCGTAGAAGCTAATCCAAGATTTGTAAAAGCACATCTTCTGTTGGCTCTTTTGCATATTAGTCATGAGGATTATACGAAAGCGGGCAAATCCCTGTATAAGGTACTCAAGATTGATAAAAACAATCCCAAGGCGAACTGGTATATGGAGATTGTTAAGGAACATACCGGCAAGGCGGATATCGAGCGGAGAAAGCTGAAAAACGCTTTTTCCCACCGCCAGATGCAGGATGATGATGTCATTATGCCGCCGACGTACAAGGAGAATACGGGACTGCAGTCGGTGCTCAATATCGGCGCGGGACTGCTTTTGGGCGCGGCAGTTATCTTTTTCCTGGTGATGCCAGCCAAGATTAAGCAGGCAAATAATGCACATACGCAGGAAATGCTCCAGTACAATGAGCAGCTCAATCAGAAAAATGAAGAGATTGACAGTTTAAATGAGAGCATTGAGACCTCGAAAAAGGACAAAGAAGAGGCGGAGAACAAGCTGGATACGATGCTCAACAGCAATGACAGCGTTCTGAACCAGTATGCGAAGCTCGTCAAAATGCTGCAGGCATACCGCAACAATAACCTGGCAGAGGCGGTTACCTATTATGAGGGTTTTGATCCGTCGTTATTTACGGACGAGACGGTCGTTTCCATTGCCAACGGGGTAAAGCAGGACATCGAGACAAATGGCTACCAGACGCTGGAGGATCTGGCATACACGATGTGGTCGGCAGGCCGTATGGCGGAAGCATTGGCAGATTACCAGACCTGTCTGGCGATCCGTCCGGCAAACCCGAAGGTTATCTTCAGCATGGGTATGATTTACCGGGCACAGGGCGAGACAGACAAGGCGGTCGAAATGTTTACGCAGATTGTGACCCAGTATGCGGATTCCGAGCAGGCGGACAAGGCAAGACAGCAGCTCGCCGAGCTTGCGCCGGATAACCAGCAGGCTACAGTTCCAGGTCAGTCCATCATCAGTCAGGGAGAGACTGCGGCGGATGAAACGGCAGCAGGCAGCGGAGCGGAGACGCAAGCGGCGCAGTAAGTACAAATATAATACGGCAGATAATTAAGAAGAAAAGCACTGTAAAGATAAAAACTTTACGGTGCTTTTTTGTTTCATAGGAAATTGCGTCCTATGAAACAAAAAACGCTCCGCGAGGATGCACACTCGCGCGAAGCAGAAACATGTCGCAAGCGACCGCGTTCGGTGCGAGAATATGCCAAAGCACATTCTTTTTAGGTATATAGGAAAAGGCTGCATAAAAAATCGAAAAAGGGGGAATCCTGATATGGAACGAAATATGTTTACATACGAAGCGATCGATTCGGCGCTGGTGATTCATCTTCCGAAGGAGGTAGATCACCATAACTGCCTGACACTCAAATATGAAACAGACCTGCTTCTGGCGGAAAATTATATTAACCGGATTATTTTTGATTTTTCGGAGACGGAATTTATGGATAGTTCCGGGATCGGTGTGATTCTCAACCGGTATAAGCAGATGGAGGGCAGCAGCGGCACGGTGGCGGTGTACGGGGCAGGCGAGCGGATGCGCCGGATTTTGCGGATCGGCGGCGTGTATCGTCTGGTGCAGTCGTACCGGACGAGAGAGGAGGCACTGGATGGGAGACATTAAAGGAGAGATGAATATGTATGCGGATGATATATCTGTATCAGAAACGGAAGTGAAAGGAAAACTTAAAAAAATAAAAAATTCAGAAGAATACAGAAAATTTGAACAGAATGAACAGAGACAAGCAGAGAAGAATGGCACGTGGATGCACCTGGAGATAGACAGCCATTCATCGAACGAGGAGTTTGCCCGTGTCACAGCGGCAGTCTTTATGAGCCGGATGAATCCGACGATGGAAGAGCTGGAGGATGTGAAAACGGCGGTCTCGGAGGCGGTGACAAATGCGGTGATTCATGGGTATAGCGATGAAATCGGAATTATTTACATAGAAGCGCGGATTGAGGGAGAAGAACTGATAATTTCGGTCCGGGATGAGGGAAAAGGAATCCTGGATGTGGAAAAGGCGATGGAGCCGATGTATACGACAGACACGACCGGCGAGCGCTCAGGGATGGGCTTTTCGTTTATGGAAGCGTTTATGGATGAGGTCGAGGTGGAGTCCAAGGTGGGCTGCGGAACGTGTGTGACGATGAAAAAGCGAATTGGAAGGGAATATATGAATAAAGAACAGGAAGAAAAAGAAACGGCGGAGTTCTATGGATAAAACCATCGAGCAGATCAAACGGGCACACCAGGGCGATAAGACGGCGCGGGAGGCGCTGGTAAAAGACAATCTGGGGCTTGTATGGAGCATCGTCCGCCGCTTTGCGGGGCGGGGGTGTGAGACGGAGGACTTATTTCAGATCGGAAGTATCGGGCTGTTGAAGGCGATTGATAAGTTTGACCTATCATATGAGGTGCGTTTTTCGACGTATGCGGTGCCGATGATTGCGGGGGAGATCAAACGTTTTCTCCGGGATGACGGTATCATCAAGGTCAGCCGTTCCATCAAAGAGCAAAACCAGCGGCTCCGGGCAGCGCGGGAAGCGCTCTGCACGGCGCTTGGGCGGGAGCCGACGCTGGAAGAGCTGGCGGCGCAGATTGGAGTGAGCTGTGAGGAAGCTGCCGCATCGATGGCGGCGGACAGTCCGGTTGAATCGCTCTCTGCACCAGCCAGCGCCGGGGAAGAAACTGGCCTTCTGCTTCAGGACCGGATTGCTGGGGAGACAGCGGAAAATGAGGTTCTGCTTGACCGGATGCTTTTGGGAGATTTACTGAAAATGCTCAATGGACGGCAGCGGGAGATCATTGTGCGGCACTATTTTTATGATCAGACACAGACTCAGATCGCGGCGCAGCTCGGCATTTCACAAGTACAGGTGTCGCGGATCGAGCGGAAAATATTAGGGCAGATGCGCGCAAAGCTGGAAGAAACATGAGAAAAAAGACAGGCTCATAATTCAGAATATATGAATGTGCATACTCCATTGAAAGACAGCCATACTACTGGATACAGGAACTTTTGGAGTTTCCAGAATACACAGGAAGGATGGAAAAAAATGACGGGAAATGTGAAAGTGACAATGAAAAAAAAGATGGGAATCTGTATCTGGGTCGGATGCATGATTCTGATTGTGGCAGCGCTCTGTCTCTGTCTGATGGCAGTGGGGCGGGACAGCGTCTACATTGACGGAACCTTCGTACAGCATTCCGGGGACAGCGCGGAGGCATTTTTGAGACCGGAGGCACAGACGGAGAAGGCAGCATTATGACACAGACGGTCTATCTGAAACTCAGCCAGATCACGCAGGTACATGAGAAAAATGTACCGCTTGCAAGCCTGGGAGAAGTTTATTGCAGTGAAAAAAGCGTGGAAAGCCGCTGCCGTGCGATGATCGTGAAGAGGATCCGCGGCGGCGGGAAACAGCGCGAAAGCCGTCTGGTTGGAAACGTCATGGAGATTATCCAGCAGATTGAACGGGAAATTCCGGGGACATCGGTGCAGAATCTGGGGGAGACGGATTATGTCATTCATTATCAGCCGCCGCACCGTCAGGCGCTTGTCTGGCAGTGGTGCAAGACGCTGTTCGTCTGCCTGATTTGCTTTTTCGGGGCGGCATTTGCGATCATGACATTCAACAACGATGCAAACGTGCTGGATGTATTCAGGAAAATATATGAGATCACGACGGGGCAGGCGTCGGACGGAACAACGGCGCTGGAGATCGGTTATTCGATCGGGCTTCCGGTGGGGATTTTGCTGTTTTTTAATCATTTTACTTCGTGGAAATTCAGTCTCGATCCGACGCCGCTGGAGGTAGAAATGCGCCTGTATGAGGAAAATGTCAATAAAACGCTGATTCAGAACGAGGAGCGGAAGGAGGATGACATCGATGTTTCTTAAAGAAGCGCTGCTTTTGCTGGCGGGGCTGGCGGCGGGAAGCACGGTGGCAGCGGGAGTCTACGCCTTTCTGGTGGTCATCGGCGTTTATCCGCGCCTGATTGGAAAGACGGCGACGGCGTCGAAGGGGAAAATCTTCTTGTATGAGACGATTATCGCGCTGGGAGGATTGTTTGGAAATGTGGTGGATTTATTTACAGAGAAGGTGAAACAGCTGACCGGGAGTTTTCTGAGAATAGCGTGGCCAGCGGCAATGACGGAGGCAGAGTTGTGGCAGAAGGCAGCAGAAGGCGGTGGCAGAACGGGAGCTGGTGCTGGATTTCTGGTGATGCTTGGAAATGTCTCCGGACAGCTGCTTCTAGCGGCTGCGGGACTTTCCTGTGGTATTTTTGTGGGCTGCCTCGTCATGTCGCTGGCAGAGACATTGAAAGCCCTGCCGGTGCTGAGCCGCCGCCTGCGTCTGGCAGTGGGGCTGCCATATCTGATTCTCGCGATTGCAGCGGGGAAATGTGCGGGTTCGCTGTATTATTTCTTACATGGAATTGGAAGACAGTAGAAGAGAGGAGAAACCATGGAAGCCAGAAAAGATCAATATGAAGCATATGTCAAATCGGTTACGCCCGTCCACAGTACATGGAAAAATGTGTTGATGGCGGGTATTTCCGGCGGGCTGATCTGCCTGGCGGCGCAGATCAGCACAAATTGTCTGGTTCAGACAGGCATGGAGGAGAAAACGGCGGCGCTCTGGACGATGCTGGGACTGATTCTGCTCAGCGTTATCCTGACAGGGGCAAATGTATTCCAGAGGCTGGCTCGTGTTTTTGGAGCTGGTGTGCTGGTTCCGATCACCGGATTCGCCAATTCAGTTGCATCCCCGGCGCTGGAATACAAGGCGGAAGGACAGGTGTTTGGTGTCGGATGCAAAATATTTACAATCGCGGGTCCGGTGATCCTGTATGGGATTCTGAGTTCGTGGGGATTAGGGGTTGTGTATTGGGGGTGGATGATGCTGACTCAATAATAAACGAGAAAAAGTCTCAATAATATAATAAGAATCTTTCTTGTTTTGTGAAAAATGAGGGTTTACAATCCGGAAATAAATACCTATAATAGCCATAGGGTAATCTGACCGTCTGAACAGCCAGATTCATTATAGAAAAAAGGAACCAGAGAGATGGACGTTTGCTAAGAAGGATAACCGCTTTCGTGACGAGGCGGCTGTCACAGATCAGACAGACCGAGCATGAATGTCTCAGCCGGTCCCGGAAATGGAGTGCTTTATGGCAGAAAAAGTGTTAGAAGTAAATCGGATAAAAGCAAATATAGAAGAAAAAGAGATCCTGCACGGCGTTGATTTGAGCGTCGGCGCAGGAGAGGTACATGTCCTGATGGGACCGAACGGCGCGGGCAAATCGACGCTCGGAAACGTCCTGATGGGAAACCCGCGATATCAGATCACGGGAGGTCAGATCTTATTTAAGGGTGAGGATATCACACATGAGTCCACGGACAAGCGTTCCAAAGCCGGTATGTTCCTGTCCTTCCAGGAGCCGCTGGAGGTACCGGGACTTTCGCTGGAAAGTTTCCTGCGGAGCGCGATGCGCCAGCAGACTGGCAAGAACTTAAAGATCTGGGAATTTCATAAACAGCTCAAAAAGGTGATGGACATTCTCCAGATGGATGAATCGTATGCACAGAGAAGCTTAAACGTGGGCTTTTCTGGTGGTGAGAAGAAAAAATCTGAGATTTTACAGCTGATGCTCTTAAATCCGAGCCTGGCAATCCTCGATGAGACAGACTCTGGTCTGGATGTTGATGCAGTCCGTCTGGTTTCTAAGGGTGTGGAAGAGTACCAGAAGAACCAGAACGGCGCGCTTCTTATTATCACGCACAGCACCCGGATTCTCGATGCACTGCATGTTGACTATACGCACATCATGGTAGATGGAAAGATCGTGGCAACCGGTGACGGCTCCCTAGTTGATAAGATCAACCAGGAAGGCTACGAATCCTTTATCCGTGAGGCGGGTGTGGCAGACGCCCGGAACTAATCGTTACTGTTCGCAGGCAGGCATTTTTGGAATCGAAGGTGCTGCAGGATAACGCGACAGTAATAACGAATCAGCACGGGTAATATGGAGGCATCAAACATGAAAGAAAAAACGTATGTAGATGACATTGATCGCAGCGTCTACGATATAAAAAACAAAGAAAATGACGCATATAAAGTAAAAGCGGGTCTGACCCCGGAGATCGTTGAGAAGATTTCTAAGGAGAAAAATGACCCGGCATGGATGCAGCAGTTCCGTCTGCAGTCCTTACAGATTTACAATTCCCTGCAGGTTCCGAACTGGGGACCGGATATCGAGGATCTGGACATGGACAACATCGTAACCTATGTCCGTCCGAAATCCAAGATGAGTGCCAAATGGTCAGAGGTTCCGAAGGACATCAAAGATACCTTTGAACGTCTGGGAATCCCGCAGGCGGAGCAGAAATCGCTGGCAGGCGTGGGCGCCCAGTATGACTCGGAGTTAGTATATCATAACGTGCGCGCAGAGGTAGCGGCGCAGGGCGTTGTCTACACCGATCTGGAGAGTGCGATGCACGGCGAATATGCGGAAATGATCCGGACGCATTTTATGCATCTGGTCAAACCGCAGGAACATAAGTTTGCAGCGCTGCACGGGGCGGTCTGGTCCGGCGGATCTTTTGTGTACGTGCCAAAGGGCGTGTCGGTTACGATCCCGCTTCAGTCCTATTTTCGACTCAATGCACCGGGAGCCGGACAGTTTGAACATACTCTGATCATCGTTGATGAGGGGGCATATCTGCATTTCATCGAGGGCTGTTCTGCGCCGAAATATAACGTAGCAAACCTGCATGCGGGCTGTGTTGAGCTGTACGTCGGCAAAAATGCGAAACTCCGCTATTCGACGATCGAGAACTGGTCGAAAAATATGTACAATTTGAACACCAAGCGCGCGATTGTGGAAGAGGGTGGCACGATCGAGTGGGTATCGGGTTCCTTTGGTTCCCATGTATCGTATCTGTACCCGATGAGTATTTTAAAGGGTGACGATTCAAAGATGGAATTTACCGGCATTACTTTTGCCGGAGAAGGTCAGAACCTCGATACCGGTGCGAAGGTAGTCCACACGGGCAAACGGACTTCTTCCTATATTAATACGAAATCTATTTCCAAGGACGGAGGTATCAGTACGTTCCGAAGCAGCGTGCAGATTGGAAAACAGGCATCCGGTTCTAAGGCATCGGTTTCCTGCCAGTCCCTGATGCTGGATGATATTTCACGTTCCGATACGGTCCCGGCGATGGATATCCGGACCCGCGATGCGAACGTCGGCCATGAGGCAAAGATTGGACGGATCAGCGACGAGGCTGTTTTCTATCTGATGTCACGCGGCATCAGCGAGGAGGACGCGCGCGCAATGATCGTCAGCGGATTTGCGGATGATGTATCGAAGGAGCTGCCGCTTGAGTACGCGGTTGAGATGAATAACCTGATTCAGCTTGAGATGAAAGGCAGTATCGGATAATAGATGGTTACTGTTTGCAGCGGGGATTTTGAAATAACAGATTCTGCTGCGGGGCATGCAAGTGCATGAATGGTAACGACAGGAGGAAACAATGGGACAGAAAGAAATGATAGTAAACATTCTTCCGACCCGAACCTGGAACCGGCTGGGAATGAACGAAAGCCAGATACAGATTGAGTGGCCGGAGGAAAGTGTTTTGATAAAACCGGAGCGCCTGGCAGCAGGTGTGACCTGGGAAAAAGAAATTTCCGGAAAAGAGTGGAATGAAATCCAGACCGGCATGGGACGCGAGTACGATGCGATGGCGGAGGAATGCGGAACGGCTGGCGCAAATAGAACGGACACTGTAAATGGAACGGTTGTTGCAGAAGAAAATGCCGGTGCGGGAAGTATCTACCGACTGACAGCGGAAGCGGCAGCTGTGCTGCAGAATGAAAATACAGAATGGACGGTTCTCTGCGTCGATTATAAAAACGGCAGTTACCAGAACCGCCTCTTTCTGGATGCAAAGGAAAACAGCCGCTTAAAGGTGCTGATCGTATTCCGCTCCGGGGAGGACGCACAGGGAACATCCTCGTTTCAGGTAAAGGTCCATGCGGAAAAGAATGCAAAGGTACAGCTTCAGGAAGTGCAGCTTCTCGGCGACAGATATACCTGCCTGAGTGATATCGGTGCGTCCTGCGGGGAAAATGCCACATTTGAGCTTTTGAAACTGGAGCTGGGCGCAGGCAAGGTCTACGCGGGCTGCCTGACCGAGCTGGAAGGAAAAAAGAGCGCATTTGACGCGAAGATCGGCTATTACACCAGTGTAAACCAGAAACTGGATATGAACTATACAGTACGCCACCGCGGTAAAAAGACAGAGAGCATGATGGAAGTTTCCGGCGTTTTGCAGGACGATTCCTCCAAGCTGTTCCGCGGAACGATCGATTTCGTGCCGGGATGCGCCGGGGCAAAGGGAACTGAGCGCGAGGATGTGCTGCTGCTCGGCGATGACATCGTAAACCAGACGATTCCGCTGATTCTGTGTGCGGAAGAAGATGTCGAAGGAAATCACGGCGCTTCGATGGGCGATCTGGACGATGCAACGCTGTTTTATCTGTGCTCCCGCGGACTGTCGAGAGAGGAAGCTGAGCGCATGGTAGCGCGGGCGAGAATCGACGCGCTGAATGAGCTGGTAGCTGACGAGGCAGTACAGAAGCAGGTTCAGGAGTTCATGAACCAGAAGCGATAATAAAATGAAAAAACTGTAAGTTGGCTGCGGTTTGTTTTTGCAGCAAGTATACAAACAAATATATAAGAAGGAACAGAACATGACAGATTACAAGAAAGATTTTCCCCTGCTTGCGGGTTCGGATATCGCATATCTGGACAATGCGGCAACGGCACAGCGCCCGGAGGCGGTATTAAAGGCAGTGGAAGATTTCTATACAAAGAAAAATGCCAATCCGCTCCGCGGGCTCTATGAGCTGGGAATCGAGGCGACGGAGGCATATGAAGCGGCAAGAGAGCGCGTGCGGGAATTTATCAATGCTGGAAAGACGAGCGAGGTCGTGTTTACACGCAACAGCACCGAGAGCCTGAATTTGATCGCGTACAGTTATGGTTTAACCAGTCTGAAAGCAGGCGATGAGATCTTAATCAGCATTGATAACCACCACAGCAATATCCTGCCGTGGCAGATGGTATCCAGACAGACAGGCGCGAAGCTCGTTTATCTGGAATGTCAGCCGGATGGTTCCTACCGGGATGAGGATATGGAAGCCCTGGTGACAGAAAAGACAAAGATCGCAGCGATGCCGCAGATTTCCAATGTCCTTGGCCGCAGAAATCCGGTAGAGAAGCTGACGAAACTGGTGCATGAAAAAGGCGGTGTCATCGTCATCGATGCGGCACAGAGCGCCCCGCATATTCCGGTGGATGTGCAGGCACTGGATGCAGATTTCCTTGTATTTTCCGGTCACAAGCTGATGGCACCGATGGGAATCGGCGTCCTGTACGGAAAAGAGACCCTTCTGGATGCGATGCCGCCGTTCCTGACGGGCGGCGAGATGATCGATTCGGTCAGCCGGGAATCCGCAGTCTTTGCCGAACTGCCGCACAAATTCGAAGCCGGTACCGTCAATGGCGGCGGTGCGGTCGGCTTACAGGCGGCGATCGATTATCTGATGAACGTCGGATTTGACGAGGTGCGGAAGCGTGAGGAGCTGCTGACAACACGGGCAATGACGGCGATGCAGCAGATTCCGGGCGTTCATATCCAGGGAAGTGATAAGCCGGAAGAGCACAACGGAATTATCAGCTTTACCGTGGACGGCGTACATCCGCACGATATCGCGTCGATTCTGGATGCCGCAAATGTCAATGTGCGCGCAGGCCACCATTGCGCCCAGCCGCTTTTAAAACATCTGGGTGTATTTGCAACAGCGCGTGCCAGCTTTGCGTTCTACAATACGGAGGAGGACATCGACCGTTTTGTCCAGAACCTGAAAGAAATCCGGAGGAAAATGGGATATGGAGAATAGAACCTTTTACAATGAAATACTGACGGATCACAATCTGCATCCGTTACATAAAGAAAAGCTGCCGGATGCCAATCTGGTATTAGAGGGCGTCAATCCGAGCTGTGGAGATGACATCATTCTTCAGCTGAAGGTCGAAGATGGACAGGTGGTAGACGGTGCTTTTGAGGGAAGCGGCTGCGCAATCTCCCAGGCATCCGCTGATATCATGCTGGATCTGATCATCGGAAAATCCGAAGAGGAAGCACGCCATCTGGCGGATCTGTTCCTGCGGATGATCAAGGGCGAGGCAGGCGAGAACGAGATCGAAGAACTCGAGGAAGCCGGTGCCCTGGTCGATGTTTCCCATATGCCGGCGCGTGTCAAATGCGCGGTGCTGGGATGGCATACGATGGAAGAGATGCTGGATAAGGAAAACGAGAAATAAGAGAGAAGATAAAAAGAAACGGGAGCTATTCTTTTGGGAGTGTCAGGGCGGGACGTACCATTTCCGCTCTGATGATCTATATACCTGAAATAGTCTGGAAAAGAAAGAAAAGTCAGATGTGTTGGTGAAAATATATACAAAAATAGATTGGCAAAAACAAAACACGTATAGAGAAAATAGCAAAAAAAAGCCGATCTAGATGCGTGTTTCGTATAAAATATCCAAAAGATTGACGGCATATTTACAAAAACAAACAAAGATGTTAAAATAATGATAAAAAGGATGCAGATGGCGATGTACATACGGATGGCGTACAGCTGAATCCTGTGGCTGGAGGTATGAGAGATGCCAAATTTTTCATATAAAGCGCTGGGACGGGATGGAAAAGAAGTCCGGGGAGTGCTCCAGGCTGAGAGTGAAGCGGCAGCCGCTTCCAGAATCCGGGAAAACTATCCGATTCTTTTGAGCATCAGCCAAAAGAAAGAGAAGAAAAGACCTGATGAGGGCAGTCTCCTGGAAATGGAGATCGGAAGCAGGCGGATCAAGACGAAGAAGCTGGCGATCCTGTGTTCACAGTTTGCGCTCACCCTTCATTCGGGCATGACAGTGGCACACGCGATGCGTATGCTGGCAGATCAGAATGAGGACAAGCGGATCCGGAAGATCCTGGGGGCTGCGGCAGAGGAAGTAGCTGCAGGAAGTACCGTTGCGTCGGCGCTGGAAAAGTATATCGACCGTTTTCCGCTCACATTTATCGAGACGATCCGGGCAGGCGAGCAGTCTGGTACGCTGGAACGATCCTTTGACAGGCTTCAGAAGTTTTACGAAAAGTCCTACAAGACGACGGAGAAGATCAAGGGAGCGATGACCTATCCTTTGTTTGTCGTTGCGGTTGCGGTGGTTGTCCTGATTATCGTCATGGCGAAGGTTATCCCGACACTGGCAGATGTATTTGCCGATCTGGGCGGTACGCTGCCGCTGATGACGCGGATGCTGATCGCGACTTCTCATTTCTTCGCGAAGTGGTGGCTGCTGATGCTGGCGGTGCTGGCGTTTTTGAAGATTGGTTCGCAGGTCTACGGCAATACGCCGCAGGGACGGATTGAGAAAGAAAAGATCATGTTATCCCTTCCACTTGTGGGCGCGATCAACCAGATGAACGGCGCAGCGCAGTTTGCCAATACAATGTCGGTGCTTCTGGCAGCGGGTATCACGATCAATCAGGCGGTTGACACGACGGCGAAGGTCATGGACAATGCACTTCTGAGCGAGGATGTTCGCTCCATGCGCGAAGGAATCGAGCGGGGACGCAGTCTGGTGGAATGTCTGCAGGGAAAGAAATATTTCCCGCCGACGATGGTCGATATGTGTTCCGTCGGAGAAGAAACCGGTGAGCTCGAGGAGACACTGGACAATGTTGCCGATTATTACGCCAACGAGGCGGATTATCGAATTCAGCGGCTTCTGGCACTGCTGGAACCGACGATGCTGGTGGTGCTTGCGATTTTTGCGGGTATCATTGTAGTGTCGATTTATCTGCCTATCTTTACGATGTACGATCTGATGTAAGCGTAATTGACTGCACACATGTGAAATGTGATACAGCATAGGCTGGATGGCGCAGAGATAATTCTCTGTTCATTAATATAATACTATACAAGGAGATTGATTTTATGAAAGGTTTAATCAAGAAAGTTCGTGGGAACAAAAAAGGTTTCACACTGGCTGAGCTGTTGGTGGTTGTTGCAATTGTGGGCATCCTGGTTGCAATCTCGATTCCGGTATTTACGGCACAGCTGAGCAAGGCTAGAAAGGCTACGAATCAGGCGAATATGAGAGCAGCAAAGGCGGCAGCGGTTGCTCAGTATCTGACAGACAGTGCAGATTCAGCTTCAAAAATTGAATATGATTATGACATTAGTACAGGACAGGCTACTGTAGTAACGGGAAACAAAAAAGCTACTACAGAAAAAACTCTTGATGATGTTGATGGAAAAGAAAAGTACGATTTGTTTAGTGTATCAATTGAGCCGAGTAAAAATGGAACAGCATCTACTGATAAAGATGCAATCAATGGTGCGATTATTAAACTGTATGTTGGAAAACAATAAAATTAGTGTTCATAAATAACCACATACGTGGAGAAAATGGATGGGGTTTTTCCCATCCATTTTTGCTAAATGCGCCTGCCAGAGCTTTCATTTGTGGTGGTACACCTGACTGCCAGGCGCATGAAGGTTTAGAAGTAACTGTTCACAGGTAGGAATTTTCTGAACTGAAAATTCCGTACGATACAGTTCTGGCAGCAGATTTTGCCGATTTGGAATGCGCAGCATCGGCAAAATCCCGTTGCTGGGCACACGTGTGTGAACAGTAACGTTTAGAATGGAAGTGATGTTCACATCAGAAATTTTTCAGGATTTAAAAATCCATTCATTGTCAGATACATAAGCGTGACCTGCAACGCACGAATCAAAACAAAGTCAGCAGGTCATTTTGATAAAAAGTGGGTGAGCAAATGAAAAAGAACCAACACGGTTTTACACTGGCAGAGCTGCTGGTGGTGATAGCGATCGTAGGGATCCTGGCGGCGATCAGTATTCCGATTTTTACGGCACAGCGGAAAAAAGCGGTCATCGCAGCCAATCAGGCGAATGTCCGTGCGGCGAAGGCGGCGGCCGTGGCAATGCTGTATGGAAGCAAGGAAAGCCTGGAACGCTACGAGAACCAGCCGCAGAAGCAATACCGCTATTACCGATACAATGTAAAAGAGGGAAAGATTGTCTGTCAGGCAGAGGGAGAGAACGCGCACATTGAGTACGCACAGGGAAGTGGAACAAAGAAGGTAAATGACCTGGGGCAGGAATACCGGAAGACGGCGATGGAAGCCAAGACACCGTGTACAGATATTCTGGTTTACATCGGAAATCCGGCGGCTAATCCATATGCGAATACGTCTCCGCTTCAGACCGCTCCTTTCTATGAGGGAAATGAAGTTGGGGGAACCAGCCAGAATCCATTTGGTCCAAAGCCGGGATTTGGCGCCAAATAAAAGAAATGAAATTGGGCGTTTTAAGATAAAGATAGCGTTTTACATATCTTGGAAGATATAAAATATTGGGGATTTACAAACAGACAGAACATGGGTACGGACAGGAGATATTCCATTGATGCTGCATCAAACCACATTTTTAACAATTTACATTTTGATGATTACTTTTATTCTGGGCTGTGCGCTCGGAAGTTTTACAGACTGTCTGGCAGGGCGGATGTTAAACGGAACGTCCGTTTTGAAAGGGAGATCCCACTGTGATGCCTGCGGTCATGTGCTGGGAGTACTGGATTTGGTACCGCTTTTTTCACGGCTGTGCCTGCGGGGCAGGTGCCGTTATTGCGGAGCGAAGATCCCGGCGGAGGCATTCTGGACGGAACTTGTTTCAGGAATTGCATGCTGCCTGATTATGTACCGGTACGATGTCTCGGTGCTGGCACTGCGGGGAATTCTGCTCTGGATGGTGCTTTTATGTCTGACACTCACAGATCTGCATGCGTGGATCATACCGGACCGGCTTCAGATAGCCGGAATCCTGATCTTTTTCGGCACGGCGCTGGGCTTACCGGAACCGGGAAGACAGATGCTGCGGGGAGTTCTGACCGGTGCCGGACTGGCTGTCAGTATGCTGGCACTTTCCCTGCTGTTTGACCGCCTGACCGGAAAAGAAAGCTTGGGGGGCGGCGATGTAAAACTTTTTTTTGTGACGGGACTGTATATGCGTTCCGCCTGGGAGGTATTATTTTTCCTGATTCTCAGCTGTGTGCTGGGAATTGCAGGTTCTGTCATCGGTCGGAGGGAGAAAATTCCGTTTGGACCGGCGATTGCGGCGGCATGTTTTTGTATGCTGCTGTATGGAGATATATGGACACAATGGTATACAGGGCTCTTTTAAAGGGAGTGCAGAGATGAAGAATTGTTTAGGAATTGAGATTGGACATTACCGTATCAAGATTGCATATGCGGAAAATGGCGAGCTTCGCGAATTTATCAGCGAGCGGGTCGAGGGGATCGACCGGAACGATATGCGTCAATATGCGGATTTAATAAAGGATTTGTTGAAGGAGTATGCGATCCGCTGCCGGAACGTCGTGTTTGTCATCCGGCAGGAGGATGCGTATGTGCGGCGCTTTGAGCTGCCGCTGATGACGGAGGAACAGCTCCGGCTGAATCTTCCATATGAGTTCCATGATTATATCGGAAACGAGATGGATAAGTACGTCTTTGATTATGCGATGATCTATGCGGATCAGGAAAAAATGGATTTGATTGGTGCGGCGTGTACGAAAGAGCTGTCGCAGCAATTTGAAAAACTGGCCAAGATGGCACACTTGAAATTGGTCGGTCTGGTTCCGGCCGTGCTGGGACTGGAATGGATTCTGGAATATGCAGAAGAGAGAATGGCGGATGAGAAGAAGGCTTTGGAGACAAAGCTGAATGCAGAACCTCATAAAAAGGAAGAAAAAGAGAACGCAGAGGGGGCAGAAAAATCGGAAACTGTGAAAGACTATGCGATTCTCGATCTGGGAACCCAAGCATTGCGGATCCATTTCTTTCGCCAGGGGATCTATGATATTACCCGTACCATGGAGCCGGGCTGTGAGGAGATCGAGCAGATCCGTTTGGGAGATAAGAACAAGATGCAGGAACTGGGAATTGAGGTGGAGGAAGAAAACCGCGAGGAGACCGACAAAGAAAAGATGGCGGCTGTGCTGGAGGAGCAGTACCGGACCCGCGCCGTCCAGGTCATGCGAGTTTTGAACTTTTATAGCTTCAACAATGTGAATAATACGATCGACAGCCTCTATTATTGCGGCGGAGGCGCACGATACGGGGAATTGATTGATGCGCTGAAAGAAACGCTGGATCTGCCGGTGCGGAGTGTGGCGGAGCTTCTGCCGGAGGTCTCTTTGGATGAGGAAGACGAGTGGATCGACAGCCCACAGGCATACGGTGTATTACTTGCATAAGGAGGAAGAGCGGTGGCTGATTTAAAATCAATCGCGAATATGCAGATTGGCGGTCCGAAGTATCCGAAAAAACGGCGCATCAATCTGTATCAGAAGCAGACTAAAAAAGGGAAAATAGCGGCGGAGCTGGGCGCGTTTGCCGTTTTTATGGTTTTTGTCTACGGATTTTCGAGATTTGGCGTAATGCTTCCCCTGCAGGAGGCAGACCGGGCAGAGGCGGTTTATGCGGCGACAGAGAAGGAGCTTCGTACATTGGAGAAATCCAACGAGGTGTACGGTGAGGTCCTGGCAGAGTACGCGCATTATGGAAATGGGTATCTGAATGAGGAAGAGAGTAAGCTTCCGGACCGCCGGATGATGCTGGATTCCCTGAAATCACAGATTTTCCCGCTGACGGCAGTTTCGAGTGTTTCGATCACCTCGGATCAGATGTCATTGGAAGGAACCATTCCCAATGGTACACTCTTTTCGCAGCTGGTCCGTGATGCACAGGCGGATCCGAATGCGCGCTATGTGACCGCTTCGCTGGAGGAAACAGTGAAGAAAGATGGCGAAGAGAGAGCTCTGGCATCCTTGAAGCAGGTGGGAGTGTCAATGGCTGTATTTTTTAACGAACCAGAAGAGGGCAAAGAAAAATGAATTCGTTAGGGAAATATGTATTAACAAAAACACAGAAAATAGTGCTGCTGGTTGTAGTCTTTGCCCTGATCGCGGGCGGCTACTATGCCGGATTTTACCTGCCGGTGCAGAGGCGGATTGAGGCGGCGGACACGGCGGAGCTGGATGCCCAGATTCAGCTGGAGCAGATGAAAGCGATGCAGATCCGGCAGATGGAGGAAGAGATCGAGGAAAACAAGACATCGAATGCGCCGATGGTTCCGGCCTACAATCATTTCAAGACGGAGACGGAGGAGCTGAACCGTATTTTTGCGAATGCGTATGATTTTACTTTCCAGTATTCAGAGCCGCAGGTGGACGGAATGGAGATCCGCCGCGCGATGAATATTTCTTTTACGGTGGATTCGTTTGATCACGCTGTTTCGATGCTTCATGAGGTGGTCGAAGGACCGTACCGCTGTCTGATCGAGGATCTGAGCATTCAGGATGATAAAGATCTGGAAAATGAAGAGTTAGAGGATATCCGCATCCACTCAGTGGCGGTGGCGTTCCAGCTGACCTATTTTGAGACCCGCTACGATGCGGAATCGGAGGAAGGTCTGGAGCTGGAACCGGAGGAGACGCAGGCACCGTCGGGACTGGCGAATGCGGATGTGTCGAACCTGCAGCGTTCGGACCTTGAGACAGCGGCAGAGGCGGCGCTGGGAGAATAAAGCATGAAAAAAGCAGAGAACAGTGAAAAACGCCCGGAAATCTGGAGGCAGGTTTTCAGGCGTATGAAAAATCAGGATGGCGCCAGCTTGATGGCGGCGCTCCTGTTTTTTGTGTTTTGCGGGGTGGGCGCGTCGATCATTCTGGCGTCCGCTTCCGCGTCGGCTGGAAAGAACCGCCACCTCCCGAGGGAGGACCAGAAGAGGTATGCGGTGGACTCGGCGGCGGCATTTCTGCGGGATGAGCTGCAGAAGACGGAGAATATAGTCAAGATCAAGGAAGTGATCGTGCATGACAGCCGGGATGACGAGGAAGACGATAAGGATGATTTTTACTGCTACTACGTCGGCAGCCGGAAAAACACGGATAATGAGGCGACGTGGCAAAAGTTCTATGGAACGGATTCGGGTTTGTCAAGCGCAGAGAGTGGGAATAGCGCGGTTCTCGATTCACTGATCGTGGATATTTATAGAAATAATGAGTATCGGAAGCTGGCAGACGGGGAGAATGCATCGGAGGAAGAAATGGCGTACAAAGATTTTACCCTGTCAGTGAAGAAAGCCGGAACGAGCGGGAACACGATTGGTCCGTTAAAGACCAGTGTACGCCTGTGGATGACGGATCATTATAAAATCAAGGCGGTTATCTCAGATACAGTAACGGCGGATGACAAGAAGGAAGAGCGGTGCGAGAAACGGCTGGAGCTGGAAGCAGCACATAGCTCCGAGAGTGAGATGGTCACAGTAGAGGTCAAAGTAAAGGGCGATGACGGAGATTCGGATGACGATGATTCCTACACGATCACGACGACGACCATCATCACGACGATCCGCTGGCAGAACGGAACAATAGAGAAGGAGCTGCTGCAGGATGATAAGTAGAATGGAATGGGCAGCTGGAAGAAAGCTGCGTGCCAATGCGGGAGAGACGCTGACAGAGGTACTGATATCGGTTCTTGTGATTGCACTGGGAATGACGATGTTTCTGAGTGCATTTCTGGCGTCCGGCAGGATGCTGCATCAGGGCGAAGAGCAGATGGCGGGCTATTATGACAGCCGCAATCAGCTGGAGAACAACCGGACAGCGGAACAGGCGTCGGGCAGATATGTTCTGGAGCTGGAGGTATCTGGAACCGGCGGCATGAAGAAAAGCCTGGCGTCAAATGCCTACCAGACAGGCATACAGACGAATTACCGGACGGGACAGTATCCCATCGTACTGTATGTGAGCCAGGCTGATTTGGATGCAGAAGAGGAAGAGGTAAACTTACAAGATCTGCTTTACAGATACCGATAGAGGAGACAGAGATGGGACAGGAGAGAAGTGAATGCCGCAGATGCAGAAATAGGCATTGCAGGCAGCAGAAACAGACGGCATCCAAGGGTCACTGCAAGCTCTTTTCAGTATGTCAGAAAAAACTTCGGTCAAAGAACGGTATGACGCTGACGGAGCTGCTGGCGGCGATTGTGATTCTCGGCACGATCGGCACGGTGCTTGGAGGCGGCGTGATGATGGTAAAAAATGTTTACCAGAGGACGCAGGATCAGGCAGATGCAGAGCAGGCGCTGTCGCTCACGGCGCAACTGATGACCGATGAATTTGCCAATGCGCTGGAAGTGAAAAATTCTGCTGGGACTTCCGAAACAGGAGAAATGGTAACACCTCTTTTGCGGAGTGGAAACAGCCACCTGTGGCTGCACTTTAGTGCGACAGACTGGTCTGGCACGGGCATTGAAAAATGGTATGGGGATTATACTTACGATGATGCGTATAATAAGATACCTCTGCTGACGCAGGCGGCGATCTCGGATGAATATTATACGGCATTTGACGGCTATACCTATTCGGAGGAGACGGCGTGTTTTACGGTTCAAAATCTGGCGATCTACCGGAAAAAAGATACGATGGGAACTTCCCGGAAAGCGGTGGTAAAGCCGATTAACCTGACCGTGCGTGCAGTCAACCTGGATCAGAAATAAAATAAAAACTAACTGTTCAGCAGGTCTGCGCGTGACTGTGAAGGTACTGAACAGTTACAATAAAAAGAGGAACGAGGACAGATGGAGCAGAAGAGACAGAACAAACAGAAGAGAAGGGCGGCGTTTACGCTGGCGGAATTTTTGACGGTGATTGCGATTGTCGGTATTCTTGCCAGTCTTTCTTTTGTTGCGGTGATTCATTACCAAAGAAAGCTCCGCCGTCTGGAGATGGATCAGACGGCGAAGGAGATCTTTCTGGCGGCGCAGAATCATCTGACACTGGAGGTCTCCAGTGGAACGATTCCGCGTCTGCTCCATATGGAGGCACAGGGGGAATTTTCAGACGATCAAAAGCAGGCAAAGCTGGGAATTTCGGTAGAAAATACAGTGCTGGCGGAGGAGAAAGAGGGAAATATCTACGCGGTTCTCTATGTGCCGGAAAAACAGGCAGGGCAGCCTGAATCGGAACAAGAAGAGTCTGGCGGTGAGGCAGCGCTGGTGTCTGCGAATGTGACCGAGGAGATCCGGCAGCGCCTTCTTCCGTTTGGATCGATTGATGAGACCGTCCGTGCAGACGGGAGCTATCTTATTTTCTATGATCCGGAGGCAGGACTGGTCCGCGAGGTGTGGTATTCGGATCATTATCAGTTTGTGCAGACAGATATCGGAAGCGAGGCACTTCTGGCGGCGGCATCTGATGCCGGAAAACGGGAGCGGTTTACGGGTGCTAACTCCAATTATAAGGATCAGAAGCTGCCGATCGGATATTACGCATCAGGAAATCTGGAAGTCCCGGAACTGCCGGTGGAGGAATTCGAGGCGCCGACAGTGAAACTGGTGAATGATGATATTTTATATGCAAAAATCGAGGATCCGAATAAAAATGAACATTCACTGAGTCTGTTTGTAAAGGGAGAAAAGAGCGGTACAACCGGATACATCGAGATCAATCCCCAGGGAACCAGCCCTTCGGCGCGTGTGGCGAAGGTGTCCGGAACTTCGGGCGATTCGGATGGAACGTATCAGGTCATTCTGGATGACATAGCGGCGCCAGCCGGCACGGGCACAAGTACAGGATTCAAATTTATGGACTTCAACCAGCCGGCACAGACGGATATGACATTTCAGCAGGATGAAAGAGGTTTTGCCTCCTTTATTCCGGGCGAAAATATCTTTGTGTACGCGCAGGTTTTCAACAATGAAGCGCTTTCGCAGGTTAAGACGAGCAATATAGAATCCGGCAGCAGCCTCTTTGCATCGATCGGTACGGACCGAAGCGCTGGGATCGGCAGCTTCCGCCATCTGGAAAATCTGGATGAGCGGGTTTCAGGCTGGGATCCGGATCAGCTGTACACGGGAGCGGTGACTACATCCAAAACGGTTACGGCGATGCAGAATAGCGATTTGACCTGGAAAGCGGGAGAAAACACTGCGGACGAGAGCGGTTACTGCGGACATGTGGCGAAGCTGCATACGGCATTTGGCTCGAATTTTTTGAATCAGAATGCGGAAACCATCTCGATTGCCTACCGGGTGACGGATCAAACGAATGCAGATCGGACAAACCCGACGGCACAGACATATACCACGGAGGCGGGAAGCTATCTTCCGCTTAGCCTGCCGTATCCACTGGATTATCAGGGAAATACATACCGGATTGATGGTCTGCAGGTGGGAAAAACGACGGCAAGTTCAATCACAGCAGTAGATGGGACGGGCGGACTGTTTGGAACGGTAACGCAGGATATGAGTGTTAAAAATCTGCTGATCTGCCAGCCGGTGGTCCGGACGAAGGCGAGTGCAGGTGCTCTGATCGGTGCGGTGACGCCGGGAACGGATTCCCGGGGAACTACGAATCGGGCAACGGTGAAAATTAAAAATGTGCAGATTGAATATCCGCAGGTGCAGGCAGAGCAGACCGGCGCTTCTGCCGGTGCGTTGGTGGGCACATTTGAGGGCGTCACTCTGACCGTCCAGGATGCGCTGGCGGAGAACCATTTCCGTGATAAGCTGGGAAGCAGCACAGAAAAAGCGGCAGATCTGAAGCAGGAGGAAGAAAGCAAATACCGGATCCGCGCTTTAAAGGGAACGGCGGGCGGCCTGATCGGCACGGCAAAGGGAAAAATTTCCCTGACCGACAGCGCAGCGGCACTCTATGTGGAAGGTATGTATGCCGGCGGTCTGGTCGGAACTGCTGAGAAAGCAGCAGCTGCAGCCGCCGCAAGCGGTTCCACGGTGCAGATTCAGAGCTGTTATGTCGGCGGTCATACAGCAAACAAGAAGTTTGATACCTCCCAAAAACCAGGGAATGGGGCAAACGCCAATACAGCCTTTGAGAATCTTACCGGACGTTATAACGTAGCGGCATATACCGGCGGATTTGCAGGGGGTCTCGCCGCACAGCTTCCGGCAGACAGTCAGATAGCGAATACATATGTGTCGGCGTCGGTGTATTCGCCGACGGCTGAGGAAAAATCGGATGAAACGGAAGGTGGAAGCGGTACGGCGGCGGATGAAACAGAGGATCCGGCGATGAAAGCACCTGCGTTTGTTGCGTTCTATGATTATGCAAGTAGAACGGATGGAATACTTCCATCGGAGACGAGTGGTACGGGGACGAACAAAAAATCAGTTTATCCGGGGTGCTATGTGTGCAGTAAGGTGAATGAGAAGTATGTGCTTGCATATGACGAGGCTCTTGCAAGTCTGTTTGGTGTAAAGGATCCGAATGCAGATAGCAGTGAGGAAGAAAATAAAGATACGGAGGAAAAGCGGAATACATATCCGTATGATCCGGAATTAAAGAAGGCAGAAATACCGATTTATCCGATGCCGACGATCCAGAAAGTAGCGGAAAAACTTGCTGCGCAGGACGCTTCAAAGGGATTTTCCTGGTTTCTGAATAACCATGTCGGGGACTGGGACAAGGGCGAGAACGAAGAGGCGCTGCATACTGGAAACAGGCTGTATATCAATTATGTCTCTCCGTCTCCGCTTGAAGAAAATCAGAGAATACATCTGATATTTTCGATTACCGGCGAATTGAGCGGTAAAACGATGTGGTATGTTCTCCAAGTCAATACTGGTGATTTGCAGGAAAATACTCTGAGAACGGGATCGAAATTTTGCTTTGTAGATACGGAAGAGAAAGCTGCCAGCTGTGCAGAAAATGAGGCAAATGGCAGTTGGACGAGCTTTGCTGCAGAAAACAGGGTAAATCGTTTTGAAATAGGCATAACGGAAGAGAAAAAGTTGAAATTGCGTTTCTATCTGGATGATTTATCACGTGAGGGTGGAAATTTCTGTAGTCTGGGTACCTGGGGAGGTTATCAGCCGGGCGGTTACATAAATGGAGAAAATGTTATCGTAAAATTGAGCGAGGATGGCTATCCGCCGACAGAAAATACAAAGCTCTCATACAAGTTCAACAGCTGCTTTGCCGATGTAATTGAACGAAATGGTGATGGAACGGATACCTATACGGTTAAGGTCGCCAATGGACGTCATCTGCAGAATCTGAATTTCTGCGGAGAAGGCTATGGTGGTTTAAAGATCACACGGGTCATTCAGACCGATAATATTCTCTGGCAGGAGGATGATTCGATTACCTCACAGACGGAAGCGTATTGTAAAGAGGTGAAAGATGCATACGGAAAGATGACGATCTACAGTCCGGGAAATTCCAAGTATGAAGGTGGAAGTTTCTGGCCGATTAACAACCCGGATATTATCTCTTATGATGCGGAGGTGGATGAGAAAGAAAAAGCAAAACTGGATGAATGTTATACGATTGCAGGCTTAAAGATAACTCCTGTTGCCTGGAATGGTGCGGCTTTATTTCAGAAGACGGATCATCTGACGATATCAAACTTGAATCTGAAGGATCCGGACATTTCCTGTCAGGGGCAGAATACAGCAGGGCTAGTGGCACAGGCAGGTACTTCGGCGGACAGCTATCTAACGATTAAAAATATCCATATATATGGAGAAAAGTCCCGGATTTCTGGAACTATGGCAACAGGCGCGGTGGTTGGAAGCACGAATAATGGCAGTCTGACACTCGAACATGTAGTTGTAGATGCACCGACGCTGCAAATAAGCGGAGGAAAAACCGGAGGCTTGATCGGGGAGGCAAAAGTAAGTGATTTAGTGATGAATCACGTATATGTTTCAGGAAAGAATGTACGGATACAGGGAACTGATGATAGCGGAGGTCTGGTCGGCTTTGCCGAGAGCTCTGGTCAGATGAAGCTGGAAAACAGTTTCTTCTCTGGGTATGTGGATACAACTGAAACCGCTGGAGGTTTGTATGGATATCTGAAAAACAACCAGAATGGCGGAACTGCCGGGAAAGAATTCAGCATTGAAAACAGTTATGTCGGCGGACGGAACCGCTCTTACGGTTATACGGAAAGTGGTGCGGAAGTGCTGTCAGATAGAAGAAATGTGTCAGGCGGCTGGTGTGCCGGAGGTCTGGTGGGATGGATGGATGGTCCGATTTCGGTAATACGGAGTTTCAGTGCAGCGGATGTGTGTGGAATGAATCCATATAATGCCATCGCAGGTGGTTTATTTGGAAAATATGATTCTGCAAAACTGGTTCTTTCGAACTGCTATACAACAGGAAGTGTGAAAGCGGCTGGAACCTCAATGTTCCTTGGACACTATATTGGCCTGTTGAACGATATCTGGTGGTGGTGGCCGGACGCCCACATTCTTTCGGTCCCGGAAGAATGCTGGTATCTGCCAAAGCTAAGCGACGCAATCATCGGTGTACCTTATGTGGACGGCAGCTCTGTAAAGGGCAGCTATTCCAGTATTACTAGGACGAGTGCCGCTGACCTGTCCTCCAAAACAGGCACAAATGGCGTTGATCAGACGATTGTAATAGATGATTCTCTGCAAGGAAAAGCATATCCATATCCAATTTGGACGATCTACGAACCAGCAGCCGGGCAGACCGCTACACGCCTGTATGTAGGCGACTGGGAAGAATAAAAAATAGAAAACGAGTAAAACTGGAAACAGGCGCTATTCTACATATCGGGCGGAACCATCAAATTTTTGTCCGGCAGGCAGGATAGCGCTTGTTTTTATCTCAGTCGAGAAGACTCCCACCTCTTCAGGTGGTGAGTAATAGCAAATTTGTCTCAGTGGGAGTTGGGTCTCCGACTGAGATAAACGCTCCGCGAGGATGCGCAGTGATTCTGCACAGAATAAGTGTTTTACTTGCATATAGGAATTTTCTGAACTGAAAATTCCGTACGATACAGCTCTGGCAGCAGATTTTGCCGATTTGGAATGCGAAGCATCGGCAAAATCCCGTTGCTGAGAACAGTATAAGTGAACAGCAACGAATATGTCAGCTTCGCTGACCAGAATCACGCGCCAAGTCTCACGGACGTTCGACTTGAAAAAAATGCCGGATGGGCAATCAGCGAAATTCTCCAATTCCCTGATGTAAATGCAGACAAAATATGGTATGATATAAGGTACGAGATTTCGAACCGACGGAACTGTGGGAAGATAAAGCAGTTACCGGGACAGGATAATGAAACGGCAGGTGATAGGAATGAAAGAGAGAATTAACCGGCTGGCGAAGGGAATCATCGATTCGGAACAGCCGAAGATGACCTGGTCGCCTGAAAAGATAGACGAGACGCTGCGGATGAATACCCTGATGCAGAGAAATTTATGGATCGGGAGCGAAAATGGATTAAGTGTGAAGGGATTTGTGTATTCCTCGAACCTGCGGGTGCGGATTCCGGGGGATAACAATTCGTTTGGCGGACTCCGGTGCCGGATCGTATATGAAGTGGACACTTCGTTCCTGACGGCAGGCGACACGATCACGGGTTCTTTTTATCTGGTGACAAACTGCGGGGAAGAGGAGATTCCGTATGAGTTTCACGTCGAGGTGGCAGACGCCGGGAAGACTTTGGGTGATCTGAAAACGGCGGAAGATTTTCTGCACGTCGCGGAAAATGATATGGAGACGGCGCTCCGGCTTTTGGAGTACCCGGATTTTGTGGAAGTGCCGTTTATGCAGGATCTGCATGTGCGGGCACTCTATGACGGCCTGAAGGGGCACGGCAGCCGGGCAAATTTTATGGAAGAATTTCTGGTTGGACTGGGCGTGAAAAAGCCGGTCGGCCTGACGATTCCGGGCAGGGCGCGCGTATATGCCGAACTGGCTGAGAATGCCGAGGACACGATCGAGATCCGGATGGATAACTGGGGTAGTGTGTACCTGGAGGTGACGGCAGACGGCGAGTTTCTCCATCTGCCGAAGAAGAGTGCGACGCAGGCGGATTTTGAAGATGGTCTGCTCCGTCTTCCAGTACGGATTCTGGCGGAACGGCTGCATGCCGGAAAGAATTTCGGTGCCGTCCTGATTCACACTGCCAGAGAAACCGTGCGGATTCCGATCGAGGCATCGGCTGCCGATGCGGGCGGATGCGACCGGGCACATATGTCATTCCAGAAAGAGCTTGGAAATTATCTGACTGCCCGTCTGGCGTATGAAAATGGGATCGGCGGCACGGAGGCGGTTCACCAGATGCAGCGGGAGCTGGATCTGATGAAAATGACGCACTATGACGCGGGACTGCGGCTTTTGCAGGCGGAATTATACCTTTTGACTGATCGGCGTGAGAAAGCGCAGACGATTTTAAAGGAGCTGCAGGATTCAGCGGCGCTTAAAATATCGGGCGACCGGAAGCTTAACTGCCTGTACCGCTATCTGTACGTGACGCTGACCGGCAATGCCGAGCAGAAGGACACTTTGATCCGCCTGCTGCAGCAGTATGCGTCGGAGGAGACGGGCAGCAGCCTGTTTTATTATCTGATGCTTCTGCGTCTGGATGAGGAACTGCAGAAAAATCCGGTTACGGTGCTGATCAGCATGGAGCAGGAGTTTAAGGATGGCTGTCACAGCCCATTCCTCTATGCGGCGGGACTGAAACTTCTGGAGAGTGATCCGATCCTTTTAGACAATGCGGGCAATTTTGAGCTTCATGCCCTGTACTATGGGGCACGCCGGAAAATTATCAGCCGCGAGCTGGCACTGGCGGCGGTCCGGGTGATGCGTGCGTCCCGTTCGTACCGGGAGTTTTACAGACGCCTTTTGACGGAACTTTACGGGCTGTATCCGGAGACGGAGATTCTGGAGGCGCTCTGTGCAATGCTGATCCGGGGAGACTGCCGGGAGACAGCCTGTTTTGAATGGTATAGCCGGGCGCTGGAGGCAGATTTGAGTCTGACGCGCCTGTATGAATATTATTTATATGCGATGCCGGAGAATTATGACCGCCTGATGTCGCGTGAGGTATTTTTATACTTTTCGTATTCGGCAAATTTGGATGCGGGGTCACTGGCGAAGCTTTATGCGAACCTTCTTACATATGGAACGCCGGATTCGGATATTTACCGGATGTACGAGCGGGCGATGGAAGAGTTTGCGGTGGATCAGCTTTTCAAGGAACGGATAGACGGTGCCCTGGCGGTCCTGTACCGGAAATTGATCTATCCGGAACTGATCGATACGCAGATGGCGCGTGTCCTGCCGGGGATTTTGAAATCCTGCCGGGTAGAATGCCGGGAACCGGCGATGAAATACGTGGTGGTGCGCCATGAGGAGCAGATGACGGAGGACGCGTATGTGCTGAACGAGGGCACGGCGTATGTGCCGCTGTTTTCGGAGCGCGATCTGGTTCTATTCCAGGATGAAAATGAGACGCGGTATGCGCGGGTAAATTGCGCCATCCAGCCGGTATTTACGGATATGGAGGAACTTTTACAGACCTGTTTTGAAATGAATCCGATGCATCCGTTCCTCTTTATGAATGCGTGTGCAAAAGCCTGCCGCAAGGAGGTGCTGACCGGGGACGATGCGATCCTTTTGGAGCACGCGGATCAGAAGATGGAGCTGCACCCGCTGTTTAGGGCAAAGGTGCTGTCAGCGATCGTGCGGTATTATAAGAGGATGGCGGATGGGATTGAGGATGCGAAAAAGGATGGAAGTGTTTCTTATCTTCTGAGCCTTGATAAGGATCAGTTGACGCGGGATGAGAGAAACGGCGTCTGCGGGACGCTGATCCGGTGCGGGCATTTCAGCGAGGCCTATGAGATGGTGTGCCGGTATGGTCTGGAAGGTCTGCCGGTCAATCTGCTGCTGCGGCTTTGCGGGAGAATGCTGCTTCAAAATCTCTTTGACCGGGATGACCACCTGCTTTATCTGACCTGGTATGTCTTTGAACACGAGAAGCCGGACAGTGTGATTCTCGATTATCTCTGCGAACATTTCAACGGTACGGTGGATCAGATGTACCGCGTCCTGATGCAGGGGCTGCGGCTCCGGGTGGAGACGTATGATCTGGAGGAACGGCTGGTGGCGCAGATGCTTTTTACCGGCAATACAGCAAAGTTAGACCGGGTGTTCGAGCTTTATGCGTCACGCAAGAAAACAGGGGAAAATATCGTGCGCGCGTATTTCACGGTCAAGAGCGTGGAATATTTTCTGGAAAACCGTCCGACGGACGACAAGGTGTTCGCATTTTTGGAGGGTGCTGTGCAGGGAAGCTCTGATCGGGAGCGGATCCCGGATATTTATCTGCTGGCGCTGACAAAGTATTATGCGACGCTGCCGGAGCTTTCGGAGGAACAGCGGCGCCTGTGCCAGTCGGTGGTGGATGTGCTTTTAGATGCGGGCATGATTTTTGCCTATTTTAAGGATCTGGCGCGGTTTATCCATATCCCGGGCAATATTTTAGATAAAGAAATCATCGAGTATCACGGAAACCGGGCGGTGCGCCCGTATCTGCGGCTGCGGATTCTGCCGCAGGAGGAAGAGTTCCACTATGAGGAAATGCGTCTCGTTTACCGGGATATTTACATCCGTGAAAAGGTGATTTTTGAGGGCGAGACGCTGGAATATCAGATCGAAGAGGAAGAGGACGGCGTCCGGAAGACGAAAGAAAAGGGAGAGATTTCCTGCCGGGAGATTCCGGGGCGCAGCCGGGAAAGCCGGTTTGCGGCGCTCAATGAGATGAGTCTTTCTTTAAAAGTAAATAACGAGACGGCGCTTCGGGAAAAGATGCGGGAGTACCAGAAGAGAGATGCGGCGGTAAGCGCACTTTTCCCGATCGCCTGAGGAAAGGGACAGACGGACAAACGATAGATGAATGGACTTATAATTGGCATGGATCTGTGTGATTCATGCACACATATATCCTGTCAGGGTCAGGAGACGATCTGGTCGGTTCCGACCCGGATCGGAAAAGAACCGGATTCGGACGTCTGGCGGGTGGCGGAGGAGAGTGCCGGGGGCGCGTTAGAGGGCATGGTAGTGGAAGATAAGCTGCTTTCCCTGGCGATGAAGGACGGCACCGCCACGATCGACGGCGTCCGCTACGAGGGCTTATATCTGCTGAAAATGTTCCTGAAGCAGGTGCTTGCGATTCCCAGACAGGCGTCCGGAAAAGAAGAGATAGAAAACCTGGTGATCACGGTGCCAAAGTTTGAGGTAAAGCTGGTGGACTGCCTGATGTACTGTGCCGATTTTCTGGAAATCGACCGGAGCCGGGTGCATGTGATCAGTCACGCGGAGAGTTTTGTATATTACGTGATGAGCCAGAAACGGGAAGTCTGGAGCAACCAGGTGGGAATGTTTGAGCTTTCGGAGAATGGTCTTCATTATTATGAATTGAAAGTGCAGCGCGGGCTGCGCCAGATGCAGGTGGTCGCGGATCAGGAGGAGCTGGAGGAGTCATTCCACTTAAATGTGCTGGACAGCGACGCGGGCATCCAGATGGCAGACCGGATTCTTTCCTCCTGTGCGGAACGGCTGCTGCAGAAGCGCCTGTTTTCAGCGATCATCCTGACCGGCAGGGGATTTGCACAGACGGACTGGGCGGCAGATTTTATGCAGCAGATCTGCAAACGGCGCCGGGTGTTTGCGGAGATGGATGTATTTACCCGAGGGGCGCTGATCCGCTCGGAAGATCTCTGTGAAGCGCAGAGTGCGTACCATTTTACCTGTATCTGTGAGGGGCGGCTGAAAACAACGGTTTCCTTAAAGATTCAGGAGCGTGAAAAAGAGGGACAGCTGGTGCTGGCATCCGCCGGGGACAGCTGGTATGAGACGAAAATGACGGCGGAATTTATCGTGTCGGGCACGCCGGAGGTAGAATTTTCACTCCAGCCGCTGGAACCGCGCAAAAAGAAGACGGTGAAGATTCCGCTCGAGGGATTCCCGAAACGCCCGGACCGGACGACCCGGATCGAGATGGCATTTGGATTTACCGGGGAAGACACGATGATCGTCATGATACGTGATTTGGGATTTGGAGAATTGTTTCCGGCGACAAACCGGATGATTAAACAAGAGGTTTCATTATGAGTCTGATACTTTGCCGGCAGGAGCCGGTTCGACATCCTTTTTACATAGAACGGCTGGGCGTCCATATCGCATCGTCGCAGGAGCTGTGTTATGTCATTTATCAGAATCCGCTTCTGGCGCTGGATGGATTTGTGGATGACCGCCTGATTGAGTTTATCCGTTCGGAGCTGGGACTTTCGTTTCTGGCCGGCAAACTGGAGGCATGGCAGCGGAGCGGCGAGAGCCAGGACGAGCTGCCGATCGTGATTCTGCAGGAGTGCTGTTATTATACGGCAAAGGAGATTGCGGCATACCGCCAGAAATTGGCGGCATTTCGCAAAATGAATGCGGCGGAGTTCCGGAAGGAGACGGCGGATTACTATTTCCGCCTGCGGCAGTTTGGAACGGCGATCTATTACTACAACCGGATTCTGGAGGACTGGCGGGTCAAATCGCTGACGGACGAATTTACCGCGAAGATCTGGAACAATATCGGGGCGGCGTATGCCGGGATTTTCTGGTTTGAGAAAGCGTTTACCGCTTATGAAATGGCGTACAATTTCGACAAGAGCCCGGAGATGCTGAAGCACCTGTACCAGCTTGCCTTGATTGACCCGAAACTGGAGCTTAAGGAGCGCCATGCGGCTGCGATGACGCCGGAACAGAAGAAGATCTGGAAACGGGAACTCGACGAGGCGAACCAGACCGCGGAGAAGTGCGGGAATGTCCGCATGGTCGAGACGATGTTTGACCGCAATCCAGTCCGGCGGATGGAGAGTGCGGGAGAACTTTTAAATGGGTGGAAGCAGGAGTATCGGAAGATGCTCTAATTTTGCCCGCGCCCAGATACATCCCTTGGTCATGAGCACCGCGCTTTTGGGTTTTGTAACATTTCTTTACGAAAGGAGTTTTCCTATGCGCCTTCTGATTGTCCGCCATGCGGATCCTGATTACTCAATTGATTCCCTGACCCCGGCTGGCTGGGAGGAAGCAAAGCTTCTGGCAGACCGTCTGGCGCCGATTCCGGTGGCGGCTTATTATGTATCGCCGCTGGGGCGTGCGAAGGACACGGCGTCCCTGACCTTAAAAAAAGCCTGCCGCACGGCAGAAACCTGCAGCTGGCTGCGTGAATTTGCCCCGCAGGCGGTACATCCGGGAAAGGATTCCGGGCACTGTGTCTGGGACTGGCTGCCGGATGCGTGGATGGCGGAGCCGAAGTATTTTGATAAGGATCACTGGCATGAAACAGAAGTCTTTCAGAACGCCCATGTAAAAGAAGAGTACGACTGGGTGACTGGAGAGCTTGACCGGCTGCTCAGACGGCACGGATATGTGAGAAATGGATTGTTTTACCGGGCCGTGGCACCGAATGAGGACACGATTGTTTTATTCTGTCATTTTGGCGTCGAGTGCGTCCTGCTTTCCCATCTCTTAAATATCTCTCCGATGCAGCTCTGGCACGGAACCTGTGCGGCGCCGTCGTCGGTGACGGTGCTCTATACAGAAGAGCGCCGCTCCGGCGTCGCATCCTTCCGCATGAGCCGTTTTGGGGATGTTTCTCATCTGTATGCGGGTGGACGCGAGCCGTCGTTTGCGGCGCGGTTCTGTGAGGTGTATACACGGTTTGATCAGCGGCATGACTGATGGATGTTTCTGTTATTATGTATCGCAATCGTTTGAATCAGCCGATAAATAAATTTTGTGTGAGATGCTATTTACTGCTCAGCATCCCAATATTTTTAATCAACACCGAGATTGTCCCGTCCATGTTGGTGATAAACTCCACATGGTCGGGATTTCTGTATTCTTCCATCGGGATCGTGATCTCGATGCCGGTGTCAGTGTACAGCTTCTGTTTCTGGAATTTCTTGATCGTCTGCTCATTTTTCGGCGCGACCGTCTCGTAGGAGAGGTTGTAGCGGTCGAGTTTTTCATCCAGCTCCTCGAGCATCTCCGGGCTGCCGGGAAATACTTTTTCGCGCAGTTCGGACACCTTGATTTCGCCCTGTTCCTCTAATTCATTACAGATAATGTCTTTGATTTCCATCTTTTTCTGTGCATCCTCGTCGCCGTAATATTTTTTGGCAACCTGATCGACGGCGCGGGTGACGATGTCGAGCTTGGATTTCTGGGAGAGCGGGGCGCGGCATTCGAGGAAGAGCTCGGAGAAATAGAAGCATTTTTCGCCGTTGACCTCATATTTTTTCTCAGCCAGAATCAGGGAGCCGTCGGAGAGATCGAGGACAAACGCCTCGGAGAGGCGCTGTCCCTGTCCCGGAAGCAGTGCGCGCTGTAAAATGATCTCGTTGCTGTTGCCGCCGTCCGTTTCCCTGGTCTGATGCGTGTAGGAGGTCTTGTAGTTCATCTTTAAGAATGCCAGATAATCCTTGCCCTTGCAGCCGAACACGGTCATCGCCACATCGGCGGCTGGAATGTCAATATTCGCATTCATGATGTCGTAGAGGCGCTCGGCGAGCTGTTTGCTCGTCTCGACGAAATTGTCCGGGGTACAGTTTTGCAGCAGCTCTTTGACCTCGGATCCTTCTGCAAATGTACAGTGCTTGACATCGTCGCTTTCCGTTATTTTCTCGATATGCGCTTTCAGGAAGTCGGAAAAATCGGGTCCGACCTCCATGATCTGGTCGGAGAGAACCGGAATTCCCACCGAAGAATCAAGGATGTGCACGATGGCTGCCTTTAAAATCATATCTTCACTTTTCAATGTTATCTTACCTCCAGGTTATAACTTCTTTTGTAGAACCATTCTCGACGCACTCAAAGGAAACGGAGTCGCCCGCCTGCACGAACGGAAGCCGCTCGGAAACGGTGATCGCAGCGGTGTAGACGCTGTCGGTGCGGTCATCGGTCAGCGTGAAATAGTAGTAGGTGTTACCGGAAACGACGACATTCTCGATCGCCTCGACCGTGCCGGAGACAGTTTCGCTTGCCGCCGGTTCCTTGGCAGTCGGATCTTCGATTTCCTCCTGTCCCAGCGTCTCACGGTAATTGCGCTTCGCCTCATCGATCGTCTGTCCGGTGCCGACGATCTGGTACTGCGCGACATCGACGAACGCATACATTTTCACAAGCCCTGCAGCATCTTTCAGGGAAATGAAATATGCCGGTCGTCCGGAAATATTTAAGAGAAGCGGGAAGGTCGCACTGTAATTTAAGTGCTGCACCTGTCCGCGCGCGGAATCCATTGCGGCGAGCTCGGTGGCGCCCGGAACGGTGTAAAATTTCGTTTCTTTCGTCCGCAGGTTGACGAGGACGAAGCCAATGTTCGACTCATCTGAGGTTACAGAGCTCATGCCGGTGTACAGCCACACATCGTCGTCGATGGCGAGATAGTTGTAGCCGTAGGTCGTCCGACGCACGCCGCGCTGACCGAAGATGGAGTTTAAATAACCATTCTGGAATCTGCCGTTGTCGTCGAGCTGTTCCATGATGAGGTTCGAATCATAGAGCTGGTCGATCCACTGCGGGACATCCGCCTTGGCGTACCACTTAGATTCGCCGGTCTCAGCATTGACGAGGATCGCGCCGTCGATGTCCTTGCCGTTCCACCAGCCGATCCGGTAGGCGATGGTCGGCGCCACCCAGTATGGGTTTCCATCGTCGTCGATCTCGAAGGAGACCGTCTCAAACATCCGTGTTGGGTAGCAGAAACGGATGTAGCGGTTGATATTGCGGAAGAAATATTCACTGGTGGAATACTTCATGCCGGAGGACAGCCAGACGAGATCGGTATTCTGATCGACCATATTGACAGCAATGTATGCCGGAAGTCCCTTCTTCTGGTTGTACAGCCACTTGATCGGGTCGGCATAGCGCAAAGGCGTCACGCGGTACGGTGTCCCCTTGTAGTTGATCTGTGTGTAATTTTCCTGAATCTCAAACTGGGAGACCAGGTCGGTCATCTCACCGAGCTTTTTGCTTCCGAGCCGGGAGGCGGTATCCTTATCAACGACCGGGATCTGCGACATGCCAAGTTCTGCGACATCTGAGGCAAAATCGCCCTCGGTAACGGTGATTAGATCGCGGTAGCGGGACGCATTAAAAAGCTGGATGCCCGCCGCGGAGGCGATCAGGGAAAAGAAGATCAGGACAGCGATCGCGATCATGCCATATTTGCACGGACGTCCCATCGCCTTAAAACCGGCAAACGGACTGCCGGAGGAGTCCGCGTACTTGCGCCGCAGAACCATCCGTCCGGTCACAGGATCGCGCACGACCTCGACGCCGCGGTTTTGCTGTACTGTTTTCAGGAATATGAGAATGCTTTCCATAAAGTTGACTGCCAGTACAATCAGAATGCAGATAATCAGGAATACGATGAAATCCTGATCGTGCAGATTGATGGCTGGCATCATGGTGTAGAACACCAGAAAAATAAGGACGGCAGAGAGAAACAGACGCCCAAACGCCGAAGTGAATTTTTTCAAAATAGAACCCTCCTGACTCGTTTTATGATAAAAAATAGCTGTTCCCATGAAAAAAAGGATTTCGCTGATTGTAAATGTGATAGAACTCTATTGTATCGCACGACGGGAGATAAAATCAAGCCCGGTAACGGAATTTGCCGTGGCTTCGCATTTAAATACGGCAAATTCCCGGGTTGAAGTCGGGAAAAAAACAGTTGTCCTTCCGCCGAAAATATGCTATGATTACTATGTTTATTCAGGAGGTGCGAAGATGATCAAGACGATCCTTACGATCATATTTATTATTATCTGTGTATTCCTGTCGGCGGTAATCCTACTGCAGGAGGGCAAATCGGCAGGTCTGTCCGGTTCCATCGGCGGTATGGCTGACAGCTACTGGGGCAGAAATAAAAGCCGTTCTATGGAAGGAAAGCTGGAGAAGCTGACCAAATATGCTGCAATTCTGTGGCTGATCCTTGCATTAGTTTTGAATTTGAAATTCCTGTAAGGAACCTTTAAGAGGCTGTCGCGTGGCAGCGGGATCTGTTTCCTGAATCTGATATTTGCCGGTGGTTTCCGAGCAGATGCAGGGGTGAGAGGCAGAGAGCGCTGGACGTGGCAGCTTTTTTTCATAGGAAATGGCGCGAGAATGTGAATTAAGAAAGAGAAGTGAGATAGATTTGAACATATTTGATAAAATCATGGAAAAAATAAAGAGAAGCGAGGCTCAGAAATACGCAAAACAGCAGAAGCGCCAGGCGCAGATGCAGAGTGCGGCAGCTTCACAGAAAGAGGAAGGACAGAAAATGCCGGAAAATCGCAGGAGAGAAAGAGAGGCGTTTGAAAAACGTCAGCAGACGGAGATGAAGCTCTCGGATGAGATGCTGGAGACGATCCGGAAAAATGCAGAACAGCGGTTTGCGATGCGCAAAGAAGAAGCGCGAGAAGAGAAAATGTCCGGAGAAAGCCGGGAGAGCAGCGTACAGCGCCAGATTGACGGGGATGGGCTGATCGGCGAGTGGGAAGAGAGGTACGGAAAAAAGAAGAAAAAACCGGAGCGTGCGAAAGGTCCGAAAGAGGAATCGGTGCGCCAGAAAAAGGATAAAGCGGGAAAGAAAGACCGTGATCGAAAGCTTGAGCGTGAGATGGATAAGAAGCGCGAAAAGCGCGGCAAGAAGGAGCGTGAGGATGCTGGCGTTTCCGAGGAGGAGTTTACCCGCCGCTGCAAGATGATTCAGGATGTCATGAATGAACCGGCATACGTGCCGATGAAGCTGAAGGAGCTGGCACTTCTTTTAAATATTCCGAAGGAACAGCGCCGGGAGCTGCAGCGGGTTATCGATCATCTGCTGGAAGAGGGAAAAATCAGCATGTCCCGCAAGGGCAAGCTGGGACGCCCGGAGACATTTTCAGAGGCAGGTATTTATTCGGGACACCCGAAGGGCTTCGGTTTCGTGACAATCGAGGGACGTGAGCAGGATGTGTTCGTTCCGCGTGAAAAAACAAAGGGCGCGATGCACGGCGATAAGGTGCTGGTTGTGATTGAGCAGGAGAGCGACGGCGGACGCAGAGCTGAGGGAAGTATCGTGCGGATCCTGGAGCACGCTAATCAGGAGCTGGTCGGTCTGTATGAGAAAAACGGCGGTTTCGGCTTTGTGATCCCGGACAATCCACGGATTTCACGCGACATTTTCATCCCGCAGGGGTGTGACGCGGGCGCAGTGACCGGTCATAAGGTCATCGTGAAGATCAAGGATTACGGAAACAGCCCGGATAAGAAGCCGGAGGGCGTGATCACCAGCATTCTCGGACATATGAACGATCCGGGAGTCGATATTTTATCCATCGTGAAAGCATACGGTCTGCCGGAAGAATTTCCGCCGGAGGTCATGGCACAGCTTGAAGAGATCCCGGATGCCGTCCGCGAGGAGGACAAGGCGGGACGCAAGGATCTGCGTGAGCTGCCGACAGTCACGATCGATGGTGAGGAAGCGAAGGATCTCGATGATGCGATCACGCTGGAAAAGACGGAGCAGGGCTACCGGCTCGGTGTACACATTGCGGATGTGACCCATTATGTCCGCGAGGGCAGCCCGCTTGACCGCGAGGCATTAAAGCGCGGAACGAGCGTGTATCTGACCGATCGCGTCATTCCGATGCTGCCGCATAAACTTTCAAACGGTATCTGTTCCCTGAATCAGGGCGAGGATCGCCTGGCGCTGAGCTGTATCATGGAAATCAATGACAAAGGCGTCGTGATCGGACATGAGATTGCAGAGACATTGATCCGCGTCGATCGCCGGATGACGTATACGGCGGTCAATGCGATCATCACGGATGATGATGCAGAGACAAAGGAGAAATATAAGGAATTTGTGGATTTATTCCTGCAAATGAAAGAACTTTCGCAGCTTCTCCGAAAGAGACGCCAGGAGCGCGGTGCGATCGACTTCGACTTTCCAGAGAGCAAGATTTTACTCGACGCCAAAGGACGCCCGATCGAGATCAAGCCGTATGAGCGCAACGCGGCGACGAAGCTTATCGAGGATTTCATGCTGATGGCAAATGAGACGGTAGCCGAGGACTATTATTGGCAGGAAATTCCGTTCCTCTACCGAATCCATGAGAAACCGGATGAGGAGAAGATGGCGAAACTCGGCACGTTCATCAACAATTTCGGATATACATTGCGGATGCCGGGCGGCGAAATCCACCCGAAAGAGCTGCAAAAGCTGCTTGAAAAGATAGAGGGCACGCCGGAGGAGGCATTGCTCAGCCGTTTGACGCTGCGCTCCATGAAACAGGCGAAATATTCGACCTTGAACTCCGGTCATTTCGGATTGGCGGCGAAATATTATACTCATTTCACCTCCCCGATCCGCCGTTATCCGGATCTGCAGATCCACCGGATCATCAAAGAATGCCTCCACGGCAATATGGATGCGCGAAAAACCGCCCATTTTGAGAAAATCCTGCCGGAAGTGGCAGTCCAGACCTCGGCCCTGGAGCGCCGCGCTGACGAAGCCGAGCGCGAAACCGATAAGATGAAGAAAGTCCAGTACATGGAACATTACATCGGAGAAGAATTCGAGGGAGTCATTTCCGGTGTCACCAACTGGGGCTTCTATGTCGAGCTGCCGAACACAGTTGAAGGATTAGTTCATGTCAACGAACTGCGCGGCGACTATTTCGTATTTGACGAAGCACACTATGAGCTGGTCGGAGAGATGACGAGAAAGACGTACAAGCTCGGTCAGAGCATCCGCGTCCGCGTGACTGCGTGCGACCGGTATGCGAGGACGATTGATTTTATGCCGGCAGTGTACTGGAAGTAGGAGATTGTAAAATAAGATGTAAAAAGTAGAGAGGGAAAGAGGAATTAAAATGGGAGCAGGAATTAAGATGGTGGCGAACAATAAGAAAGCCTACCATGATTATTTTATCGATGATAAATTCGAAGCCGGGATCGAGTTATTCGGTACCGAGGTTAAATCGATCCGCATGGGGAAATGCAGCATCAAGGAAGCATTTATCAAGATTGAGAGTGACGGTCAGGTGTATGTATTCGGCATGCATATCAGCCCATATGAGAAGGGAAATATCTTTAACAAAGATCCGCTGCGTGTGCGGAAACTCCTTCTCCACAAACTGGAGATCCGCCGCCTGATGTCAAAGATCAAAGAAAAAGGATATACGCTGGTGCCGCTGCAGGTGTATTTTAAGGGAAGTCTCGTAAAAGTAGAGATTGGTCTGGCACGCGGTAAGAAGCTGTATGATAAGAGAGACGATCTGGCGAAAAAGGACGCGAAGCGGGAGATTGACCGGGCGTTTAAGGCGAGACAGAAATAAAAGAAAAGATTCCATCTATGTACCGACTTCCAAATGTTAGACCTAAAAATCTAACGATTGGAGGTCGGTATTTTTACGGCTAAATATTCTTTTGAACTTAAATTTCTGTTTCGTTGTAAAAACAACTGAATTTCTGCCGGTGTTTTTTTATAATACGCTTGTAAAGCTAAGAAAGACAAAAAGCCGGCAGCCTGGAAGTGCGCGAATGTGTTCTTGAACGTGAGGGTGCCGCAGGTTAGAAATAATGGCTGTTGATTGCAGAACAACGAAAAGGAGTTATAAAGTATGGAGCGGAAAATGTTTTGTTACCAGTGTGAGCAGACGGCAGGCTGTACGGCCTGTACCGGCAGTGCCGGTGTGTGCGGCAAGAGAGCGGACACCGCCAGGCTGCAGGATAAGCTGACGGGTGCGCTGATTGGCCTTGCAAGAGCGACGGAAGGCAATGAATACCTGATTACCGGGGATACCAGCAGACTTGTATTGGAAGGATTGTTTACCACGGTAACAAATGTGAATTTTAACAATGACACCATCACTGAATTGATCCGGCGGGTTGAAAAAGAGAGAGAACGCCTGGTGCCTGATTGTTTCGTGTGCACGGTCTCCTGCGGCAAAAATAACAATTATGATATGAATAATCTCTGGGAGGCAGACGAGGATGTCCGTTCTCTGAAATCGCTGATTTTGTTCGGAATCCGCGGCGTTGCGGCGTATGCTTACCACGCGGCCGTTCTGGGATATACCGATGACACGATCAATCGCTTCTTTTTTAAGGCGCTCTTTGCGATCGGCATGGATGACTGGGGCATGGACGAGCTGCTTCCGATTGTCCTGGAAGTGGGTGAAATCAACCTCAAGTGCATGGCGCTTCTGGATCGAGCCAACACCGAGACTTATGGAAATCCTGTTCCGACGCAGGTGCCTCTGACCGTGGAGAAAGGCCCGTTTATCGTTATCAGCGGCCATGATTTATACGATTTAAAACAGCTCCTTGAGCAGACGAAAGATAAGGGCATCAACATCTACACTCACGGTGAAATGCTTCCGGCGCACGCTTATCCGGAACTGAAAAAGTATCTTCACCTGAAGGGCAATTTCGGCACGGCATGGCAGAACCAGCAGAAGGAATTTGCAGATATTCCGGCTCCGGTTCTCTTTACGACGAACTGCCTGATGCCTCCGAAAAAGAGCTATGCCGACCGGGTGTTTACGACGGAAGTCGTATCCTATCCGGAAATGGTACACATCGGCAAAGAGAGAGATTTTACGCCGGTTATTGAAAAGGCACTTTCATTGGGTGGTTATCCTGAGGATATGCATTTTACAGGCATAAACGGCGGCAAAACAGTCATGACTGGATTTTCCCACCATGCGGTTCTTTCAGTGGCGGATACGGTCATCAATGCCGTTAAATCGGGAGCTATCAAACATTTCTTCCTGGTCGGCGGATGTGACGGTGCTAAGCCGGGACGCAATTATTATACCGAATTTGTAAAGCAGACATCGGCAGACAGCATTGTTCTGACCCTTGCCTGCGGCAAATACCGGTTCAATGATCTGGATCTGGGTACGATTGGCGGTCTTCCGAGAATAATGGATATGGGACAGTGCAACGACGCTTACAGCGCCATCAAGGTTGCGGTGGCATTGGCAGAAGCATTTGACTGCGGTGTCAACGATCTGCCGCTTTCCATGGTGCTCTCCTGGTATGAGCAGAAAGCAGTGTGTATCCTGCTGACACTGCTTCATCTGGGGATCAAAAATATTCTCCTCGGACCGTCCCTTCCGGCATTTATCTCTCCGAATGTGCTGCAGTATCTGGTGGAAAATTATAACATTGCACCGATCAGCACACCGGAGGAGGATCTGCACAGATGATATTGGGCGCGAGTGCAAAAGCCCCGATCGAGGGGACAATTGTACGTCTCTATTCTTTTGTAACGTGCAGCTATGAATTTGACAATGCTCGGACGATTCTGTATGCGTATGAGACAACGGAATAATTAAGCGGATATTCGATGAAAAAGGAAATAGATAAAAAGAAGTCGTGATAATATAATAAGAACGCAGAACCGCCGCAAAAAAGTATAAATAAAAAGGCAGCTATAAAACAGATAAAGAAATTCAAAGAAATATCTGTTTTACAGCTGCTTTTTATTTACAGGCTTGTGCGATATATTTTAAACTGCTTCCTGTTTCTGCAGTTTCGTCAATTTCCGCCAGATGGTAAAAAGCATCGTTCCAAAGCAGGCAATTCCGCCGATAAAGTTGGAAATTGGTTCGGCGGCAAATACGCCGTTGGTGCCCATTCCAAACATACCTGGCAGCAGGATTGTCAGCGGAACGACGATGATTACTTTTCGGAAAATAGAGAAAAAGATCGCTTTTTTGGATTCACCCAGACCGACGAAAATCGATTGTCCGGAGAATTGGAGCGACATCATAAAGAATCCGAAAAAGTATAAGCGGATCGCCGGAATACCTGCCGCAATGAGTTCTGCATCCTGATTAAAAATGCGGATAAAGAATGCTGGGAAACCATCGACAATCAGCCAGATACCGGTCGTATATAAAATTGCAATAAAAGAGGTAAAGACGATTGCCTTTTTAACGCGACCGTATTCTTTCGCCCCATAATTGAAACCGAGCACCGGCTGAGCGCTGTGGGTAACGCCGGTTACCGGAAGAGTTGCAATTTCACGGATGGAGTTGATAACGGTCATAACACCGACGTAGAGATCGCCGCCGTATACCTGTAAGGTTGCGTTGCACATGATCTGGACGGTGCAGTTGGTGATCGCCATCGTGAAACCGGACAGACCGAGTCCGACGATTTTTCGGACCCTCCGTGCGGAAAGGCGCATCGAAGAACGTCTCAGTTTCAGAATTGTTTTGTCACTTGTTAAAAACCGCAGAATCCAGATGGCAGAGAGAAGCTGCGACAGGATGGTGGCGAGCGCCGCGCCGCGGATTCCCATGTGAAGCATAAAGATAAAAATCGGGTCGAGCAGGATATTGGCGGCAGCGCCCAAAAGGACGGTCATCATGCCGATGCGCCCGAATCCCTGTGAATTGATGAACGAGTTCATGCCGAGTCCGACCATCACGAACAGGCTGCCGAGCAGATAGATTGTAATGTAGGCGTCCGCATATGGATAAGTAGCGTTGCTGGCTCCGAACAGATACAGCATTGGTTTGCGGAATATCAGGCAGAGTATGGTCAGAAACACACCGGAAATAACCATCATGGAGAAGGAATTTCCCATGATCGCCTCGGCTTCTTTGATATCCCCGCGTCCGCGCTCAATTGAGCAGAGCGGCGCGCCGCCCATGCCAAACAGGTTGGCAAATGCGATGACGAGCGTAATGATCGGCAGCGAAAGCCCGATGCCGGTCAAAGATAGGGTGGCATGATCGGGTATGCGTCCGATGTAGATGCGGTCAACGATGTTGTACAGGACATTGATAAGCTGCGCCAACGTCATCGGGATCGCGAGATTCATGATATTTTTAACGATACTTCCTTTGGAAAAATCGTTCTGTGTATTGGAAGCACTCATACAAACTCCTTTTTTCTTGCGTTTGGATACAATCTGATATTATAATAAGGAAAAAGAAATTTGTCCAGAGAGAAAGTCATTCAAAAGAGATTCAAAAAGGAAGTATATTATCAAAAAATGCGTTTTATTGAAATGGAGATTACTCTGATTGATGAAAAACTTAGTTTTTAAACGAATCGATATTGCACAAATAAGAGATTTGTGCTATTCTCAAAGAAAACGAAAGGGGTATGTATTATGCCGAGAGGACCGAAACGTTCTGCATTAGAAGTAAACAAAGAGAAGCTGGCAGCGGTAGAAGAGAAGCTGGCTAAATTAGAAGAAACCGTTAAAGCTCTGAAAGCAGAGAAAAAGGAATTAGCGGCTGAGATTCGTAAAGCTGAATTAAGCGAATTACTGGATGCGATCGAAGAGAGCAATTTAAGCGTAAACGATGTTCATGAGTTTATTAAACAGAATTCTGAGCAGAAATAAATTAAAAAGTGATAAATCATTGTATTCAAAGAATGAAAAGAGAACTGGAAATTAGGGACATCCTGATTTCTGGTTCTCTTTTTTTGTTTGCGTAAAGACGTTTGCAAACGAGAAACATATGAAAGAATGCCGATGTATAAACAGAGGGTTGTTTGAATCGGATTTGAGCCGGGATTGGCGGATGAAACCGCTTAATGATAAAAAGGAACCGTGCAAAAGAAAGGCGCATATGCTACAATAGGAATATTCAATCAGAGGAACTTGAGATGACTTCTTTGAACGACCCGGTACATCAAAGAGAAATAGAAGAAAAAAAACGAGGTTCCGGGAAAAGAACCGTTCAGATATTTAAAAAGAAAGGAATGAATATGGATCAAAATACGCTTCTTGGGGTTTTGATTCCGTTTGTCGGTACGACGGCGGGAGCAGCCTGTGTCTTTTTTTTGAAAAATGAGTTAAAGCCGATCATCCAGAAAACGCTTCTGGGATTCGCATCGGGGGTGATGGTGGCGGCATCGGTCTGGTCACTTTTAATTCCGTCGATGAATATGTGCGAAGCGATGGGGCATCTGGCATTTCTGCCGGCATCCATTGGTTTTATGGTGGGTATTCTGATGCTGCTTTTGCTGGATCGTGTGATCCCGCATCTGCATCTGGGAAGTGATGAGCCGGAGGGGCATGTGTGCGGGCTCAAGAAGACGACGATGCTGGTTCTGGCGGTCACACTTCACAATATCCCGGAGGGCATGGCGGTCGGAGTGGTATTTGCCGGATTCTTAGCAGAAAAGAGCGGTATCACGCTTGCAGCGGCGCTGGCGCTTTCGCTTGGAATCGCGATTCAGAACTTCCCGGAGGGAGCGATCATTTCCCTGCCGCTTCGGAGTGAGTCAGGGATGAGCCGGAAAAAGGCATTTGCAATGGGAACACTCTCCGGTATCGTCGAGCCGATCGGGGCGCTTGCGACGATCGCCGCGTACCGCTATCTGGAACCGGTTCTGCCGGTTCTCCTGGCGCTTGCAGCAGGGGCGATGATTTACGTGGTTGTGGAGGAACTGATTCCAGAGTCGGCGCAGGGCAGTCATTCCGATATGGGAACGATCGGATTTGCGGTTGGATTTGTGTTGATGATGATTCTGGATGTGGCGCTGGGATAAAAGAAAGCTGCCACCACGTTTTCTTACGGCACTTTCGGTTCCAAAAGTGCCTACCCGTGAGCAGCAACAAAACGAACATTTGTTCTAAAAAATGCATTGCAAAATTTTTGAATTTATGTAATAATATTTGTAGCTGTTCAGTAGGTCCGCGCATTTACTGCGCTGACCGTACGAAAACATGGACCAGCAGGCAAAAATCCCATTGCCGCAGGCAATTTTTAATGTTTTTTTGCGCGTGACTGTGAAGGTACTGAACAGTTACTAATATTTTATAGTAAATGAGAACGGTTTACTACTTTTTTCAAAGTCATAAAATAAATACGTATTATTATTTTTATAAGTAGAAGAAATCAGCTTGACCTGTGAAATAAAAGCTGCCGTTTGCATCACACGTGTAAATGGCAGCCAATATTATTCCCAGGTCGGGCACAGGAGGAATGAATCTATGGGTAAAACACAGTATGATGCGGACAGCATAACGGTCCTGGAGGGGCTGGAGGCTGTCCGTAAGCGTCCTGGTATGTATATAGGAAGTGTGGGAACGAAGGGACTGAATCACCTGATCTATGAGATCGTGGACAACTCGGTCGATGAGCACCTGGCGGGCGCCTGTTCCCAGATCCGCGTGACGCTGGAGGCGGACGGCTCCTGCACCGTCCGGGACAATGGACGCGGTATTCCGGTGGAGATGCATAAAAAGGGTGTGGCGGCGGAGCGAATCGTACTCTCGACCTTGCACGCGGGCGGCAAGTTTGACAACAATGCGTACAAGACGAGCGGTGGCCTGCACGGCGTCGGTTCGTCGGTTGTCAATGCCCTCTCAGCGCATCTGGAGGTCAATATATATAAGAATGGACAGATCCATCATGATGCGTATGAGCGCGGCATCCCGACGGTTGAGCTGATCGATGGTCTTCTGCCGGTGGTTGGAAAGACAAGAGAGACCGGAACGGAGATCAATTTTCTGCCGGATCCGGAGATTTTTGAAAAAACGCGGTTCAAGGCGGACTGGCTCAAGAGCCGCCTGCATGAGACGGCATATCTGAACCCAAAGCTGACGATTCTTTATGAGAATAAGCGGGCGGGCGAGGCTGAAAAGGTGACTTATTCGGAGCCGGACGGCATCGTGGCGTATGTGCGTGAGCTGAACAGCACGAAGACGCCGATTCATGATCCGATTTATTTCAAGGGCGTCAGCGACCAGATCGAGGTTGAAGTGGCATTCCAGTTTGTCGATGCATTTGAGGAAAATGTACTCGGCTTCTGCAACAATATTTTCACACAGGAGGGCGGCACGCATCTGGCGGGCTTTAAGACGCGTTTTACCCAGATGATCAACAGCTATGCGAAAGAGCTGGGAATCCTGAAGGAAAAAGATACAAAATTTACAGGACCGGATACGAGAAACGGCATGACGGCGGTTGTGGCGGTCAAGCATCCGGATCCGATCTTTGAGGGGCAGACGAAGACAAAGCTGGCGAGTGCCGATGCGACAAAAGCGGTGTTCAGCGTGACAGGGGACGAGCTGCAGCTTTATTTTGACCGGAATTTAGAGGTATTGAAGGCGATCATCGCCTGTGCGGAGAAATCTGCAAAGATCCGGAAGGCAGAGGAACGCGCCAAGACCAATATGCTGACGAAATCCCGTTTTTCCTTTGACAGCAACGGAAAGCTGGCAAACTGTGAGAGCCGCGAGGCAGAGAAATGTGAGATTTTCATTGTCGAGGGAGATTCCGCGGGCGGTTCAGCTAAGATGGGACGAAACCGCCGCTATCAGGCGATCCTGCCGATCCGGGGCAAGATTTTAAATGTGGAGAAAGCTTCGATGGACAAGGTGTTGGCGAATGCCGAGATCAAGACGATGATCAATGCGTTCGGCTGCGGCTTTTCGGAAGGATATGGCAATGATTTCGATATTGCGAAGCTGCGTTACCACAAGATCGTCCTGATGACGGATGCCGATGTGGACGGAAGCCATATTGATACACTGCTTCTGACTTTCTTATACCGTTTTATGCCGGAATTGATTCAGAACGGGCACGTATATATTGCGATGCCGCCGTTATTTAAGGTGATTCCGAAAAAGGGAAAAGAAGAGTATCTATACGATGAGAAAGCATTGGAGCGCTACCGCAGAACCCACACAGGGGAATTTACCCTGCAGCGCTACAAAGGTCTGGGCGAGATGGATGCGGAACAGCTCTGGGAGACGACGTTAAACCCGGAGAACCGTGTGCTCAAGCGTGTGGAGATCGAGGATGCCCGGATGGCGTCGGAGATCACGGAGATGCTGATGGGAAGCGACGTGCCGCCGAGACGGCAGTTTATCTACGATCACGCGGATGAGGCGGAGATAGATGCTTAATAGAAAGATTATGAGTAACTGTGAAGGCACTGAACAGTTACGATTATGAAAGTATATGACAGGAATTTAGGAGATAGAAAATAGAATGGCTGAAACGATCATTACGACAGAATATTCAGAGGAAATGCAGCGCAGCTATATGAACTACTCGATGAGTGTCATCACGGCCCGCGCCATCCCGGATGCGAGGGATGGTTTGAAACCGGTACAGCGCCGCGTCCTTTACGATATGGGGGAGCTGCATCTGGGGCACGACAAGCCGCACCGGAAATCGGCGCGTATCGTCGGTGATACGATGGGTAAATACCACCCGCACGGCGACAGTTCGATCTATGAGACGCTGGTCGTGCTTTCCCAGAGCTTTAAGAAGGGAATGCCGCTGGTAGACGGACATGGAAACTTTGGTTCCATCGAGGGCGACGGGGCGGCGGCGATGCGTTACACGGAGGCGCGTCTCCAGAAGTTTGCGGAGGAAGTGTATTTAAAGGATCTGGACAAGACCGTCCGGTTTGTGCCGAACTACGATGAGACGGAGAAAGAGCCGGAGGTTCTGCCGGTCCGCGTGCCGAATCTGCTGATCAACGGTGCCGAAGGAATTGCGGTCGGCATGAGCACCAGCATTCCGCCGCACAATCTGGGCGAGGTCATCGATACGGTGATGGCGTATATCGATCAGCCGGAGATGGAGACGGAAGCGCTTCTGAGCGTCTTAAAGGGACCGGATTTCCCGACCGGCGGCATCATTGCGAATAAGAGTGAACTTCCGGCGATCTATGAGACAGGAACGGGGCGCATCAAACTGCGTGCCCGGATGGAGGTGGAGCTTGGAAAACGCCGTTCTGACCGGGACAAGCTGGTGATCACGGAGATTCCGTACACGATGATCGGCGCTGGCATCAATAAATGTCTGTCGGATATCGCAGATCTGGTTGAGTCCAAGAAACTTGCCGATGTGGTGGATATTTCCAACCAATCGAATAAAGAAGGAATCCGGATTGTTCTGGAACTCAAGAAAGACGCGGATATTGAGAAAATCCAGAATATTTTGTATAAAAAGACAAAACTGGAGGATACGTTCGGTGTCAATATGCTGGCGATCGCGAATGGACGTCCGGAGACGCTGAATTTAAAGGGAATCTTAAAGAATTATCTGGATTTCCAGTATGAAAATAATACCCGCAAGTATCAGGTGCTTCTGGAAAAGGAGCAGGAGAAGAAGGAGATCAAGGAAGGTCTGATCACAGCCTGCGACTGCATCGATCTGATTATCGCGATCCTGCGTGGTTCGAAGAATCTGAAAGATGCGAAAGCCTGCCTGATGGAGGGCGATATTTCCAAAATCCAGTTCCGCACACCGGGATTTGAGGAAGATGCCAAGAAGCTTCATTTTACGGAGAAACAGGCATCTGCGATTCTGGAAATGCGTCTCTATAAACTGATCGGCCTGGAGATCTTGGCATTGCAGAAGGAGTACAAAGAGACACTTCGCAAGATCAAAGAATACCAGAAGATTCTCGGCAGCCGTGAGGCGATGGACGAGGTGATTAAAGAAGATCTGCAGTCAATCAAGGAAGAGTTTGCAGTGGAACGCCGGACGAAAATCGAGGATGGACGCGAGGCAGTGTATGACGAGGCGGCGGAGAGCGCCAGACCGGGCGTGTTCGTGCTGGACAAGTTTGGTTATTGCAAGATTCTGGAACCGTCGATCTACGAGCGGAACCGGGAGACAGTGGACACGGAGAATGTGTATGTACTGCCGTGCCATACGACGGATAAGATAGGATTGTTTACAGATCTGGGTGCATTCCATCAGGTGAAGGTGACTGAGATTCCCTTTGGAAAGCTGCGCGATAAGGGGGTGCCGATCGATAACCTGAGTAAATTTGATGCCACCAAAGAACGTCCGGTCTGTGTGGTGAATGCGGCGCAGTTAAAGGGACAGAAGCTATTATTTGCAACGAAGGATGCGATGATTAAGATCGTGCCCGGCGGGGAATTTGAGACAAATAACCGAACAGTGGCGGCGACCAAGCTGCAGGAGAATGATATGCTTCTCTCGGTACAGCCGGCGGACGGCATGAAAGAGGCGGTCATCCAGACGACCAGCGGTATCTTCCTGCGATTCCCGATCGAGGAGATATCGGAGATGAAGAAGAATGCGAAAGGTGTGCGCGGCATCAAGCTGGGGCGTACCGAGTCGCTGGAGACAATCCATCTGCTGGACGGCACTGAGGATGATCCGATCGTTATGTATAAAGAAAAAACGGTTCATTTGAGCCGTTTGAAAATAGGGCACCGCGATGGCAAGGGAAGCCGGGCGAGAAGCTAGAATCAAACAGAAAGATTCCGAGAGTACATTTACGAAAAAAGGAGGTATTTCATATGGCTGAACTTCAGAACACACCGACCCCTCATATCGGGGCAAAGCAGGGCGAGATTGCGGAGGCGATTTTGCTTCCGGGCGATCCGCTGCGGGCAAAGTATATCGCAGAACATTTTCTGACGGATGCAAAACAGTTCAATACAACGAGAAATATGTACGGTTATACCGGCTATTATCAGGGCAAACGCGTGTCTGTCATGGGAACCGGCATGGGCTGTCCGTCGATGGGAATTTATTCCTATGAGCTGATTCATTTTTATGGATGCAGGAATCTGATCCGGATCGGAACTGCCGGTGCGCTGCGTCCGGAGGTAAAGGTGCGCGAGCTTATTTTCGCGATGGGCTCCTGTACGACATCCAACTATGTAAAACAGTTCCGCCTGCCGGGGGATTATTCCTGCGTGTGCAGCTATGAGCTGCTGGAAAAGGCAGTTGAGTCCGCGAAAAAGAGAAATTTAAAATATCATGTCGGTAATATTTTGTGTTCCGATATGTTCTACAACCCGCCGCTTGAGCCGGACGGAACTAGCTGGGCGCAGATGGGCGTGCTGGCGGTGGAGATGGAGTCGGCGGCACTTTACAGCAACGCTGCCTATGCGGGCGCAAATGCGATCTGTATCCTGACCGTATCGGATTCGGCAGTGACCGGAGAGGCGACGACGGCAGAAGAACGGGAGAAGACGTTTACCAATATGATGGAAGTGGCGCTGGATCTGGTGTAAGATAAGCTGGTAAAAGTAGAATTTGAAGTAACTGTTCAGTAGGTCTGCGCATTTATTGCGCTGACCGTACGAAAACAAGGACCAGCAGGCAAAAATCCCATTGCCGTAGGCAATTTTTAATGGATTTTTGCGCGTGACTGTGAAGGTGCTGAACAGTTACAATTTGAAGAGAAAACAGGAGAGAAAAATGATAGGAATTGCTCCAAAGGAGTGGAAAACAGATCTTCCGGAGTTTTGTGAAAAAACGAGGGATTTTTATGCAGGAAAGATGGATAAGGGCTCATATAAGGGCTTTTCAGGACGTTACGGCAGTTATGCACAGAAAGGCGGCGCGGCGAGCATGCTGCGTCTGCGTATGACGGCAGGATGTGTGTCGAAGGAGAAGCTTGCATTTATCGCAAAGGCAATCCGCGCATATCAGGTAAATATGGTACATTTTACGACTTGTGAGAGCGTGCAGTTTCACAATCTGGATGAGAAATCAGTCTGTGAATTGATGGAGCAGGCACTCGATGCCGGGATAGTGACGATGGGCGGCGGCGGAGATTTCCCGCGAAATGTGATGTGTTCTCCGCTTTCCGGTGTGGAAGAGGGCGAATATTTCGACGTTATGCCGTGGGCGAAGGCGGCGGGCGAATACCTGATGACCTTCATCAATGCGGAAAAGATGCCGCGCAAGCTCAAGGTTTGTTTCTCTAATTCACCGGCGAATGTGACGCACGCGACCTACCGAGATCTGGGATTTGTGGCTTGCCCGGACGGAACGTTTGAGGTATACAGTGCAGGCGGTCTGGGAAATAATCCGCAGTTTGGCGTTAAAGTTGCCGAGGGCGTTGCGCCGGAGAAGATTCTTTATTACATTAAGGCGATGTGGCTGACATTCCGGGCATATGGCAATTACGAAAACCGCGGAAAAGCGCGTACCCGGTATATGCAGGAAGCACTCGGCGGAGCGGAAAATTACCGGAAGGCGTATCAGGAAAAGCTTCAGGAGGTACTGGCATCCGGGGAACAGCTGGATCTTTCACGTGAGGAAGTGATGGCAGCGGCAGGAATGAAAGAAAAGCAGGGCAAAACAGGCGATGGAAGCAGCGCGTCGGGAGAACGTGTGCTGGAGCAGAAACAGCCGGGACTTTATACGGTTATCTGGCATCCGATTGGCGGACAGCCGCGCCCGGAGACGCTGGCATCCCTGGGAGAACTGATGCAGTCGATTGACGGCACAGAGCTTCGCTTGGCACCGGATGAAACTGCTTATATCATCAATTTGACCGGAGCAGAAGCAGAGAAGATTCTGGAGGCGACGAAGGAGACGGCTCAGACAAAGTTTGAGACATCGGTAAGCTGTATCGGTGCGTCGATCTGTCAGGTTGGTGCACGCGATTCGCAGGCTCTGTTACAGGCGTGTGTAAAGGCGGTCGGGGAGGCACAGATCCCGGACGGCGCACTTCCGCAGATTCATATTTCCGGATGTCCGTCTTCCTGCGGTACCCACCAGACTGGACCGATGGGATTCCGCGGAGGCGTGCGGATGGCAGATGGCAAGGCACAGCCGGCATTTGTATTTTATCTGGGCGGAAATGAGGTACAGGGAAAAGAGACGATGGGACGTGAGTTTGGCACGATGTTTGAGAGCGAGATTCCGTCGTTCTTAGTCAAACTTGGAAAAGAGATTGCGGCAAGGGGGCTTGATTTTGAGAGCTACCGGACGCAGTACCCGGATGGGATTGAGAAGGCTGCAGCGGAATACTTAGCTTAGAAGAACCTATTTTGAGTTAAAACATCGTTAAATCCGTGACAGACGTTATAAATTTATCAAATGTCCGCGAGTGACGTACAAATGTATTTTTCTTGCGGAAAAATGTTGATTTTTTGTTTGTTTTGTTATAGGATAGACAAGAATTACAGCGGCAGAGTGAAAACGTGTTGCAGAGCAGGAGCTTCCTATCCAAACTCCATCCTGCCATGAGAAGCTGAAAAAGCCGCTGTCAGAAGAGGAGAAAAACGATGAACATGGAAAAGAAATTACGTGTAGGCATTCTGGGAGCAACTGGTATGGTAGGTCAGCGTTTCATCACGCTTCTGGCAAATCATCCGTGGTATGAGATTACTGCGCTGGCAGCAAGCCCGCGTTCTGCAGGAAAAACATATGAGGAGGCAGTCGGCGGACGCTGGAAAATGCAGACCCCGATGCCGGAGTGTGTGAAGAAGATGGCCGTTATGAACGTAAACGAGATCGAGAAGGTAGCATCCGAAGTTGATTTCGTGTTCAGCGCCGTAGATATGACAAAAGAAGAGATCCGTGCGATTGAAGATGCGTATGCAAAGACAGAAACACCGGTTGTTTCCAACAACAGCGCACACCGCTGGACACCGGATGTTCCGATGGTAGTGCCGGAGATCAATCCGGAGCACTTTAAGGTGATTGAGTTCCAGAAAAAACGTCTGGGAACCAAGAGAGGCTTCGTAGCGGTAAAACCGAACTGCTCCATCCAGAGCTATGCACCGGTTCTGACTGCATGGAAGGAATTTGAGCCATATGAGGTAGTAGCTACGACGTATCAGGCAATCTCCGGAGCGGGCAAGACGTTCAAAGACTGGCCGGAGATGGAAGGCAACATCATCCCGTACATCGGAGGTGAGGAGGAGAAGAGCGAGCAGGAGCCGCTTCGTCTCTGGGGAGAGATCAAGGACGGCGAGATCGTGAAGGCATCCGAGCCGGTAATTACCTGCCAGTGCATCCGTGTACCGGTTCTGGACGGACATACAGCAGCCGTATTTGTAAAGTTCAGAAAGAAACCAACCAAAGAGCAGCTGATCGAGAAGCTGGTTAATTTCAAAGGACTTCCGCAGGAACTGGAGCTTCCGAGCGCACCGAAGCAGTTCATTCAGTATCTGGAAGAGGATAATCGTCCGCAGGTACAGCTGGATGTCAACTATGAGAAGGGCATGGGCGTATCTGTTGGCCGTCTGAGAGAAGACAAAGTTTACGATTGGAAGTTTGTAGGTCTCTCCCACAACACACTGCGCGGCGCAGCCGGCGGTGCGGTACTGTGTGCAGAGCTTCTGACCGCACAGGGATATATCCAGGCGAAATAAAGAAATCTGTTTAGAGAATCCGTGAAATAGAAAATTAAAACTGATAAAAGTAAGAACTGCCGCCCAGTGGCGGAGAGGCTGTTTAAAAAACGATGGCTGACTCTGTCCGAAACGGCAGTTTTTGTTTGTGTCATAGGAAACTTCGTCCTAAGACACAAAAAATGCTCCGCGTGATGTGTCAAGGAACCTTCTTTTTTAGCTGAAATGGAATCTTGGTAATTGTTCACAGGTGGGAATTTTCTGAACTGAAAATTCCGTAAGATACAGTTCTGGCTGCAGCTTTTGCCGATTTGGAATGTGAAGCATCGGCAAAAGCCTGTTACTGGGCACACATGTGTGAACAGTAACGAATCTTTAAATTTTTATAATGGGATTTGGAAAAAATGGGTGTGCATGAGAGGAAAAGTATTGTATACTTAATAAATCAGCTATTTATCTCAGTCGAGAAGACTCCCACCTCTTCAGGTGGTGAGTAATAGCAAATTTGTCTCAGTGGAAGCCTTGTCTCCGACTGAGATAAACGCTCCGCGAGGATGCACAGTGATTCTGATAGGAATATGTCAGTTTCGCTGACCAGAATCACGCGCCAAGTCTCACGGACGTTCGATTTGAAAAGGTAAATAGATTTAATCTGACATAGGTAAGCATAAAAAATGCGAAAAATATTTTTCGGATTCTAAAAATTAAGGGGGATTTGGCATGGTTGAGAAGACAATCTTTGGAACAATGGAAGATGGCAGAGAGGTCAGCCGTTATACATTGACGAATCAGAATGGCGTTTCTGCATCCTTTTTAGATCTGGGTGCAATCTGGTCCACGATGCTGGTGCCGGATCGGAACGGAGAGATGGCGGATGTCCTGCTGGGACATGAAACAGTAGCAGACTGCCTGGTAAGCGATGGGCATCTGGGCGAGGCTGTTGGACGAAATGCAAACCGAATTGGCGGCGCGGTGTTTACGTTAAATGATAAAAAATATGAATTGACGGCGAATGATGGTCCGAACAACCTGCACAGCGGCATGGATTTTTACCGGAATCGTATCTGGGCGGCAGAATATGAGACGGGCGTTAATCAGGTTTCGTTTACACTGGAAAGCCCGGACGGCGATCAGGGATATCCGGGAAATGCCTCGATCCGTGTGACCTACACGCTGACAGATGAAAATGAAGTAAAGATTCATTACGAGGGGACCTGCGATCAGGATACCATTTTTAATATGACAAACCATGCGTATTTCAATCTGGCAGGCCATAAGAGTGGTCCGGCGCTTTCGCAGATGGTTTACATTGACAGTGATGCGATCACGGCGGTAGACAAGGTGCTGATCCCGACCGGTGAGATCCGCAAGGTAATAGGGACTCCGATGGATTTCTCAGATTTCAAGCCGATCGGACGTGATATTGAAGCGGATTACGATCAGTTAAAACTGGGCGGCGGCTACGATCATAACTGGATTCTCAACCATGAGTCAGGCGTATTCAGTCTGGCGGCGGCTGCGATCGACGAGGAGAGTGGGCGCAAGATGGAGGTATACACCGATCTGCCGGGAGTTCAGTTCTACACGGGCAATTTCCTGGACGGACAGGTTCCGGGTAAGGGCGGCGTGAAGTATGTGAGACGCCAGGGATACTGCTTTGAGACGCAGTATTACCCGAACGCAGTCAACATGCCGGGATTTGCATCCCCGATCGTGAAAAAGGGCGAGAAATACGATACAACGACCAGTTATAAATTTATGACGGTTTAAATTTGTATTTGATTTGTGATTATTTTGACATAGGATAGAGATTGACATGAGTGAGACAAACAACAAGGGGGTAAAAGTGCTGGCATCTGCCAGCCTTTTATTTGTAACAATTATCTGGGGCAGCGCGTTCGTTGTGATGAAAAATTCGATGGACGCGATCACACCTACATACCTTTTGGCGTACCGGTTTACGATAGCGGCGCTTGGGATGGCGGCTCTTTTCTGGAAACAGATCCGGGGAATGTCGATGCAGGAGTTTAAATGCGGCGCACTGGCGGGATTGTTTCTATTTATCAGTTATTATTTTCAGACGTATGGGCTGAAATACACGACCGCGAGTAAAAATGCGTTTATTACGACGTTATATGTGGTGATCGTGCCGTTTCTGGCATGGGCGGTTAATCATGTGCGCCCGAAGGCAAATAACCTGATCGCAGCGGGATTTGCTGTTGTGGGATTGGCGCTTTTATCGCTGAAAGGCGATCTGTCGGTCAATTTTGGTGATTTCCTGACGCTGGTGTGCGGCATCTGCTTTGCGGTTCATATGATTTTTCTGGATCGCTTCACGGCATACTGCACTCCGATCCGCCTGACGGTCATGCAGATGGGAACAGCGGCGGCGTGTTCGTGGGTGCTGGGGCTTCTCACGGAAGGAGCGTTCCATCCGGAAGTATTTACACTGCCGGGAGTAGCAGTTTCGATGCTGTATCTGGGACTCGCATCCAGCATGCTCTGTTTTCTGCTTCAGACAGTGGGGCAGAAATATCTGAGCGCCAGCACATCCTCGATTCTACTGTCGTTTGAATCGGTGTTTGGGCTCCTGTTCTCTGTCTGGCTGCTGCATGAGAAGCTGACGGTGCGGATGCTAATTGGCTGTGCGCTGATGTTTGCGGCGGCGATTCTGGCGGAGTGGACGCCGAAGCGGAAAAGTAATTAGAGGAAATTAGGTAACTGTTCAGCAGGTCTGCGCATTTACTGCGCTGACCGTACGAAAACATGGGCCAGCAGGCAAAAATCCCATTGCCGTAGGCAATTTTTAATGGATTTTTGCGCGTGACTGTGAAGGTACTGAACAGTTACGAAATTAGTAAGATAGGAGCAGAACAACGTGGCAAAATCGTTATTTATAGCCGAGAAACCGAGCGTGGCGCGTGAGTTCGCAAATGCACTCAAGGTAAATGGGCGCTCGGCGGATGGCTATATTGAATCGGAAAATGCGGTTGTGACCTGGTGTGTTGGACATCTGGTCACTATGAGCTATCCGGAAGTATATGATATGAAATATAAGCGCTGGAGTCTGGAGACACTTCCATTTCTCCCGAAAGAATGGAAATATCAGGTTATCGACAGCGTGAAGAAACAGTTTGGAATCGTGAGCGGTCTCTTAAACCGGGCGGATGTAGATACAATCTACGTCTGTACCGACTCGGGACGGGAGGGAGAATATATCTACCGCCTCGTCGCGCAGATGGCTGGCGTGCGGGGCAAGAAACAGAAGCGCGTCTGGATCGATTCACAGACGGAGGAAGAGATTCTGCGCGGCATCCGCGAAGCGAAGGATCTGTCCGAATACGATCATCTGGCGGATTCGGCATATCTGCGGGCAAAAGAAGATTATCTGATGGGAATTAACTTTTCCCGCGCACTGACGTTGAAATATGGACCATCTGTTTCTAACTATATGCGAAGTTCTGACCGGACCGTGATCTCAGTCGGACGCGTCATGACCTGTGTCCTCGGCATGGTAGTCCGCCGGGAGCGGGAAATACGGGAATTTGTCAAAACGCCATTTTACCGCGTGATCGGTACATTTGGACCGGCAGGCATCTCGATTGACGGCGAATGGCGGGCAGTGGAAGGAAGCCGTTACTATGGAACGCCGTGTCTGTATAAGGAAAATGGTTTTAAGGAGCGAAAGGACGCGGAGGCGCTGATTGCATGGCTGTGGGAACGCGAGAATGGAAACGAAAATTCGGGAGTCATGCAGTCAGAGGTCAGCGACGCAGAAAAAGCGGACGCGGGTTTAATGGGCGTATATAATACTTCGCAGGGAACCATTTTAAAAGTGGAAAAGAAAAAGGAAACCAAAAATCCACCTCTTCTCTATAACCTGGCGGAGCTCCAGAATGATTGTTCTAAAATGTTTAAAATCAGCCCGGATCAGACCCTGAAAGTGGTGCAGGAGCTGTACGAGCGAAAGCTGGTTACCTATCCGCGAACGGACGCGCGTGTGCTTTCAACGGCGGTGGCGAAGGAGATCAGCAAAAATATCGGCGGTCTGACGCATTATGAGCCGCTGGCGGCATTTGCATCGGAGGCGATGCAGGCAGGGCTGTGGAAGAACATAGCAAAAACGCGTTATGTCAATGATAAGCAGATTACCGATCACTACGCAATCATACCGACCGGACAGGGATTCGGCGCGCTGCGAAGTCTCCCGGAGTTGAACCGCAAGATTTACCAGGTGATTGTGCGCCGTTTCTTAAGCATCTTTTATCCGGCGGCGGTTTACCAGAAATATGCGGTTGAGATTGAGGTAAAAGGTGAACATTTCTTTGCCAGTTTCAAGGTATTGAAAGAAGCGGGATATCTCAAGGTGGCGGAAATTCCGAAAAAGAAAAAGGACACTGCCGGGGAAAGTGTCGGCAGAACGAACCGCCTTGAACCAGGTATAGATGGAAATGATGCGGAAAATCCGGCAAGAGAAGCAGATGGAACAGACAGCAGCCAGCCAAAGGTAATTGACGCGTCCCACCCAGAGTTTATCCAGATGCTGGAACAGCTCAAAAAGGGGATGAAAGTGTCACTGGATGATTTGCAGATCAAAGAGGGCGAGACATCTCCGCCGAAGCGTTATTCCTCCGGTTCGATGATTCTGGCGATGGAAAATGCCGGTCAGCTTATCGAAGACGAAGAGCTGCGCGCCCAGATCAAGGGCAGCGGCATCGGAACGAGTGCAACCCGCGCGGAGATCTTGAAAAAGTTGTTCAACATCAAATACATGGCGCTCAACGAAAAAACGCAGGTCATCACGCCGACCTATCTGGGAGAACTGATTTATGAGGTCGTACACACCTCCATGAAGCAGCTTCTCAACCCGGAGCTGACGGCAAGCTGGGAAAAAGGTCTGACCTATGTGGCAGAGGGCAGCATCACACCGGATGAATATATGCAGAAATTAGAGCGCTTCGTTATCGGACGCACCTACAATGCGGTTCATATGGGAAATACGTATGGGCTGCGGCCGGCATTTGATGCGGTTGCTGTGTTCTACCAGAATGCAGAGAAAGAGAAGAAGAGTTCGAGAAGTGCGAAGAGCGCGGGAAATATGAAAGCTGCAAGAGCGACAAAAGCTGGAACCAAATAGCTTATTTATAATAATAGAATCAATTGAATTTTAGGAAAGGCAATGATCATGAAAAAAGAAGAAATGAAAATCACAGAATTATATGATTTAACCCATACGCTGGCTTCGGATTATCTGAAACAGTTTACATACCCGTGGGAGGCACTGGCAGGTCTTAGTGATTTTATCATCGAACTGGGAAACAGCCTGGATCCGGCAGAATATGAGAAACGCGGTGAAAACATCTGGGTTCATAAGACAGCGAAGGTATTCGACAGCGCCTATCTGCACGGACCGGTCATCGTCGGCAAAGACGCCGAGGTGCGCCACTGTGCATTCGTCCGTGGCAGCGCCCTGATCGGAGAAAGTGCGGTAGTCGGAAACTCCACTGAGCTTAAAAACGTTATCCTGTTCGATAAAGTACAGGTACCGCATTATAATTACGTTGGAGACTCCATCTTAGGCTATAAATCCCACATGGGTGCCGGTTCCATCACCTCCAACGTAAAATCCGATAAACTTCTGGTGGAAATCCACGCCGAAGACGGCAAGATCAAAACCGGACGCAAAAAAATCGGCGCCATGCTCGGTGACAACGTAGAAGTAGGCTGCGGCTCTATCCTAAACCCGGGCAGCATCATCGGACGCGGTACCAATATCTATCCGCTTTCCAGCGTGCGCGGCGGGGTAGATGCAAACTCTATCTATAAGAAGCAGGGAGAAGTTGCTAAAAAGGAAGAGTCCTGTTTTGCGTCCGAATCACAAATACCTATTTTCACCGGTTCTCTACACTAAATGAAACACATCCACCAGCAAAATCTCTGCCAGTCCATAATAAGTCACAACCGCTACCAGATCATTCACCGTCGTGATAAGCGGACCAGACGCAACTGCCGGGTCAACCTTCAGCTTGTGAAACAGCATCGGCACCAGTACGCCGACCAGGCTGGAGATTACCATTGCGGTCAGAAGAGAGATGCCGACACAGCCGGAAAGTGCAAACGAGAAGAAAAGACTCTTCTGCTTCATAATATGGATGAAAATGCCGATTACGACGAACGAAGCCGAGCCCAGCAGCAGTCCATTTAAAAATCCGATTCGCATTTCCTTGAATACAAATCCCAGCTTCTGCATCGCGGAGATATCCTCATCCATCAGGACACGGATGGTGACAGCCAGCGACTGGGTGCCGACATTGCCTGCCATGTCGAGGATCATCGACTGGAAGCAGATAAGAAGTGCGATACGGTCAACGATCGGCTCGAAAATGCCGACTACTGAGGAAACCCCCATGCCGAGGAAGAGTAGCAGCACCAGCCACGGGAGACGTTTTTTCAAACTCTGCAACAGTGGTTCGTGCAGATCCTCTTCCGAAGTAAGACCTGCCAGCTTTGCGTAGTCATCACCCATCTCGTCGTCGATCGCCTCGGCGATGTCCTCGTAAGTGATGGCACCGATGATCTTATGGTTCCGATCGAGTACAGGGATAGAATCCTCGCTGTAATCGATCAGCTCTTCCATACAGTCCGAAGATTTTTCATCCGCGTACACATACGGATAGGAGGTACTGATAATGTCCTCCAGCTTCATGTACTCACGGGCAGTGATTAAATCCTTCAGCTCGATCGCACCGAAATAGCGCCCATTTTCGTCTTCGACGTAGATGGTGTCGATGTTGTCGTTGTCCTCCGCCTGGGAGATCAGATGGCGCATTGCCTGCTTGATCGTACAGTTATTGGGAATGACGATGTAGTTGGTCGTCATCCGGCTACCGATCTGTTCCTCATCGTAGGAAAAGATCAGGTGGATATCATCCTTAGATTCCTGATCCATGCGCGCGATCAGGGCTTCTTTTTCCTCCGGATCTAAATTTTCGAGGATATCGACCGCCTCATCGGCATCCATCTCTGCCAGAACGGCTGCCGCCCGGTCAAGTCCCAGCTCATGCAGATAAGGCGCCGGTTCATCGAGATAGGTGAAAATCTCTGCCGTCATTTCCAGAGAGAGAATATTGTAGAGGCGTTTCCGGGTCGCAGTGTCCAGTGTTTCCAGAACCTCGGCAATATCGTTTGCATGGTAATTGTCGAGGTCATCCCGGATCACGCTTGCCGGTTTTCCGCTGCGGATGATCGCGCGGATATTTTCTTCAAAATTAGCATTATGCTCTGCGGTTGCGGCGATCGGAGCCGTTTCCGGGGAGCTTGTTTTCTTTTCGTCCATTTCTGGAGTCTGATTCATATTTGGTTCCCTCGCTTTCTGTCGTTCTATTTAATGCCGTTTGGGACGTACAGGGCGAGCAGTGCGGGGATAAAAAAATCCACCGCCAGTCGGGAACAGGATGAAATGCCGCAGATGGCAGTTTCAAACCCGCGCCAGGGCGATGGACAAATATATATGAAAACCAATCGTGCCGGGAAACGTTCAGCACTGAATCACCAGCCTGTTAAAGCAGGCGGAAATGTGCTGCCAGACAGCCCGATTCACACTCAAAAAGACCCTGCGGCAGACCAACAGTCTGGTACGCATGGTTGGAATTCATAGTTTGATTTTGCCCATCGCGACGACTTCGCCCGTTGCTGTCACAACTGTCCATGTGGTTCTCCTTTCTGAATTTTTAAAAATTGCAGTTTTATTAAAGCACGGAATTTCGTGAAAGTCAAGCCGGATTTTCCAGCACCCGGATGCCTTTTAAGATAAAGTCCTCTGTCAAGATTGCCATCTGTTCTGTGGATTCCTTCATGCCGCTTTCGATCCAGTACTGAACGGTACCGACACAGCCGGAAACGATAAAGGCGGAAAATGCCGCGAGCGTATCCGGATCGCTGGAACATTTGAGATCCAGCCAGCCTTTTAAACATTTATCGCTGACAATGCGTTTCAGGCGGTTGACAAAATTCAGATCACCGTTTTCTCCTATTAAGATAGAAACAATCTCTGCATTTTCCTGTACAAGAGGAAATAGTTCTGAGAGTGCGAGGGAAGGGCGCGCTACCAGTTCGGGAACGGGATGGTGCGTCAGGACAGACTCAACCTCCTCGATCAGTTCATTTTTGATCTGATCCATCAGGTCAAAGACATCTTTATAATGAAGATAAAAGGTGCCGCGGTTGATGTCAGCCATCTCGGCGAGTTCGCGCACCGTGATATCCTGAATTTTTTTTTCTTTGAGGAGGCGGGTTAAGCATTCTTTTAACTGGCGTCTCGTCTTTCGTACACGCCGGTCGAGTATTTCTTCTTTCATAGTGACTTCCTTTCTGAACGTTTCCAGACGGGGAAACGCCGTATGACTGTGTATCGGAGGCTGTGGATGAAGGGAGTGTTAAAAATAAGTAAAAATGGGCACACCAGATACAAAAAACAAACATAATGTGATGAAATGTTGATTAAAATACAACTGACGTAAAAATGATTATTGTATTCATTCGAACAACTTAGTATAATGCATTATAGTTCAAAAATGAACAAATGTCAATTAAACAGACATGAGTTGTATATGCTCTATTTTAGATGTAACTGTTCACTGCGAAGAAGTCTTTTGTATGGAACGTTTCACAGACGGCAGGAGTGGCTGACAATCGTGAAAGGAACGGCTATGAGAACCTGCAGCATATGCGAAAGCAAAAGGAAATAGATACGAAGGTGGAATCTGGTATGAAAAATTTTGTCATTACAATCGGAAGAGAGTTTGGAAGCGGCGGCCATAATCTGGGGAAGTCTCTGGCAAAGGAACTGGGAATTCCCTGTTATGACCGCCATCTGATAGAGGAAGCAGCGGTGTGCGGCGGATTTAAGATGGAGGAACTGGAAGAGGCGGACGAGATGAAGGCGAACCGTTTCCTTTTTAAGGTTCCGGCCAAGTGCAATCCGTTTACCGGTTATGGAAAGCCGATGAATGATACCTTGTTTGTCGTGCAGTCCCAGTTGATCCGGGAGTATGCGAAGAAAGGTCCATGCATTATCGTGGGACGCTGCGCTGACAAGATCCTGGAGGAGACAGAAGGGCTTATTTCTCTATTTATATATGCCCCGATGGAGGCGCGCGTGAAGGAGATTATGCGGCGTTACGAGACAGATGAAAAAGAAGCTGAATACCTGATCAAACAAGCGGATAAAATACGGAAAAATTATTATAATTTTTATGCAAAAAAGACATGGGCGGATAAAGCAAGTTATAATATGCTGATTGACAGCAGCCGGATCTCGGAAAAGGAACTGGCGGCGATGCTCCGGGCACTTTTAACGGCACGGGGAGTGGAACTGGAAACAGATGGATCCGATCAATAAGCATAAAGAAGAGTGAGGACAGCGTATGAAGGACAGAAGTTTGTGGATGAAGAAGGAAGAAAAACGGACGGCGCCGGGGTTAAAAAGGGCGCTGAAAGCGGTTCTGGGACATAAGATAGTACGGCTGGCAGGAATTGCAGGAGTAAGTCTCCTTTTCTCAGCGTCTGCCGCCCAGACAGTGCTTGCGGATGATGCGGGTGTCTGGCAGCCGGTGGAGAATGGTTATTATCTGGTGGGAATGGACGGTTCTTACCTGACGGGTTGGCAGCAGATGGGCGGAAAATGGTACCTGCTCGGAGCAGACAGTTTGATGAAAACGGGCTGGGAGCAGGAAAATGGAACCTGGTATTATCTGCAAGGGGACGGCGCGATGGCGACCGGCTGGCAGAATATCGACGGAAAATACTATTTCCTGAAAGACAGCGGCGCGATGGAGGGAACGACCTTCACAAAGGATGAGACGCAGTATACGATCAACGCGGACGGCAGCCTGGCGAACGCCAAAAAGAAGAAAAACACGGGCGGCGGCGCGTACACGCTGGCATTTCTGGATGCAGATACCCAGGCGATGGCGGACAGCTTAAATGAGCTGAAGGCGGACGCGTTTGACGGGGATGAGGAAGAAGATTACTATGACGATGACAAAAAAGATTACGATAAAGATGCCAGCTTTATTTTAAATGGAAAATTACAGCAGATCGCCGAACACCGTCTGGCGATGGCACGCAGTAAGGGCTATGGAAGCAGCCGGATCCCGGATGAAGGCACACTTGATGATTACCTCAAATCCATCGGGGAAAGCACTGCGAGACGTCATACGGAGATTTACCTCATCAACTGTGATGATGTGACGCAGGCAGAAGAAAAGCTTCTGCGTAATCACGACAGCGACGAGAAAAAGCGCGTGGACCGGGTGATTTATTATAAGGAAATGGGTGTTGCACATCAGCAGGTCGGCGATAAGCATTATTATATGATTATTTTGATGCGGTAAGGATCGCAATCATTGTATGACAGGAGCAAGCAGGCATGAAACTGAAATTTTTACATAAACGCAAAGAAGAAAAACAGACGGAAAAAGAAGCCTTCTCCCTGCCGAAATTCATCATTGAGCGGAGCAGGGCGATCGAGATTGTCTTTCTGGTTCTGGTGCTGATATCAGCGCTCATGGCGCCGTTTGTCGAGATCAACTATGATCTGACGGAATACCTGCCGTCGACCGTCCAGTCCAAACAGGGACTGGACCTGATGGAAGAGAAATTCGGCTACCCCGGCACGGGGCGCATCATGATTGATGATGTTTCGCTTTATGAGGCGAAAGCCTACAAGGATAAAATAGAGGCGTTGGACGGAGTCGATCAGGTCATGTGGCTCGATACATCGACCAGCGTATACGCGGCGGACGCATTTATCAACTTTAATAGTGTTGATGAGTATTACAAGGATAATACGGCGGTTATGGATATTGTTTTTGTAAACGGCGACACGGATAAGAGGACGTCCCAGACGATCGATGAGATCAAGGACATTCTCGGAGACAAGGGACATTACGTCGGCATGGCGGTTCAGAACAAATCGCTGCAGGAAAATGTTTCGAGCGAGATGAAGCTGATTATGACGCTGGCGGTCGTGGTTATTTTCCTGATTCTGACCGTGACGACGAACTCCTGGTTTGAACCGGTGCTGTATCTGACGGTCATGGGCGTGGCGATCGTCCTGAACAAAGGAACGAACCTGTTTATCGGGCGGATATCCTTTTTGACGAACAGTGTGTCGGCGGTCCTGCAGCTCGCCTGCTCGATGGATTATTCGATTTTCTTAAGCCACGCGTTTGCGAGGGAAAAGGCAAAGGGACTGGATCAGATGACCGCGTTAAGCAACGCGATCAATGAGGCATTAAACTCCATTTTCGCCAGCAGCCTGACGACGATCGTCGGATTTATCGTTCTGTGTTTTATGAAGTTTAATATCGGATTTGATATGGGACTTGTGCTGGCAAAAGGTATTGTCCTGAGTCTTCTGACAGTGGTGTTTTTTATGCCGGCGATGATTCTGCGTATGACGCCGATGATTGAGAAAACATCCCATCGTTCGTTCCTGCCGTCGTTTGATAAGCTCAGCCACGGTATCTACAACAGCCGCCGCATCGTGCTGATTCTGATTGCGGTGCTGGCGATCCCGGCATACACGGCGCAGAGCATGAACGATTTCCTCTACGGAAATGACGCGGTCGGCGCCAGCGAGGGAACGACGGTATATGAGGATGATGAGCTGATCACAGCGAAATTCGGACGAAGCAATATGATGATGGCAATCGTGCCGGATACTTCTTTTATCAAGGAAAAACAGTTCACGGATGAGCTGGAAGACCTGCCGTACATGAAGAGTGTAACGTCCTTGTCCGGGCAGCTCCCGGAGGGCGTACCGGAAGATTTCCTTCCGTACAGCATCACAAGCCAGTTACATAAAAAAGATTATGCGAGAATCCTTATTTACGTTAAGAGTAAGGGCGAGAGCAAGCTGGCGTACCAGTGCTCGGATGAGATCCAGGCGATCATGAAGAAATATTATCCGGAAAATTCGTATCTGGTCGGCACAACACCGTCCACACAGGACATCCAGACGACGATCACGAAGGATTACAGCCGTGTCAATGTGATGTCGCTGATCGGCGTATTTGTGGTTGTCATGTGGAGTTTTAAATCACTGATTATTCCGCTCCTTATCATGATTCCGATTGAGGTCGCGATTTTCGTCAATATGGCGGTACCGTACATCGTCGGAGACACGATGATTTTCATTGGTTACATTATCGTAAGCTGTATCCAGCTGGGCGCGACCGTCGATTATGCGATTCTGACGACGAACAATTATCTGGAATGCCGCAAGACGATGGGTAAGAAGGAAGCGGCGATCGGGGCGCTGAATCTTGGTATTCCGGCGATTCTGACATCCGGTTCGATCCTGACCTGTGCCGGATATATTGTATACAAGGTATCGAGTGTCGCGGCGATCGGCGATCTGGGACATTTGATTGGACGGGGGGCTCTGATTAGTATGCTTTTTGTCTGCTCCCTGATGCCGGCATTTCTGGTATTGTTTGATCATATCCTGATGCAGAACGAATTTGAGAGGATTCATCTGTTTTTCAAAAAACGGCGCGAACGCCGCCATGCCCGTATGAAACGGGCGGCAAGACGCGTGGCTGGTGCCGTGTGGAAAGGGAAAAAGCCGCTGGTGGATTCAGTTACGTCGAAAAGAAAACAATTCAAAGCTGAAACGAAAGCGCTGGAAGATACAGAAATGACAGAGACGGGCGGTTCTCAAGAGAAAACAGATTCCGATGCGGAGGCGCGGGAGAAACACAGAAGAAAGCTCCGGCTACTCGGAAAAGTGAGAGAACGAAGAAAAGACCGGAAACGGAAGATGACAGAAAAAAGGGAGGCTGGAAGCCATGAAGAAGATCATTAGAAGAGGAGCGGCGGCGACGCTGGCAGCGGTTACGCTGGTAACGAGTGCGGCAGTTCCTGTCCGGGCGGCTGCACCAAGAGTTCAGGTAGATGAAACGATGTATGTCAATCTGGACTATTATGGAACGGCAACGCAGATCAATGTGGTCAAAGGCTGTACCACGAATGGATTGACCGAATATACCGATTATGGTACCTATGACAAGGTGGTCAACATGACGGACGACACGGCGCCGGAAATTGGCGATGGAACCGTCACATGGAAACTGCCGGAGAAGAATTCGCGTTTTTATTATCAGTGTACGATGCCGAAAAACAGCGTCGATCTGCCGTGGACGTTTGACGTTTCCTATAAACTTAATGGAGTGGAAGCGGATGCATCCAAACTGGCGGGGGCGTCTGGTCTGGTTGAGGTCAATGTAAAGGCGACCCCGAATGAGAAGGCGAAGGCGTATTATAAAAATAATATGGTGTTGACCGTGCTTGTGCCGGTGGATATGGAGAAATGCTATAGTGTCGATGCGCCGGGCGCGCAGGTGCAGTCGGTTGGAAGCTATCAGGCGGCAATGTTTGCGGCGCTTCCGGGCGAGGACGGCGATTTTACAGTCCGGGTCGGCACGGATAAGTATGAGAATATCGGAGTCATTATGATGATGGTTCCGGGGACCCTGGATGAGCTGAACCGCATCAAGGATCTGAAAGAGGCGAAAGATACCTGGCGCGAGGATGGAAACAAGATGTATGACAGCATGAATGCGCTGTTAAAGACGATGGAATCCATGAAGTCGGATGTTTCCGGCGTGAAGGGCGGTCTGGCAAATCTCGATCAGGCGCGTGGAACCGTCAGTGCTAACCGGAAACAGATCGAGGCGCTCTCGACACAGGCGCTTGCCGATCTGCAGGCGGTCACGGATCAGACGACGGTCATGATTCCGTATTTACAGACGGCGCGCGATGCGGTGACGGATATTAACAGCAACACACAGGCGCTTTCCAATACGATGGAAGATATGCAGGATGAACTAGATCGCCTGTATGATCGTCTGGGAGGTTTGAGTAAATCGCTGCGTTCGGCAGCCGATGAGCTGAACAAGGGACTGCTCAGCCAGCAGTCGCAGGAGGCGATCGAGAAAGAGCTTGCTCAGAAGACGGCGGAAGTCCAGAAAATTTTGGAAGAACTCGATAAACTTCTGGGACAGGGAAATACCTCCCTGGCGGTGACAGAACAGGGGATTGGAAGCCTGAATCAGAGTTTAGCCACGTTAGACGGCATGAAGCTGAAACGGATCCGCAAGATGAAGAGTGCGGAGAAGGAAGAGACATCTGTATCGTCGGAGGCGGCATCTGGAAACGGAAATGGTCAGACAGCGGGGGCGGCTGGCAGCGCAGATATCACGGATTCTGCAGGTGCCGCCGATCATGCAAAAACTACGGGTTCTGCAAATACCACGGATGACGCGGAAATGGCAGCAGGCACTTCGGCCTCTGGCTCAGCAGGAACAGAAAGTAAAGATTCGGCTGAACAGGAAGCAGCGGGCGCAGGCATAGCGTCTGGTGCAGCTGGTAACCAGGCGGAAAAAGCGGCTGAATCAGCGACAAAGACGGAAGAGAAGAATCCTGCTTCGACGGCAGACAAGGCAGAGACGGATTCTGCTAAGAATTCGGGTTCCGCTTCGGAAGACAACTCCTCGGGTCAGGATGCAGAGGTGAATGCATTTGGAACCGAGGTTTCTGCGGGAGCCCTGACAGCCGGACCGTCCGGCGAGCCGGGAAGCGGCGGTGTCAATGATGCGAGCTGGGAAGATGAGATTGGCAATGCAGAAGATGATGTAGAGGAGGCGCTGGAGTCTCTGTCAGCGACTACTTATTCTGCGGATGCTGCAAGTCTGGTGGAAGAGACGAAGGGCATTTTCCAGAAAGTGGAGCAGGCGCAGAAAACTGCGAAAACGATTGTGAATAAAGTGAATGGTGCGTTCAAGACGGCGGGAGATATTACTGGCAAGACGGGTTCGACTTTATCGGCGCTCAGAAGTTCGACCGATGAACTGATTAATTTGCTGGATGATATGCGGGTCCTGATTGACACAACGGATAAATATGTGCCGACGATGCTGGATTCCCTGTCTGATTCTGAAGAACTGATGAACCGGCTGACCAGGGCACTTTATACCACACATGATATGCTCAGTCTTTTGAATGACACGCTGATTTCGGCAGGTGATTCGCTGGATGCCGGAACCAAGGCAACGCTGCAGGGCATGGAGAAGATTCTTGATAAGAACCTGACCATGATCGATCAGCTTGCGGCGGTTCGGGAAGCGGGGGAAGACATGAAGAGTACGCTCGATGAGCAGATCGATAAGTTTGAGGATGAGAACAACTTCCTGAACATAGATCCGGAGGCGGAGAAGATTTCCTTTACCTCCTCGAAAAATCCGTCCCCGAACAGCGTGCAGATCGTCCTGCGGACCGATGAGATCAGCGATGATGATGAATCAACCGATATCTCCGATCAGGAGGCAGACGGCAGCAGTGAAGAAGGTCCGTTAAAACGGATGTGGAATGTGCTGGTGGCGATCGTGAAGGCGATTATTGAGATATTCCAGAATCGGTAAAAGATGCAGAATAAAAATAGATAAGAAAAAGAACTGCCGCATCAGCAAATGATTTGCTGGGCGGCAGTTCTTTTTAGTGGACCAGACGGGAGTTGAACCCGTGTCCAAAAACCAATTCCCTGTTCTTCTACTATCATAGTCCGTTCTTTGACATTCCCTCTATCCTGCGGAAACGAACATCCTCAGAACTTCAGTAGTTCCTGATACGCCTGACAGTCCGGAACCCGCCTGTCATCGTTTCTCACATATTCGATGCCAGATTCTTAAAGTGTGAGTGCTCTAAGGCTGACAACTGCCAAATTAGGCAGCGTATGCTAATTTGTTGTTAGCGTTTAATTTTAAGTTTGCCATTTAACGCATCGCATGCGGATAGCTTCACCAGCTTCATGATCCCTGTCGAAACCGGTACTGGCCCTTATATTTATAGCCTTATTATCATACCATGAAAGAGGCGGTCTGTCAATGCAGTGAAAACTCAAGAGAAAAATATCTTGACAAAATAGAAACAGCTGATATAATCGAGACTGTAATGATGAACCAGAAACGGGTTTATCTATATAGAAAGAAAGTGTTGAGAAGACCAGTAGGATTGTGGAACTGGACAGAGAACGGCGTCGCAGGAAAAGCCTGAAATAACAGAGGCAGGTGGCTGTGGGTGGAAGCGTCGGACAGGAAAGCAAATCTGAATACCAGCTTTGAATGTCCCTTAATCGGGAACGGTGATTCCGTTATCATCAGAATGAAGTGGAATCGATCCGAACGATCGATTCAATAAGGGTGGAACCGCGATTAATCGTCCCTTAGTCAGAAACATCTGGCTAAGGGACTTTTTGTTTCATAGGAAATTGCGTCCTATGAAACAAAAAACGCTCCGCGGGATGCGCACTCGCGCGAAGAAGCAACATGTCGCAGGCGATCGTGCTCGGCGCGAGAATGTGCCAAGACACATTCTTTCGTGGTTCTTCTGGTCAGGAAGCTTTTATTATTTCAGAACGAAAAGGAGAAAAAAGATGAAGATCACATTAAAAGATGGCTCTGTCAAAGAATATGCGAGCCCGATGTCCATCATCGACATTGCAAAAGACATCAGCGAAGGCCTGGCGAGAGTGGCATGTCTGGGTGAGGTTGACGGTAAGGAAGAAGATCTCCGTACCGTGATCGACCATGACTGTCAGTTAAATATCCTGACTGCAAAGGATGAGAAAGGTCTGGCAGCTCTGCGCCATACCGCCAGCCATGTAATGGCACAGGCTGTAAAACGCCTTTACCCGGAGACAAAACTTGCGATTGGACCGTCCATCGCAGACGGTTTCTACTATGATGTCGATCCGGCTACCCCTTTGACTGCAGAGGATTTGCCGAAGATCGAGGCAGAGATGAAGAAAATCATCAAAGAAGCACTTCCACTGGAGCGCTTTACTCTGCCGAGAAATGAAGCGATCGAGTTCATGAAGGAGAAAGAGGAGCCGTACAAGGTAGAATTAATCGAGGATCTGCCGGAGGATGCAGAGATTAGCTTCTACCGTCAGGGTGATTTTACTGACTTATGTGCAGGACCTCACATGATGAACACCAAGGGTGTTGGTAAGGCATTTAAGCTGATGAATCTGGCAGGCGCATACTGGAGAGGCAGCGAGAAGAACAAAATGCTGACCCGTATCTATGCGACCGCATTTGCAACCAAAGAGGATCTGGAAGCATACATCACAATGATGGAAGAGGCAAAGAAACGTGACCATCGTAAACTGGGCAAAGAACTTGGCCTGTTCATGATGCACGATGCAGGTCCGGGCTTCCCGTTCTTCCTGCCGAAGGGCATGGTACTGAAAAATACCCTGCTTGATTACTGGAGAGAAATCCATAAAAAAGCTGGTTATGTAGAGATTTCCACTCCGATCATCCTGAATCGCAAGCTCTGGGAGACTTCCGGACACTGGGATCATTACAAAAACAACATGTATACAACTGTGATCGATGAAGAGGATTACGCAATTAAACCAATGAACTGTCCGGGCGGCGTTTTGGTATACGCTTCTGAGCCACGTTCCTACCGTGATCTGCCGCTGCGTATGGGTGAGCTTGGTATCGTTCATCGTCATGAGAAATCTGGTCAGCTTCATGGTCTGATGCGTGTACGCTGTTTCACACAGGATGATGCACATATCTTCATGACACCGGAGCAGATCAAGGACGAGATCAAGGGCGTTGTACACCTGATCAACCAGGTATATTCCCTGTTTGGGTTCAAATATCACGTAGAGCTGTCCACCCGACCGGAAGACAGCATGGGAAGTGATGAAGATTGGGAGATGGCAACCGAAGGCTTGCGTTCCGCTCTGGAAGAGCTGGGACTGCCGTATGTGGTAAACGAGGGCGATGGCGCATTCTATGGACCGAAGATCGACTTCCATCTGGAAGATTCTATCGGAAGAACCTGGCAGTGTGGTACCATCCAGCTTGACTTCCAGCTTCCACAGCGATTTGAATTAGAGTACACCGGAGCAGACGGCGAGAAACATCGTCCGATCATGATTCACCGTGTTGTATTTGGTTCCATCGAGCGTTTCATCGGTATCTTGATCGAGCACTTCGCAGGTGCATTCCCAACCTGGCTGGCACCGGTACAGGTAAAGATTCTTCCGATCTCTGACAAATACGCAGATTACAGCAAGGAAGTTCTGGACAAGCTGACCGAGGCTGGCATCCGTGCAGAGATGGATACACGTTCCGAGAAGATCGGCTACAAGATCCGCGAGGCACAGACCCAGAAGATCCCGTACATGCTGGTTGTTGGACAGAAAGAGGAGGAAGAGAAGACCGTTTCCGTCCGCAGCCGTTTTGCGGGTGACGAGGGCGCAAGCAGTGTAGAGAGCTTCATCGAGTCCATCCAGAAGGAGATCGAAGAGAAAAACCTGCGTGAGACTGTGAAAGCAGACGAAGCTAAATAATTTTGAAAAATTAAAAAATCAGGCAGACGCATCTGTGAGATAAAATCATGGATGCGTTTGTTTTAGTTTGCACGAATAAATCCAAAAAAGAAGCAGATACTACTCCTGAATCTAAAAACCAGTAACTGTTCACAGGCAGGAATTTTCTGAACTGAAAATTCCGTACGATACAGTTCTGGTTGCGGATTTTGTCGATTTGAAATGCGAAGTATCGGCAAAATCCCGTTACTGGTCATACATGTGTGAACAGCAACGAAAACCATGACACATTGAAAAGTGTATCGCTGAAAAGTTTGACGGCTGGATGCCGGAGGAGACTTTCGGTGATGCATGTCAGAAAACAGGAGGAAAAATCATGACAAAACTGGATTGTAGTGTAACCGGATGTATGCACAATGCGGAAAACTGCTGCTGTAAAAATACCATTCTGGTAGAAGGAAAGACAGCGCAGGATAAATGCGATACCTGCTGCGGCAGCTTCGACGAGAAGAAAGGCGGCACATTCCGCAACCTTTTTAAAACACCGGAGAGCCGTCTCGAAGTAGAGTGCGAGGCAACGAACTGTGTTTATAATACAGACCGCCGGTGCAGTGCGGAACACATCGGAATCACCGGAGGCAATGCGACGGTTTCTATGCAGACGGAATGTTCGAGTTTCCAGAAGCGGTGACTCTGATGCGGTTTTCTTTTTAAATAGAAGAAAGCCTGCATAAGCATTCGAAATAAAAAATGCCGCTGGATATGGAAAATTCTGTCAGGAAGGAAGCAAAATCGGGCATAGGTAATGATATCCGGCGGTAGTTTTTAGTATGTTCGTAAATGTATTTGCGTACGTTGCCGTCATTCGCGCAACACGTGAACCATATTTAAAAATCATTTGTAAATCTTCTCAAAAATCTTCTCAAAAATCTCGAAAAAACCGGTTGACATTCCAAAGAAACCATAGTATACTAACAAAAGTTGTGAGGAAACAACTTCACGAAGACAGGAAAGCAGGTTATCTACCTCACCTCAGCACGAGCAAGTGACTGTGGGTTCATAAATTTGAGAAATTTCCTATATTGGATTTCCTATTATGAGTAAGTGGATGGTCTGTACTGTTCACTTATTTTTTTTGACACTGAATCAACCAAAATCATCACATATCATGGGGGTGCACGACTATTAGCGAGTTAATGATTAACGAACAGATTAGAGACAGAGAGGTTCGTTTGATTGGCGAAAATGGAGAGCAGCTTGGAATCATGTCCGCAAAGGATGCTTACAAGTTAGCGAAAGAAGCGGAACTGGATTTAGTAAAGATTGCTCCGACTGCGAAGCCGCCGGTCTGCAAGATTATCGATTACGGTAAATACAGATACGAGCTTGCAAGAAAAGAAAAAGAAGCTAAGAAGAAACAGAAGGTAATCGAGATCAAGGAAGTTCGTCTTTCCCCGAATATCGATGAAAATGACCTGAATACCAAGATGAACAATGCGAGAAAATTCCTGGAAAAAGGCAATAAAGTAAAGGTTACACTTCGTTTCAGAGGTCGTGAGATGGCACATATGTCAAAGACAAAGTATATCCTTGACGATTTTGCAGAGAAGCTTGCCGATATCGCAGCCGTTGATAAACCGGCAAAAGTAGAAGGAAGAAGTATTGTACTGTTCCTTTCTGCGAAACGCTAGATATAAGGACATAACTATTATTAAGGAGGACTACACCATGCCTAAAATGAAAACAAGCAGAGCAGCTGCTAAACGTTTTAAAACAACCGGAACCGGAAAGTTAGTAAGAAATAAAGCTTACAAATCCCACATCTTAACTAAGAAATCTACAAAGAGAAAAAGAAATCTTAGAAAAGACATCGTTACTGATGCTACAAACAGCAAGGTAATGAAGAAGATTTTACCGTACTTATAAGATTCGAGGATTAAGAAGGAGGAAATAACCGATGGCAAGAGTAAAAGGCGGATTAAACGCTAAAAAGAAACACAATAGAGTATTAAAGCTGGCAAAGGGTTACAGAGGCGCACGTTCCAAACAGTACCGTGTAGCTAAGCAGTCCGTAATGAGAGCTCTTACAAGCTCCTACGCTGGTCGTAAAGAGAGAAAGAGACAGTTCAGACAGCTGTGGATCGCTCGTATCAACGCAGCAGCACGTATCAATGGTCTGTCCTACAGCAAGTTCATGTACGGCTTAAAGCAGGCTGGTGTTGAGATGAACCGCAAGATCCTTTCTGACATGGCTATCAACGATGCAGAAGGTTTCGCAAAACTGGCAGAGCTGGCTAAGTCCAAACTTGCGTAAGCAAAGAGCAGTGCGAAAAAAAGAAGCCACACACAGAAGCGTTGTGTTTACACAAAAGCGGCTGTGTGTGGCTTCTTTTTTTCATAGGGCGAATGCCCGACAGCGAGGAAAAACGAAGTTTTTTCGAGCTGCCGCACTGCGGACTAGAAAGAAGTGATCCATAGAAGCGTTGTGTTTACACAAAAGCAGCTGTGTGTGGCTTCTTTTTTTCATAGGGCGAATGCCCGACAGCGAGGAAAAACGAAGTTTTTTCGAGCTGCAGCACTGCGGACTAGAAAGAGGTGACCAAGAAACTTTTTTCCTCTGCGCCGCCCCCACGCGGCGCAGAGGAAAGCTCTCTGACATCAGTAAAAATCACAACCCACATTTCCACGATATAGAATTTACTTATGAAATTATATTAAAAAAACTATCCAGAAACCGAGAAACTTGTGGTATAATAGATAAAAATATGGCTGTGAATTATTTAATCAGCCAGGTCGCAGATAGTTGACTCATAATAAAAGTGTATTGGGAGGTATCTTTAGAATGGCAAATGAAAAGAAAAAGCCGGTTAAGATCGTGGAAACTGTCCTTCGTGACGCGCACCAGTCTCTGATTGCAACCAGAATGACAACGGAGCAGATGCTTCCGATCATCGGAAAGATGGATGAGGTTGGATATCATGCAGTAGAATGCTGGGGCGGTGCGACATTCGATGCCAGCCTTCGTTTCCTGAAGGAAGATCCGTGGGAGCGCCTTAGAAAGCTGAGAGATGGTTTTAAGAAGACAAAACTTCAGATGCTGTTTCGCGGACAGAATATTCTGGGTTATAACCACTATGCAGATGATGTGGTAGAATATTTCGTACAGAAATCAGTTGCCAATGGTATTGATATTATCCGTATTTTTGACTGTTTAAATGATATCCGCAACCTGGAGACAGCGGTAAAGGCAGCCAACAAAGAAAAAGCACACGCACAGATAGCGCTGAGCTATACACTGGGTGATGCATATACACTGGATTATTGGAAAGACATTGCAAAGAGAATCGAGGATATGGGCGCTGATTCTCTGTGTATCAAGGATATGGCAGGTCTTCTGACCCCGTACAATGCAGAGATCCTTGTGAAAGCACTGAAAGAAGCAGTTGATCTTCCGATTGATATCCATACGCATTACACCTCCGGCGTTGCATCCATGACGTACCTAAAGGCAGTGGAAGCGGGCGCTGACATGATCGATACCGCGATGTCTCCGTTCTCGATGGGAACGAGCCAGCCGGCGACCGAGGTTATGGTTGAGACCTTCAAAGGTACTCCGTATGATACCGGACTGGATCAGGAAAAACTGGCGGAGATCGCAGATTACTTCCGCCCGATGCGTGAGGAAGCGTTAAAGAGTGGTCTGATGAATACCAAGGTTCTGGGCGTTGACATCAATACCCTGCGTTATCAGGTCCCGGGCGGTATGCTTTCCAACCTGGTTTCCCAGCTGAAAGAAGCGCGCGCAGAGGATAAATACTACGATGTTCTGAAAGAGATCCCGAGAGTCCGCAAAGACTTCGGTGAGCCGCCGTTAGTTACTCCGTCTTCCCAGATCGTTGGTACGCAGGCTGTATTAAATGTCCTGATGGGCGAGCGCTACAAGATGTTCACAAAGGAATCCAAGAAACTTCTGATGGGCGAGTTCGGACAGACTGTAAAGCCGTTCGACAAAGAAGTTCAGAAGAAAGCAATCGGCGATGCAAAACCGATTACCTGTCGTCCGGCAGATCTGATCGAGCCGCAGCTTGAGAAGATTGAGGCGGAGATGAAGCAGTGGAAGCAGCAGGATGAGGATGTCCTGACTTATGCACTGTTCCCACAGGTGGCAAAAGAGTTCTTCGAGTCCCGTCCGGCAAAGAAACCGCCGGTTGAGAAACGTGAGATCCTGAAAGCGGCTGCACCGGAAGTAAAGAAAGCACCGGTGTCCACTGAGGAGATGGATGGAAACGGCATCAATACCTGGGCTGGAAGAAAAAGCGAGTCTTACCAGATCTAAGCTAAAAAGAATTTAAGGATTTTGAGCCAAAAGGAGTGCCAGAATCGGTAGAGTGTACCGGGTTGGCACTCCTTTTTATGCTACTATGCATTCAAAAATCATATATCCGGAAAACATTTCAAAGCCAACTTATACTGCTTCTAAAAATTAAGAAAATCTTACAATTTCACGCAAAGACCCCAAATTTTGCGAAGTTTTTTCGGTAAGGTTGACACATATGGTCTTTTTTCATTATAATAGATACGATTGTAAAAACGTGAAAAAGATGGAAAACAGTCGAGCGGCTGTCTGGAAATGCGGCGGCAGACAGAATAAGAATTCCGTTGCGGGGGATGAATTGCAGAAAACGCAGCAGAATGAGGAGATAGACGGATGAAAAAATGGAAGTTATTGGGGAAACGGGCGGCGGCGTTTCTGCTGGGCGCTGTGATGGCGGTCAACCCAGGGCTGGCAGGTACTGCAGCAGAGTCTTTGCTGGGGATCGTCAGCTATGCGGAAGAGAGAACCGCGTCAGTCAATGCGACAAACCTGAATGTCCGGAGTGGTCCGGGCACTTCGTATCAGGCACTAGCGAAGCTGTCCAAGGGCGCACCAGTTACAGTACTTGGTGAGCAGACGGGAACGGATGGCGTCGTATGGTATCAGATACGATATAGCGGAAGCGGCGGTGAGCAGACGGGGTATGTTTCGAGCAAATACATAAAGTTTCCGACTGCGATCAAATCGGATTCGGATTTTGAAAGCTATCTGACAAAGCAGGGATTTCCGGAGAGCTATAAACAGGGGCTCCGGGAATTGCATGCACAATATCCGAATTGGACGTTCACGGCGTTCCAGACAAATCTGGATTGGAACACAGCGTTGAAAAATGAAAGCGTGATCGGGCGGAACCTGGTTGCGAGCAGCAGCATTTCGTCCTGGAAATCGACCGAGACAGGTGCGTATGACTGGGGAACCGGAACCTGGCCGGGCTTTGACGGAAGCTCCTGGGTACAGGCGTCTTCGGATATTATCGCCTATTATATGGATCCGCGGAATTTCTTAAATGATAAATATATTTACCAGTTCATGAAACAGTCGTTTGACAGTTCGCTTCACACGAAGACGGGGCTGCAGAACATGGTGAGCGGAACATTCCTTTCCGGCACGGTGTCGGGCGGATCGTCGGTATCGGCCGGTACGGGAAGTGGTTCAGGAAGCTCTTCTTCCGGTTCAGCGACGGGACCGGGAAGTTCGTCAGGTTCGAGCGGAAGCAGCGCCGGTCTGTCGTCTCCGATTGCTTCGATCAGCGATCATAAGACGGAGCGGGTGGCAGCGACCAATGGACCGGGCATGGCGGGAGATGGATTTTCTTCCAACAATGCAGACGGAGAGACGGCGCCGGTCAGCAGCGGCACATCGAATAAGTCATCGGGGACAACCAGCAGCACGGCTGGAACCACCAGTGGCAGTACAAGCGCACCGGGAAGCAGCACAACTGGAACAACTTCTGGTTCAACCAGCAGCGGAAGAACAAGTGCACCGGGAAGTGGCACTTCCAGCAGTTCGGGAACTTCCACGGGAGTGGCGCAGCAGTCTGCAATCGGTACTTCCTATGTAGATATCATCATGAATGCGGCATCCGAATCGGGAGTCAATCCATATATTCTGGCGTCGATGATTCTGCAGGAACAGGGCAGCCAGGGAACCGGACGCAGTATTTCCGGAACTGTGTCCGGCTATCAGGGATATTATAACTTCTTTAATATAGAGGCATATCAGTCCGGCTCGATGAGTGCGGTAGAACGCGGACTCTGGTGGGCATCCCAGTCGGGAAGCTATCTGCGCCCGTGGAACAGCATCGAGAAATCGATCCGCGGCGGTTCGGTTTATTATGGCGAGAATTATGTGAAAAAAGGGCAGGATACGCTGTACTTAAAGAAATTTAATGTGCAGGGCAGCAACCTTTATAAACACCAGTACATGACGAACGTGCAGGCGGCAGCTGCCGAAGGACTGACGCTTTCGAAGATCACGGCATTGGCAAATACAACACTTGAGTTCTCGATTCCGGTGTATAAAAACATGCCGGCGGGCGCCTGCGTCAAACCGACGCTGGACGGCAGCCCGAACAACAAGCTGTCGGCGCTGGGTGTCGATGGATTTGCACTGACACCGACCTTTAACCGAGATACAGAGTCCTACGATCTGATCGTGGATCCATCGGTGGCAAGCGTGACGGTAGCAGCGAGCGCGATTGATTCCAAGGCAACGATTGCCGGAACGGGAACGGTCGATCTGCAGAGCGGTGTCAATGAGATCACCGTGACGGTCAAAGCGGCAAATGGAAATCTGCGAAATTACGTCCTTCACGTAGTGCGCCAGTCGGGCGGTCCGACCTACTCAAGCTCGATTGGAAGCGGCGTTTCCTCTGGAAGCAGCTCTAGCGGTCCGGCGACGGGACCGGGCATGTCTTCAGGAAGCAGTTCAGGAAATTCTTCCTCCGGCGGTTCGGATGTGCAGATTGTCGGTCCGACCTCTTCGGGAAGCAGTTCAGGAAGCTCTCCTTCCGGGCAGTCCGCACCGGGATCGAATGTGAATGGATTTGGGAGCGGCAGTTCCGGAACCCTGATTGCGCCAAATGGGGAGTCTGTCGGGAGCGCCGGCAGTCCGCAGGGGAGTCAGTCGCCGACCAGCGCGGCGGCACCATCCCAGTCCACATCGGGAACGCATGCGGCATCGTCGGTGCGCGGGGATGTCAACGGCGACGGTAAGCTGAACATCATGGATATCCTGCTGGCACAGCGGTCGATACTGGGACTTGGAAAGTTAAGAGCGGAAGAAATCGCGCGCGCCGACCTCAATGGAAATGGAAAAGTAGATATTTTGGATGTTCTTTTGATGCAGAAGAAGATTTTGGGACTGTAGGGATATTTCACGTACCTGCGGCTGGTCTTGAGAGATGGCAGCGGGTACGTGAAAATTTGTAAAGAAAGGGAACGGTGCAGATATGGGACCGTTACCAATAAAGAATATAGGACAGGGCAGTTGAATGAAAAGGTTTAAAAATATCATATTAGGTATACTTGCGGCAGGTATGCTGACGGTGGCGGCGCCGGTTGGCGGGATCAGCGCCTATGCATCCAGCGCAAAAATTTCATTTTCCGATCCGAGTGCGACGGTGGGGCAGGAGTTCAGCGTCAATGTGAAGATCTCCTCTCAGGATGGAAATCTAGGGGCATCCGACGTGGTACTTTCCTATGATCCGTCGGTCATTGAGTTTGTGAGCGGAAATAACGCAAGCGGCGGTGCAGGTTCCGTCCGCCTGGTTGGAACGATGGATTCCAATTCGACGAAGGCATTTTCCTATACGCTGAAATTCAAGGCAGTGCAGGCGGGAAATACTTCGATCTCTGTGGGAAGTTATGAAGTCTATGACTCAGATGCACAGGCAGTCACAGTTTCTAAAACGGGGACGGCGAGCGTCAAAGTAAAAGCACCGGCAACCTCCTCGGCGGAAGCGGCGCTTTCGTCCTTGAAGATTTCTCCAGGAACACTTTCTCCTGCATTTTCGCCAAATGTGACTTCCTATACAGCGCAGGTAGGAGCCAGCGTCGATAAGCTGGCGGTCAGCGCGAGTGCGAAGGACAGCAAGGCGAAAGTCCTTGTCAGCGGTGATTCCAGCTTAAAGGTAGGTGCTAATACCGTTGTCTGCAAGGTGACGGCGGAGGATGGACAGACAACTAAGAGCTACACGATCACAGTCAATAAGCTGGATACGGTCGATGTGCCGTCAGAGGCGGAGACAGGGGCTGAAACAGAGGCAGTTGGGACAAGGCCGGTTGTGACAAACGGGCTGGATGTGGAAATAGACGGCGTTTCCTATACGGTGGCGACGGAATTTGATGCCTCCCTGCTTCCGGAAGGATATACGCAGTCTACCTGTACTTATGGCGGTTCAGAGGTCCAGTGTGGAAATGGCAATGACCTGACGCTTCTGTATTTGCAGGGTGCCGATGGAAATGGTGCGTTTTATATTTATATACCGGAATCCGGTGTGTTATCGCCGTATGTGACGATCGATGTGACAGCAAAGTCGATTCTGGTGCTTCCACCGGATGAGTCGGTTCAGATTCCGGATGGATTTATGGAGACGACCATTCAGTTAAACGGCACGTATAAAGTGCAGGGCTGGGTGTGGAAGAGCGATGAACAGCAGAAGTATTGTGTCGTATATGGTATGAATGAGAGCGGCGAGAAGTCGCTGTACCGGTATGATATTGCAGAAAAGACCTTCCAACGGTATTTTGAAGACCCGTCTCTGGCAACTAAATACGATGATGCACAAGTGGAAGAGATTGTAGATAAGTACAACGCACTTTGCAGGGATTATAATATCCGCTTTATCATGCTTGCGGTTCTGGGCGTGGCATGTGTAATCTTGTTCTTTATCGTGATCAATCTTCTGCTCAAGCGAAAAGAGTGGAGAGGGGAAGCGCAGGCAGCCGGAGGCAGACAGAGGTCCAAGCGCCGTCCGCCATCGCCGAATGCACGACCGGCGGCAGACGCACGGGTGAAACGAGGCACTGGGCGCGACAAGAGAGAAGATGGGGAAATGATGCCGGCAAGACCGGTAGCGCGGAGTGAGAAGGAGCGCATGGCAGCGGATGACAGACGCCGCCCGTCCGCAGAGCGGATGGAGGAAGGGCGTCGGAGTGCGCGCCGAACCCAGGAGACGCTGGAGACAAGACCGGTTCGCCGGGAGCGGGAAGAGGAGCGCGAGATGCAGCCGGTCCGCCGGACAAGGGAAGATGAGCGCGCGTCCCAGCCGGTTCGCCGAGAGCGGAGTATGGAGGCAGCATCGGCAGACCGCGCAAAACGGATGCCGGAGGAAAGACGTCGCCGGGAAGCAGGAAGCGAAAATCGTTCCGAACGCGTTCGTAGAGAAATGCCAGAAGAAAGCAGTCCGGCTTGTGTCCGCAGAGAGGCATCAGAAGAAGAACGTCTGCAGCGCACCCGCAGAGATGCGGCAGAGGAAAGCCATTCAGAGCGTCCGCGCAGAACTTCGGCAGACGGAAGCCGCGCAGAGCGGGAACGCCAGGCAGTGGCAGAAAGCCGACGCACAGAACGGGAACGTGCCGTTTCAGCAAAAGAAAGCCGCCTGCAGCGCGATTGCACGCCTGCATCGGCGCATCGTGCGGCGAAAGAGTCTGCAGCATCGGGAGAACGCCGGAATGCGCGCCCGGCGATTTATGTGCGCCCGGCATCCCGCTCGGAGCTTTACTACACGCTGGAACGGGAGGAATACGGTGATCGCCCAACGAGATATGAGTCGGAATCAGAGCGATCCAGACGCGCCCGCGAGGCAAAAGCCCGGTTAGAGCGGGATCGGCGTGATGAGGATGGATTTGAGTATATCGACGATCCGCAGTAAATAAAAGAGGAAAAGATGGATATCTGTCCAGAAGATTTCTGGCGGGTATCTGTCTTTTCTTTTATATCGATTTTTTTGTAACAAGTTCACGTTACTGTTCACGCATACGTGCCCAGTAACGGAATTTGCCGTGGCTTCGCATTTAAATACGGCAAATTCCTGCTGCTACCACGTTTTCTTACGGCACTTTCAGTTCCAAAAGTGCCTATCCGTGATCAGTAACAAGTTCACACAATTAACACAGTTTTACAGTTGACGAAAACATCTGTTTGTTATACAATCTATATAACAAATGATAAAACAGGCGGCTGACTGTATTTAGAAACGGGGTCTGTCGTCAGAATGAAAGATGGTGGAGTATGATTGTAGAGATTGATTTTAACAGTGAGGAAGCGCTTTATATTCAGCTCATAAACCAGATCATCATCGGGATTGCGACCGACCAGATCCGGGAGGGCGATACGCTGCCATCCGTGCGCCAGTTAGCGGATAACATCGGAATTAACATGCACACGGTCAATAAGGCATATTCTGTACTGAAACAGGAAGGCTTTCTGCGTGTGGACCGCCGCCGCGGGGCAGTGATTGCACTTGACACGGATAAGATGCGGACGATCTCGGAGATGCGCCGGGATCTCAGTGTGATTCTGGCAAGAGGTGTCTGTAAAAATGTGAGCCGCGAGGAGGTTCACAATCTGGTGGATTCCATTTATGACGCATTTACAGCGGAATAGCAGGTTCCGGCTGCGGGCGATGGTTTTTGTGTATTGGAACCGTTGCGGGATGTGTATGTTGGGAGGATAAATTATGCTGTGTGAGAAATGTGGGATTCGCGAAGCGAATATTAAATATACAGAAGTGTTTAACGGCGTCAAGACAGAGCATAATCTCTGCGCCCAGTGCGCGAAAGAGATGGATCTGGGACCGTACTCGGCACTGATTGAGGGAGAATTTCCGCTTGGAAAACTGCTTTCGAGCCTTTTGGGACTGACGGATGCGTCTGCCAGCCAGACACCGAAAGAGGATGTGGTATGCCCGACCTGCGGCACGACGTATGAAGAATTTGTCAAGAACAGCCGTTTCGGATGCGCGGACTGTTATCATGTGTTTGATCCGTTGCTTGGAGAGAAAATTAAGAAATTGCAGGAAAATTCGAGCCATACCGGCAAACATCCGAAGATCCAGCCGCGCAGTCAGGCGGCTGCAGAGGTGACGAAGAAAGGAGAACTGGAATTCAGCCCGGAAGAGCAGATTAAGCAGCTGAAACGCAGGCTGGAAGCGGCGTTGCAGGAAGAAGACTATGAGACGGCTGCTGCCTGCCGGGATAAGATACACAGTCTGGAAGGAGAGATGAGACATGACGAAATGGTTTGAGGAAGTGGCGAATGATGCGTCCAATATCGTTTCCAGCCGGGTGCGTCTGTCTCGGAACTGGGAAGAATATAAATTTCCGAGCCGTCTGGAGCCGGATGAGGCGCGGACGATGATTGCCCGTTTAAAACAGAATTTCCGCGATCTGGGTGACCGGGACGGTCAGTTTTATGAATATGAAGATCTGGAATTGATGGAGAAGCTTGACCGCACCGCATTGCGGGAACGGCGGCTTTTAAATCGCACGCTGGCGGAGAAGACGACGCCGGGCGGGATCCTCTGTTCGGAGGATGAGCGGGTCAGCATGGTATTAAATGCGGACGATCATATCCGTTTACAGGTGCTGGCATCGGGACTCGATCTGCAAGAATGTTATGCAAAAGCGGATGCGCTGGATGATTATATCAACGAGAAGATTCCGTATGCATTTAATGAGAAATATGGATATCTGACGTCCTATCCGACGAATGTCGGAACAGCAATGAAGGCGTCTGTGGTCGTGCATCTGCCGTCTCTGACGATGAATAAGAAATTTCAGGAACTTCTGGGCGATATGGGACGTTTCGGCACGACCGTGCGCGGCGTTTATGGCAGAGGCAATGAAAACTATGGCGATCTGTACGAGGTAGTCAATCAGAAGACACTCGGCATCACCGAACAAGAGATTCTGGAGCTGGTAGCCAACGTGGCGGGGCAGCTTTCGGCGCAGGAAAATCAGTTCCGCGAGGTTTCTCTGTCGAGGCACCGCCTGGAGCGGGAGGATGAGGCGTACAAGTCCTACGGCGTTCTGAAATATGCGCGCCGGATGACGCTCAAGGAAGCGATGACATTTCTATCTCATGTCTGGGCGGGCATCGCGGACGGGCTGTTAAAACCGGCAGAATTTGTGAGCATTTACCGCCTGATGATCGGCATCCAGCCGGCAAACTTACAGAAACGTTCGAGCAAGCCGTTGGGACGTGAGGAATTGGAGGCAGAGCGGGCGCGGTATCTGCGGGAGGAACTGCCGAAGCTGGTGTAAAGTAAAAAGAAACAGGAGGAACAGTAAAATGATCGATCGTTTTACTCAGAAAGCCAGAGAAGCGATCCGTCTGGCAGTCGAGACAGCGCAGGAGCTGGAACACGGCTATGTGGGGACGGAGCATCTGCTTTTAGGACTGATAAAAGAGGAAACTGGCGTGGCGGCAGCGGTTCTGGCAGAACATGATGTGACAGAAGAGCGTGTCATGGAACTGATGGAACGTCTGATAAGCCCGGCAGTGGCGACTCAGGTAGAGGGACAGATTGAGTATACGCCGGGGGCGCGCGCCGTGCTGCAGGCGAGTTATGATGAGGCGGTTTTTTTCAAAGCGCCTCTGATTGGAACGGAGCACATCCTGATTGCTATCATCAAGGATGGAAAATCAACTGCGTGCCGTTTACTCAATACAATGAATGTTAATATTCAGAAATTATATGTGGATCTGATGGGGGCTATGGGCGATGATGCGCCGTCCGAGGCAGCGGAAGATGCGGCAGCAGGACGGGTGCGCCCGGAGAAAGGCAATACACCGAATCTGGACAATTTCAGCCGGGATCTGACCCAGATGGCGCGGGACGGAAAGCTCGATCCAGTCATCGGCAGGGAACGGGAAATGAAACGTGTTATTCAGATTTTAAGCCGCCGGACGAAAAATAATCCGTGCCTGATCGGGGAACCAGGCGTCGGAAAGACGGCGGTTGTGGAAGGTCTGGCACAGTTCATTGTTTCCGGCAATGTACCGGAGACGATCGCGAAAAAGCGGGTTGTCAGCCTCGATTTGTCCGGCATGGTCGCAGGATCCAAGTACCGCGGTGAGTTCGAAGAGCGGATTAAGAAGGTACTTGCCGAGGTGCGGGAGAGTGGAAATGTGCTCTTGTTTATTGACGAGATTCACACGATCATCGGCGCAGGCGGCGCGGAGGGCGCGATCGATGCCTCCAATATCCTGAAACCGTCGCTGGCGAGGGGCGAGATTCAGCTCATTGGTGCGACGACGCTGGAAGAATACCGCAAATACATCGAAAAAGATGCGGCCTTGGAACGCCGGTTTCAGCCGGTTATGGTGGATGAGCCGACGGAGGCGGAATCCATCGAGATTTTGAAGGGGCTTCGCAGCCGCTATGAGGAACATCACAAGGTGACGATCCAGGATGAGGCACTGGTGGCAGCGGTGCGCCTGTCTGCCCGCTATATCAATGACCGTTTTCTGCCGGACAAGGCGATCGATCTGATCGATGAAGCATCCTCGAAGCTGCGTCTGACTGTATATACGGAGCCGGAGGAAATCAAAAAGCTCGAAGCGGAGATCAAAAAACTCGAAGGTCAGAAGGAAGAGGCGATCAAGGCTGAAGCCTATGAGAAAGCCGGTGAAATCAAGAAGAAGCAGCAGAAAAAGCAGGAAAAGATTGAAAAGATTCGTGAAAAATGGGAAAAAGAGAAAAATTCACGCAAGTTAGTGGTCGGTGAAAATGAGATTGCGGACATTGTTTCTGACTGGACGAAGATCCCGGTTCGCAAGCTGGCAGAAGAAGAGTCAGAGCGGCTGTTGAAACTGGAGTCCATTCTGCATGAGCGTGTGGTCGGACAGGAGGAAGCTGTATCCGCCGTGGCGCGTGCGATCCGCCGTGGTCGTGTGGGACTCAAGGATCCGAAGCGGCCGATCGGTTCGTTTCTGTTCCTGGGGCCGACGGGTGTCGGAAAAACAGAGCTTTCCAAGGCACTCTCGGAGGCGATGTTTGGCACGGAAAATGCGATGATCCGCGTTGATATGTCGGAGTACATGGAGAAACACAGCGTTTCCAAGATGATCGGTTCGCCGCCAGGATATGTTGGCTACGAGGAGGGCGGACAGCTCAGCGAGAAGGTGCGTCGCAATCCATATTCGGTTATTCTCTTTGATGAGATTGAAAAAGCGCATCCGGATGTATTTAACATTCTGCTGCAGATCCTCGATGACGGGCACATTACGGACGCACAGGGACGGAAGGTGGATTTCAAGAACACGATTCTGATTATGACCTCCAATGCGGGCGCTGAAAATATTATTTCCCCGAAGCGGCTTGGATTCTCGTCGGAGAGCGGTGAGAAAGCGGATTATGCGTTTATGAAAGAACGCGTGATGGAGGAAGTGCGCCGGATGTTTAAGCCAGAGTTTTTAAACCGAATCGATGAGATTTTAGTATTCCATCCTCTGACGAAGGAGAATATCAAGACGATCGCGGGCATTCTGCTGCGCGGCATCAAGAAAAGGACGGAGGATCAGCTTGGAATGACGCTCACGATCACAGATGATGCGATCGATTTCCTGGCAGACAAGGGATATGATTCCAAATATGGTGCAAGACCGTTGCGCCGGACGATCCAGACGCAGATCGAGGATCAGCTTTCTGAGAAGATCCTGGAAGGCACGATCCGGAAAAAAACAGAGGTTCGGATTGAAAAAGATGGCGACCAGCTGAAATTTGAGACGGTCTAAAGGGCTGGAAGCGAAAAGACTGGTAAACCCGGTCGAAGTGTGTTAAAATGATACTATTGAGTAACTGTGTAAGTGCGGAGCAGTTGCGATATTGATTAAAAGGATACTAGGAGGATAAAGCATTATGCCAGTAGTTAGCGAGTTAATCCGCATCGAGGATGACGGAACCATCAGTTTTGGCAATTATATGTTAGCAGCAAAGTCCAAGCTGCAGGATTTTGAATTTCAGGGCGATCTTTATAAGGTAAAAACATTCGGCGAGATTACCAAGCTGGAGCGCAACGGAATGTTCGTATATGAGTCGGTACCGGGCACGGCAGTCAATCATTTCCAGGCGGGAGATACTTCCGTACAGTTTTCGGTTGAGGGCGAGAAGGATGCTCAGATTACCATTCAGTTAGAGGATGAGCGTGAGTATGAGGTATATGTAGACGGCGTATCGGTCGGCGGCATGAAGACCAACGTCAGTGGCAAACTGGTACTGAGCGTGGAGCTGAACCCGGGCAAGGCAACCGCAATCCGGATTGAAGCCAGATAAAGAAAAGAAAAACAAAACGTTACGTACAAGTTACAATGCATGAGATGAAAGCTGCTGCATGGCAGGAATGGCGGGCGTGTGCGCCGGAAGCCGGTTTCCGCCATGCAGCGGCTTTTTGTGTAATAAGAAATATGAGAAGAAGTGTTTGGAAAGGAATCAGCATGGCAAAGGCAAAATCAACGGGATTTTTCTGCAGGGAATGCGGTTATGAATCTTCCAAATGGATGGGGCAGTGCCCGGCGTGCAAGGCGTGGAATACGATGGTGGAGGCGCCGTCCGCACCGGCATCATCCGGTACGGCAGCAGGGCGGTATGCGGCAGCGGCTTCTCTGACAGCGGCACCGGGGAAACGGGTTGGCGCGCAGGCAAAGCCGGTTAGCTTAGATGAAATTGAGCTTTCCGATACGGATCGGACGAGAACCGGATTTGCAGAACTTGACCGGGTGCTTGGAAGCGGCGTGGTGCGTGGCTCCCTGGTGCTGGTCGGCGGAGATCCGGGAATCGGAAAATCAACCCTGCTTCTGCAGGTCTGCCGGAACCTGGCGGGACAGGAACAGAAGGTTTTATACGTTTCCGGTGAGGAGTCATTAAAACAGATCAAACTGCGGGCAAGCCGGATCGGGACAGTGCGCGGACCACTTTCCTTCTTGAGTGAGACGAACCTGGATACGATCGCGGAGGTGATCCGGGAGGTACGTCCGGATGTGGTCGTGATCGATTCGATCCAGACCATGTTTATCGAAGCGGCGGGTTCCGCACCGGGCAGTGTCAGCCAGGTAAGAGAGTGCACCGGCGTCCTGATGCAGCTCGCAAAAGGATTGGGCGTGACAGTCTTTATCGTCGGTCATGTGACGAAAGAGGGCGTTGTGGCGGGACCGCGTATGCTGGAACATATGGTCGATACAGTGCTATATTTTGAGGGCGATCGCCATGCGTCCTACCGGATTCTGCGGGGAGTGAAGAACCGCTTCGGTTCGACCAATGAGATCGGCGTGTTTGAGATGCGGGAGGAAGGACTGGCGGAGGTGCCGAATCCATCCGAATTTATGCTGGAAGGGCGCCCGGCGGAGGCATCCGGTGCGGTGACTGCCTGCTCGATGGAGGGAACCCGCCCGATTCTTCTGGAAGTGCAGGCGCTGGTGTCAAAGACGAATTTCGGACTGCCGCGGCGGACGGCAGCGGGCGTCGATTACAACCGTGTGAACCTGCTCATGGCAGTGTTGGAAAAACGATGCCGTTATGCCCTGTCCGGGTACGATGCGTATGTCAACATTGCGGGCGGCATGAAGATGAACGAGCCGGCGCTTGACCTTGCGATCGTGATGGCGCTGATTTCCAGCTATAAAGACCGTCCGCTGGATGAGAAAACGATCGTATTTGGCGAGGTCGGACTCTCCGGAGAGGTGCGCGCCGTCTCGATGGCAGAGCAGAGAGTCCATGAGGCAGTCAAGATGGGATTTACAAGATGTATTCTTCCGATGGTCAATGTCAGTAAATTGAAACCAAGGTCGGATATCCGGCTGGAAGGGGTGGCAAATGTGCGGGAGGCGATTGGGCTGCTGTAGGTTGCTTGGATTTTGGGAAAATTTAAGAAAAATAATATTAGCGTAATGTGAGTAACAGCAAATTTGTCTCAGTGGGAGTTAGGTCTCCGACTGAGATAAACGCTCCGCGAGGATGCGCAGTGATTCTGATAGGAATATGTCAGCTTCTCTGACCAGAATCACGCGTCAAGTCTCGCGGACGTTTGACTTAAATGTTTAAAAAAACAAAAAACGCCAATGACTCATCTCTGAATCACTGACGCCTTTAGAAGCAGGGGAAGAGGGATTCGAACCCCCATTAACGGTTTTGGAGACCGTTGCTCTGCCATTGAACTATTCCCCTTCGCTGCTGACTCAGTTATGATATCATAGCCATAACGAAAAGTCAACAATTTTTTTATAATTTTTCATTTTTTTTGATTTAATATATTTTTTTCCATTTATTAAGTATCATTCATCATTTTATATGGAAACTAGAGATCAGGATAAATTGGTAAAAGAGAATTTGTGTGCTCATGCTGGGTGGAAAATCACAATGAATATTTAGTTCAACTGCCCAAAAACAATCCGTTAAACCATTTGATGTATATAAATAATGACAATATATCATGAAATGAATACGACGATAGTTCTAGACGTCGGAATATTTTACTAAGAAACACTCTGCTTTTTTGGTAAAAATCATGTATTAAAAATATGCGGTATAAAAGAAATCAAATTGACATTCGACAAAAATCATGCTATAAACACTGAATAAATCTTTATGGTTTTAAATGTGCCTAAAAAACGGAGGGAAAAATTCTGTTGGTACATTCAGGAAAAAGGAGTTGTTTATTATGAAACAGAGAAAAATTATGCTGAAAACGATAGAAGATGCAAAGAAATTTGTCAATGCTTCTATGAAATGCGATTTTGATATTGATGTTTTTTATAACCGTGTTGTCATTGACGCCAAGTCGATTCTGGGAGTTATGAGTTTGGATCTGACACAGATTCTGACCGTTGAGTACACGGGCGAGGATGCAGAGTATGAGGCGTTCCTTGACACGATGGAAGCGGACAATGTGACAGCGGCATAAAAGGGCTGGAAGGCTGGTTCAAGTGGAACATAGATATCATAGATATTTTGGAAGGATATGTATGGCTCGAATCGGCATGATGAAAGAAAAGTTGATAGTACGAAAATAAAGAAAGACTGCGGGTGCCGGAGAGAAGATGGTGTCTGCAGTCTTTTTGATAGACATATATATGTACTCTCGGAGTCTTTCTGCACGTGCTTTTGTGGCTGATTTTCCGCCAGCCGCACCCGAATTTCATCAACGTACGCACCGCGTACGCCTCAGAAATTTGGGCACAACTGACAAAAAATCATTTCACAAAATCAAGCACAGAAAGATTCCGAGAGTACATGTACGGGGAAGGGAGGAACTACACATGGAGCTGACCGGCAGGCAGATACGGATCTCCGTCCGCAATCTGGTTGAGTTCGTTCTGCGTTCGGGGGATATTGATAACCGGTGCACGGAGGGTGCACAGAAAGAGGCGATGTTAGCTGGAGGACGGATGCACCGGAAGATACAGCGGCGGATGGGATCAGGGTATCAGGCGGAGGTGTCGCTGCGCCATTCGGTGGAGGAGGACGGATTCCAGATCGTGGTCGAGGGGCGTGCGGATGGAATCATCCGGGATGGAAAAGATGTCACGATCGATGAGATCAAGTGTGTTTACCAGGATGTAAACTGTCTGGAAGAAGCGGTTGGCGTGCATATGGCGCAGGCGCGCTGTTATGGCTATATCTATGGATTACAGGAAGCGCTGGACGAAGTGACACTGCAGCTCACCTACTGTAATCTGGAGACGGAGGAGATCCGCCGCTTTCAGGAGATCCAGACGATGAACGAACTTTCTGAATGGTTTGCTGGTCTGATCCATGAATATGTCAAATGGGCGCGTTACCTCTATCACAACGGGCTGCGACGTGATGAATCAATCAAAGCGCTCGAATTTCCCTATCCGTACCGGGCGGGACAGCGGGATCTGGCGGTGGCGGTTTACCGGACGCTGGAGCGCGGGCGCAGGCTGTTTGTCCAGGCCCCGACCGGGATTGGAAAGACACTTTCGACGGTATTTCCGGCGCTTAAAGCGATCGGGGAAGGGCATGGGCAGAAACTCTTTTACCTGACGGCGAAGACGATCACGCGGACGGTGGCGGAAGAGGCGCTGGCGATTTTGCGGGAACGCGGGCTGTATTTTCGTTCGGTCACGATCACGGCAAAGGAAAAGTTGTGTATTTTGGAAAAACCGGTGTGTAATCCGGAAATGTGCCCGCGTGCGAAAGGGCATTTTGACCGTGTCAACGATGCGGTGTATGAAATTTTGCATCAGGAATTTGGAATCACGCGTTCGGTAATTTTAGAGTATGCGGAAAAGTTTCAGGTCTGCCCGTTTGAGTTCTGCCTCGATATTTCTTCGTTTGTGGATGGGATCATCTGCGATTATAATTATGTCTTTGACCCGGATGTGCGCTTGAAGCGTTATTTTGCGGATGGGGCGGAGGGAGACTATTTCTTCCTGATGGATGAAGCTCACAATCTGGTATCGCGCGCGCGGGAAATGTATAGTGCTTCTATTATAAAGGAAGAAGTGCTTTTGACGAAAAAGGTACTGGGACATCGTGCGCCGGCGCTGGGGCGGCAGCTTACAAGGTTAAATAAGGCGCTTCTGGAGATGAAGCGGGAGTGCAGCGGCTACCAGGTGCTCAAGGATGCCGGACATCTGGTTTCAGTGTTAAACGGTGTTTTTGGAGAAATGGAAAAGTATCTGGAAAAGCCGGGCGGGGAAGATGGGCGGGACACGATTCTGGATTTTTATTTTTCGGTGCGACATTTTTTAAATATGTATGAGCGGGTCGATGAGCATTACAGGATTTATACGGAACTTCTGCCGTCCGGCGAATTTGTCATCCGGCTTTATTGTGTCAATCCGATTGAAAATCTGGCGCAGTGCCTGTCGCAGGGGAAAGCGGCGGTCTTTTTCTCGGCAACGCTTCTGCCGCTCCGGTATTACCGGATGCTTCTGTCGGATCAGGAGGAGGACTATACGGTCTATGTGCCGTCCCCGTTTCCGCAGGAGCGGCGTCTTCTGCTGGCGGCGACGGATGTGACGAGCCGGTATACGCGGCGCAATGAGACGGAATATCGGCGGGTGCTGCACTACATCCAGACGATGGCAAGTGTGAAAAAGGGCAATTATATTGTGTTTTTTCCGTCGTATCAGTATATGAACCGGGTACGTGAGGTGTGTGAAGAAGAATATGCGTATCAGAATGTTGAATTGGAAGATAATGAAAAAATGAAAAATCATTCCGGGAAAAACGGAAAAAGCATGGAAATCCTGATCCAGGATTCTCACATGACCGAGGAGGAACGAGAAGCATTTTTACAGAAATTTTCTCCCGAACAAACAGCTGAACGTGATACCTCCTTGGTGGCGTTCTGCGTGATGGGCGGTCTGTTTTCGGAGGGAATCGACTTGACAGGCGACCGGCTGATCGGCGTGATCGTGGTCGGAACCGGGCTCCCGATGGTATGCACGGAGCAGAAAATTTTGCAGGGATATTTTGAAGAAGCGGGAAATGATGGATTTGCATATGCCTACCAGTATCCGGGCATGAATAAGGTACTCCAGGCGGCAGGGCGGGTCATCCGGACCGCGTCCGATCAGGGCGTCATCCTTTTACTGGATGACCGGTTCTGGCGTCGGGAGTACCGGGAATTATTTCCAAGGGAATGGAGCGATGTCAAACGGGTCAGTCTTTCGTCTCTGGAGCAGGAGCTTCAGGCGTTTTGGAGCCGTTTTCCAGAAGTTCAATAAATTCACGCGATGCCTGTGAGATCGGCATTGTCTCATTGTGGACGACGACGAGCTGGCGCGGCGGCAGGGCTTCAGTCAGGGTCAGGGCATAAAGTTCTTTTTCGCCAGCCGGGAGACAGAAATCCGGGACAAATGCGATGCCGAGACCGATGCGCGCCAGATCGATGAGCAGATCGTTGCTGCTTAATTCAATCTCCGGTACGAGGTCGAGCTGGTGCTTCTGGAACATGTTGTGCAGAAATTCGCTGGTGGTACTCTTGCGATCCAGCATGAGGATTGGGAGCGCCTGCAGCTCGTGCAGTGTAACCGGGCGGTCTTTCATCGGAAAATAGGTCTCATTGGCGACGAATATATCGTTGAATTCGCGCAGCACATGGATATTCTGCGTTCCACCGAGCCCGGAGTTTGGATAGTTCGTCAGAATAAAATCGACCTGACCGTTGTCCAGAAGCCGCGCACATTCGATGGAGGTACGGTTGGTAACCTTGATGTGGATATTCGGGTAGCGCTTGTGAAATTCGCTTAAAAATGGCACCAGATAATAGCGGCAGATCGTATCGCTTGCGCCAATGCGGAGCTGACCGCCGTTTAAGCTGTTAGAGTCGAGCAGCTGGTTTTCGCCCTGACGGATCAGGTTCATCGCCGGTTCCACGTGCTTGAGTAGGATCTCGCCTTCCGGGGTAAGCTGTACTTTTTTTGTGCTGCGGATGAAAAGAGTCTGGTTCAGTTTCTTCTCCAGTACCTTGATCGACTGGCTGACCGCCGACTGGGAGATGAAAAGCTGCTTAGATGCCTCGGAGAAACTTAACGTCGAGGCTACGTGGTAAAATACTTTATATAATTCATAGTTGATATCCATTTATTAGTCCTCCTTATAGAACTGTATTCAGTGTAACATGATTGAAGGACGGAGTCAATAATGATTGTATCTGTGTCTTGTTTGTGATAAAATGACGGAATCATCTTAGAAGTATGTATTTTTTAGGAGGGAATATCACATGGAATCTAATACATTTTATGATATTTACTTAGAGGAACTGAAAAATCTCCCGCAGGGCACGCCGGAGGAGGAAGCGGCGCTTCTGAAAAAACTGACGGAGGGGGACAAGACAGCGGCTTCCCGTCTGACGGAGTTAAAACTGGCGAAGGCGGTTCAGATCGCGGAGGAGTACCACGATCGGGGACTTCCGGCGGGCGATCTGGTGCAGGAGGCAAATATGGCGCTGTTTCTGTTCGCAAGCGAGTACGAAAACGGTGATTTCGACGCGCAGATGGAGAAAAAGGTGCGCGCGGCGATCGAGGATGCGCTGCAGATTCAGAACCGCGAGACGAAGATCGAGGAGGAGATGGCGGTGCGCGTTAATGTCCTCAAGGATATTTCTGCGAGCATGGCGCGGGAGCTGGGACGTGAGGCGACCCTTGCGGAATTGGCGGAGCGCATGAAGATGAGCGAGGATGAGATCCGTGACATCATGAAGCTGACGATGGACGCGATGAAGGTCAGCGGTCAGGCCGCAGAGATGGCTCAGAAAGAGATAGATGAACAGGAGTAATAGAAAATGCTGTTTTATTTGGTACGCCACGGTCAGACCGACTGGAACCGGGCGGGAAAGATACAGGGAACGACGGATATTCCGCTGAACGAAACAGGACGGCAGCAGGCGGAGCAGCTTGCCACTGTCCTGAAAGAAAGGAGCGGCTATCCGGCAAAAACGCGGATCGATGCGGTCTATGCCAGCCCGCTTGCGCGTGCATTCCAGACGGCGGAGATCCTGGCAAAGGAAGGAAAATTACCGCTCCGCCGCCTGACGGGGCTGCGGGAGCGCGATTTTGGATGCTGGGAAGGCAAAAGCTGGCAGCAGGTGGAAGCAGAGTACCCGGATGAATTTCATCTGTGGAGGGAACAGCCGATGGTCGGCATCCCGTCCGGCGGAGAATCAAGAAAATCCTGCGAGGCGCGGAGTGAACGGGCAATCCGACAGATTTTGGAGGAGACAGCCGGGGATGCGGTGATCGTGGCGCACGGTGGGATCCTCGTCTTTTTGATGAATTATCTGCTCCGTTTCCATCGGGAGCCGCAGGAGATCATTGTGGCGAATGCCAGTCTGTCGGTTGTTTCGTATGACCGTTCGACGGGGATGGGAAAGCTGCTTGCACTGAATGAGACAGGGGCGTTGGAACAGAAAAAATCGTTTTAAAGAATGATTTCAAAATAAAGAAAGCAGGAATGAAATAAGGCAAGAGATACAATAAGAGTTACTGTTCACGGGTAGGCACTTTTGGAACCGAAAGTGCCGTAAGAAAACGTGGTGGTAGCAGGAATTTGCCGTATTTAAATGCGAAGCCACGGCAAATTCCGTTACTGGGCACGTATGCGTGAACAGTAACCAATAAGATGTGTTAATAAAAAATATTAAATATATTAATTTTACTAATCTATAAAAATTGTGTATGATAAAGGCAGATGCTAGAAGAAGGCATTTGCCTTTTATGCTAAAAAATGAATGTATTTTACAGAACATGAAACATTAAAATACGAAAAAACAGGAGGAAAACATGAGCGTAAGACGTATTTTCGTTGAGAAAAAACCGGAATTTGCCGTATTGGCTCACGATCTGAAAGAGGAGATCGCAAGCTATCTGGGGATCGACACGATCACCGATGTCCGCGTACTGATCCGCTATGATATTGAGGATGTATCGGAGGATGCATATCAGAAAGCGCTGATTACTATCTTCTCTGAGCCGCCGGTTGATTTTGTCTATGAGGAGGCATTCCCGTCCAAGGAAGGCGATACGATCTTTTCCGTTGAGTTCCTGCCGGGACAGTTCGATCAGAGAGCCGATTCCGCAGAACAGTGTGTGAAACTTCTGAATGAAGAGGAAAATCCGGTGATCCGTTCCGCGACAACTTATGTTATTTCCGGAACACTGACCGCGGAGCAGATCGAGGGCATCAAGTCCCTGTGCATTAACCCGGTGGATTCCCGTGAGAATAACAACGCAAAGCCGGAAACGCTGGTAACGGTATTTGAGCAGCCGGAGGATGTCAAGATTTTCGATGGTTTCTGCGGTTATGGCGAGGCAGAGTTAAAAGAACTCTACGATTCCCTGAACCTTGCGATGACGTTCAAGGATTTCGAGCATATCCACAACTACTTTAAGAACGAAGAGAAGAGAGATCCGTCTGTGACCGAGATCCGCGTGCTGGATACCTATTGGTCCGATCACTGCCGTCATACGACCTTCCAGACTGAGTTAAAGGACGTTACCTTTACAAAGGGCGATTACAATGAGCCGATGGAAGCTTCCTACAAACAGTATCTGGCAGATCGCGAGGTTCTCTACAAAGATCGCGATGACAAGTTTGTCTGCCTGATGGATCTGGCTGTTCTCGCTATGAAGAAGCTTCGCCGTGAAGGCAAGCTGGAGGATCTGGAGGAGTCTGAGGAGATTAATGCGTGCAGTATCGTAGTTCCGGTTACCATCGACGGCAAGGAAGAAGAGTGGCTGGTAAACTTTAAGAATGAGACCCACAACCATCCGACCGAGATTGAGCCGTTTGGCGGCGCTGCCACCTGCTTAGGCGGTGCTATCCGTGACCCGCTTTCCGGACGTACCTATGTATATCAGGCTATGCGTGTGACCGGTGCGGCTGATCCGACCCGTCCGATGTCGGAGACACTGCACGGCAAACTTCCGCAGAAGCGCATCGTAAAGGATGCAGCACATGGCTACAGCTCCTACGGTAACCAGATCGGTCTTGCTACCGGCTATGTAAAAGAGATTTATCATCCAAATTATGTGGCAAAGCGTATGGAGATCGGTGCTGTTATGGCAGCAGCTCCGCGCAAAAACGTCATCCGTGAGACTTCCGATCCGGGCGATGTAATCATCCTGATGGGTGGACGTACCGGCCGTGATGGTATCGGCGGCGCAACCGGTTCTTCCAAGGTACATACAGAGGAGTCCATCGAGGTCTGCGGCGCAGAGGTTCAGAAGGGCAATGCACCGACCGAGCGTAAATTACAGAGACTGTTCCGCCGCCCAGAGGTCAGCCGTCTGATCAAGAAGTGTAACGACTTTGGCGCCGGTGGCGTGTCGGTAGCGATCGGTGAGTTAGCTGACGGACTTCAGATTGACCTTGACAAGGTTCCGAAGAAATATGCAGGTCTGGACGGAACGGAGATTGCGATTTCCGAGTCACAGGAGCGTATGGCTCTGGTGGTAGACCCGAAAGATGTTGATAAGATGCTTGCTTATGCAGCAGAAGAGAACCTGGAGGCAGTTCCGGTTGCCGTTGTTACCGAGTCCCCGCGCCTGGTTCTGAACTGGAGAGGCAAGACGATCGTAGATTTAAGCCGTGCATTCCTGGATACCAACGGTGCTCATCAGGAGACAACCGTTACCGTTGAGGTTCCGACCAGGGAAGGCAATGTATTTGATAAACAGGAGGTAAAGGATGTCAAAGAAAAATGGCTGTCCATGCTTTCTTCCTTAAATGTATGCTCCCAGAAGGGTCTGGTTGAGATGTTCGACAGCACCGTGGGCGCAAGCAGTGTATTCCTGCCATACGGCGGTGTCCACCAGATGACCGAGACACAGGCGATGGTGGCAAAACTGCCGATGAGCAAGGGCAAATGCGATACCGTTACCATGATGAGCTACGGCTATGATCCGTACCTGTCCAGCTGGAGCCCGTACCACGGCGCTACTTACGCAGTGCTGGATTCTGTTGCCAAGATCGTGGCAAACGGCGGTGATTTCCACAAGATCCGCTTTACCTTCCAGGAGTACTTCAAACGTATGACGGAAGATCCGAAGAGATGGGGCACACCGTTCTCCGCTCTGCTCGGTGCTTACAGTGCACAGCTCGGATTCGGACTTCCGTCCATCGGCGGCAAGGACAGTATGTCCGGCAGCTTCTATGATGAAGAGCACGGCGAAATCGATGTACCGCCGACACTGGTTTCCTTTGCAGTTGATATTTCCGATACCAAACACGTGGTATCTCCGGAATTTAAGAAAGCGGGCAGCAAGATTGTTCTCTTTACCATCGAGAAAGATGCACATGACCTGCCGGTTTACAGCCAGATCATGGATGGTTACGAGAAAATCTACCGCGATATGGAGTCTGGAAAGATTATTTCCGCATATGCGGTTGAGGGTGCTGGTGTGGCAGAGGCTGTCAGCAAGATGGCATTTGGTAACCGCCTGGGCGTAAAGATTGAGCACAATGTAGATCCGAGAGACTTCTTCGCCGCTGGCTGGGGCAATATCGTCTGCGAGGTTCCGGATGGCAAGGTAGGCGAGCTGTCCATCCCGTACACCGTGATCGGTGAGGTAACTGACAAGGGAACCTTCGAGTATGGCAGTACCGTGATCTCTATGGAAGAGGCTCTGAAAGCATGGACCGGAACCCTGGAGAAAGTGTTCCCGACCGCTTCCGGCGCACCGATGAAGGCAGCAGAAGAGACACTTTACAATACCGATAAGGTATATGTATGCAAACATAAAGTGGCAAAACCAACTGTATTTATTCCGGCAATGCCGGGTACCAACTGCGAGCTGGACAGCGCGAAAGCGTTTGAGGCAGCCGGAGCGGAGACGATTGTGCGTGTATTCCGCAACCAGAATGCATCCGATATCCGTTCTTCCATCGAGCAGTACAAAGAGGATATCAAGAAATCCCAGATCATCATGTTCCCGGGTGGGTTCTCCGCAGGTGATGAGCCGGATGGTTCGGCTAAATTCTTCGCTACGGTATTCCGCAACGAGGCGATGATGGAGGAGATCGACAAACTGCTTCATGACCGGGATGGTCTGGTACTGGGTATCTGCAATGGCTTCCAGACATTAATCAAACTGGGACTTTTAACCGGAGGCAAGATTGAGCCGCAGAAAGCAGATTCCCCGACTCTGACAACCAACAACATTGGACGCCACATTTCCCGCATGGCATACTTAAAGGTTGTATCTAACCTGTCCCCGTGGCTCAGAAAAGCAGAGCTGGGAGGCGTATACTGCAATCCGATGTCCCATGGTGAAGGACGTTTCGTAGCCAACGAGGAGTGGCTTGCAAAACTTCGCGCAAATGGTCAGATCGCGATCCAGTACAGCGATCCGAACGGAAACTTATCCGTCAGCGAGGAGTGGAACCCGAACGGTTCCTACCAGTGCATCGAGGGTATCACAAGCCCGGATGGACGTATTCTTGGTAAGATGGGTCACAACGAGCGCTGCTGGAGCGATACAGGCATGAATATCTATGGAAATCAGGATATGCAGCTGTTTGCTTCAGGTGTGGAGTATTTCAAATAAAATGAACACCTGCTTTTAAGCAAGGTAGAAATAGACCGGACCGCAGAAATCTGCCCCGGTCTATTTTTTGTGCGATAGAAAATTCCTTGGAATTCCCCATCACACAAAAAGGTACATTCTTTTTATGTCACAGAAAATAGCAATTATGATATAAATTTTATCATTGACGAAAATGTCAGAAAACCTTAAACAAAAAGTTATTCTCAGGTAATAAAAGTGTGCTATCCTGTCAATAACAGAAAACAGACATTTACTTCAAAAAACAAGGTAAAAATTTTGAAAATACCGACAGTTTATTTTGACGCAGGCAGATATGTTTGTTATAATGGAAACAAGAGTTTGTACGCGAGAGTACATTAAAAAAGGAGGATGGGATATGAGACATAACCTGAAGGCAGCGGCGGTTTCCGTTCTTGCTATCATGGCGGCACTGGCTATGAGTATTCCGGCATACGCGGCTGACAAAAAGATCTCGGAAGTTAAGTTCCGTGTCAATGCGAAACCGGAAGCGGGCGACAGCATCGGGGATCCGGATGTACAAGTTACGAAGGGTAATGTTGAGATTACCGAGCAGGAGTTTGACAATGACGACAGCGAGTGGGAGAGAGGTGATAAGCCGGTCATCTACCTGACGATCGAGGCAAAGGACGGTTATCAGTTATCCGGCACAAAGCTTTCTGCAACCAAGTCGGCTTACAAAGTTACGAAGCGATCTGGCGATAAGAGCGAGTGGAAAGTTAAGATTACGATGTCAGCTGTTGACGGCGATTTGGATACGGTCGAAGATCTTAGCTGGAGCAATCGTACCGCAACCTGGGACAGCGTATCGTATGCAAGCAAGTATGAAGTTAAACTGTACCGCAACAGTTCTACCGTAACGACTGTTACAACTACAGGCACAAGCTACAATTTCTACCCATACATGACGAAATCCGGCGATTATACCTTTAAGGTGCGCGCGGTTGACGGAAGCGATAAGGGTGAGTGGAGTGACGAGTCCGATGAATATTATATGAATTCTTCAGATGTGTATACAGGTACACCTCCGACCGATAATTCTTCTGGTGGTTCCACTCCGGCAAATGCGAATGGTCAGTGGGTAAACAGCATTTACGGCTGGTCTTACTACATCAATGGTGTACCGGTTAAGAACAACTGGGTATATGTTGATAATGAGTGGTATCATCTGAATGCAAACGGATTCATGGATACAGACTGGATCTATACTGATAATAACTGGTTCTATTTAAACCCGGTATCCGATGGTACGAGAGGCAAGATGTTGACCGGCTGGCAGCAGATTGGACCGTACAAGTATTATCTGAATCCGGTATCCGACGGTACCCGTGGTGCAAGAAAGACAGGCTATCAGTTCATCGATGGCGCATGGTATCTGTTTGACCTGAATAGCGGAGCACTCTGGACGAACATGGTAACTCCGAACGGTATGGTAGCGGATGCAAATGGTGTTCTTCACTAGGGAGCTATCTGGCAGCAGACCGGAAGAGGATCTGAAATGCGGAAACATACATAAATGAAACAAAAATCAGACAGCGGCAGACAGCGGACGAGCGAAAGCAAGTGGCTGATGCCGCTGTTTTTTTGTTTTTCTTGCACAGCAGGGGAGAAAAAGGATATAATAGAGAATCATATTGAGAAGCCGGAGAATTGATGAGGCGGGAATAAGAAACAGAGAGGAGAACCGATAAATTACGATGAAACCAACCGTATTATTGTATAATTTTACTGATTCCAAAAGAAAAATGAAGGTGCAGCAGGCGCTTATGCCACTGGGATTCCGTTTAAGGGCAGTGAAAAAGGAGGAGTACGGGCTGCCGGTGGGCGTGCTGGCTGGCGTGAAAGGACTGGATGAGGATGTCCTCAAGGAAGCCAGACAGGCAATAGAGACCGGGGAGGAAACGCAAAAAGAAGAGTCCGCTCAGAAACTGGCAGACGGGAGGCTGCAGCGAGAAGTGCCGGAGAACGATTCTTCCAGGAAAATGGATTTCTCAGATGAGATGGCGATCATGGCAGGCTTTTCTTCCGCCCAGATCGATGCATTTATCCACGCACTCCGAAAAAAGGGAGTCGGACGGATTGATTATAAAGCAGTCCTGACACCGTATAATATGAAGTGGGATTCGGTACAATTATACGAAGAGATCAAAAAAGAGCATGAGATGATGACGGGGAAGGGTAAAGACGAAGCGTTGTGATGCCATGGGATTGGTGAAAGGTCATTTTACTGCTTGATGTGGAGGTGGAAAGATGCTGGAAAAAGTAGATTTGAATAAATCAGTGGATAAGGAAAATTACAAGAAGCTTCGGGAAGAGATGGATGTGAAGCTGGGAGAATTGCAGCGCGCCTGTAAGGAGGAAAAGATCCCGGTTGTCATCGTATTTGACGGCTTCGGGGCAGGCGGTAAGGGAACGCAGATCAACCGCCTGATCCAGCCGCTGGATCCGCGCGGCTTTGATGTTTATGCGAGCCGGGAGACGGGGGAGGAGGAACGGATGCGTCCATTTCTCTGGCGGTATTGGACGAGGACACCGGAAGATGGACGTATGATGATCTTTGACAAGAGTTGGTACGATAAGGTTACCGTTGACCGGTTTGACAAAGAGACGAAGCGGCAGGAGCTAAACGGGGCGTTCCGGGATATCCTTTCATTTGAAAAGCAGCTGACAGATTCCGGCATGATTCTGATCAAATTGTTTCTGTATATTTCCAGGGACGAGCAGAAAAAGCGCTTTAAACGGCTGGAAGAAAGCAAAGAGACCGCGTGGCGTGTGACGGAGGCGGACTGGAAGCGCAACAAGGATTACGATACATTTCTGGAGATGAATGAGGAAATGCTGCAGCGGACGGATACCGGGTACGCGCCGTGGACGATCGTGGAAGCGACTGATAAAAATTATGCGGCAGTCAAGATTTTATCCACCGTCACAGACCGGCTGGAGTATGAGCTGAACCGCCGCCGAATGGAACGCGAGGAAGGGGCGGTGCATCCGCCGGTCAAACTTCCAGATGAGCGGTTTAAAAATGGTGTGCTTTCCGGCGTGGATCTGACGAAAACGCTGACACGCGAGGAATATAAGGAACGTCTGGATAAGCTGCAGAAAAAGCTGGAGGTGCTGCACGGCGAGCTGTACCGGCTGCGGATTCCGGTGGTGATCGGCTTTGAAGGCTGGGATGCGGCGGGAAAAGGCGGTGCGATCCGGCGCCTGACAAGCCACCTGGATCCACGCGGCTACAAGGTCAATCCGACGGCGGCACCGAATGATGTGGAGAAGGTACACCATTATCTGTGGCGTTTCTGGCGGGAGATGCCGAAAGCGGGGCATATTGCGATCTTCGACCGCACCTGGTACGGGCGCGTGATGGTGGAGCGGATCGAGGGCTTCTGCAGTGAGGCGGACTGGAAACGGGCATATCAGGAAATCAACGAGATGGAAGAGCACATGGCGAATTTTGGCGCGGTGATCGTGAAATTCTGGATTCATATTGATAAAGATGAGCAGGAACGCCGCTTTAAGGAGCGCATGGAGGCTCCGGCAAAACAGTGGAAAATCACGGACGAAGACTGGCGCAACCGTGAAAAATGGGACGCATACGAGCAGGCAGTCAATGAGATGCTGGTGCGGACCTCTACTACCTATGCCCCGTGGACGATCGTAGAAGGAAATTCCAAATATTACGCGCGCGTCAAGGTGCTGGAAACGGTTGTGGAGGCCATGGAGGAGAAGATCCGTGAGGTAAAAAAGCCGCGTAAGTGATAGAAAAAAGCGGGCTGTCGATTTGGCAATCATGTGTGGAAATATGCAGAAGCGCGGTTGCAATTCTTCGTAAGATACAGTAAAATCAATATTTAAAGAAAAAGACGGCAATTTTGAAAAACACAAACATTTGTGTAAACTTTGCGTTAAATGTAGCGATAGAAAGGAAACGGACAAAATGGAGCAGACAGCAAAAGAGCGCACACTAGCATTTATGGCAGAGCATGCGGGGGATCCAACCCCGATGGAATTATTTCATATGCACGTAAAACACGTGGGAATCAATACAAAATCGGAAGACGAGGCCTGGGAGGTTGCTGAGACACTGGCGCGCCTGATGGGGCTGATGCCGCGCGAGACGGAGAAAGCGGTGTTCAGCGGTGACATGACGGAAAATATGAAGGTGGAGAGCCACGGAACCTACGGCCATATTGGCTTTGGTGTAAATGATTGCGAGGCGGCGATCCGATACTTTGTGAACCGCGGTATGACGCTTCGGGAAGAGACGAAGCGCTTTGATGAGCAGGGTCGCTGTATTTTCGCCTATTTTAAAGAAGAAGTCGGCGGATTTGCGATCCACCTGGTACAGGATTGATAGCACCAGGCGATATAAAAACGAAAAGGATAGCAATATGAAAAAAATAATCGTGATCGGCGGCGGGGCAGCCGGCATGGCGGCGGCGATTGCGGCGGCGGAAAATGGCTGCGCGGCAACGATCTATGAAAAGAATGAGAAACTGGGAAAAAAGATCTATATTACAGGAAAAGGGCGCTGCAATGTGACGAATGACTGTGATATGGAAGGTCTGTTTGACAGTGTTGTGACAAACAGCCGCTTTTTATACAGTGCATTTTACGGTTTTAGTAACCAGGATATGAAGGATTTTCTGGAGGCGAACGGCTGTCATGTTAAGGTTGAGCGCGGCAACCGTGTCTTTCCGGTGTCTGACCGGGCATCGGATGTGACATCGGCGTTTGCAAGACGGCTGCGGGAACTGCGCGTGAAAGTAGAATTGAATCAGGGAGTCCGGGAACTGTGGCTGGAGGATGGTGTATTAAAAGGTGTGATTCTGGCGCAGGGCGGTAATGAGCGTGGGAAAAAGGGCTCCTACATAGCTGCGGATGCAGTGATCGTGGCGACGGGCGGTTTGTCCTACCCGACGACCGGCTCAACCGGCGATGGTTACCGGTTTGCGGAGGCTGCAGGGCACAAGGTGACGGAACTTTCGCCGGCGCTTGTTCCGTTTGAGACGAAGGAAGATGTGAAGGAGCTGCAGGGACTCTCCCTGCGGAACGTGGAAGCTGCTGTTTTAAATGGAAAGAAAGAGGTTTACCGTGAATTTGGTGAGATGCTGTTTACCCATTACGGCGTTTCGGGTCCGATACTCTTGAGTGCCAGCAGTTATGCGGCGAAAAAACTGAAAAAGGGTCCGCTGACTCTGATGCTCGATCTGAAACCGGCGCTTTCCATGGAACAGCTCGATGCGCGGATTCTGCGCGATTTTGAGGCGGAGAAGAATAAACAGTTTAAAAATGCGCTGAACCATCTGTACCCATCAAAACTGATACCAGTCATAATTCGCCGCAGCGGCATTGAGCCGGACAAGCAGGTCAACGCCGTGACGAAGGAAGAGCGGAGACGGCTGGCGGAGGTGACAAAGCATTTTACACTGACGCTGACCGGGCTGCGAGGTTTCAATGAGGCGATCATTACCCAGGGCGGTGTGACGGTAAAAGAAGTTAATCCATCCACGATGGAGTCGAAGAAGCTTCCAGGGCTTTATTTTGCCGGGGAAGTGCTGGATCTCGATGCAGTCACGGGCGGCTACAACTTACAAATTGCGTGGTCGACCGGTGTGCTGGCAGGACGGAGCGCAGCGGAAAATCATGAATTATAACGATATGAAAAAGGGGAAACGAAATGCCGATTAATATAGCGATTGATGGACCAGCCGGGGCTGGGAAGAGCACAGTGGCAAAGAAGCTGGCGGAAGATTATGGATATATTTATGTAGATACGGGGGCGATGTACCGGGCGATGGCATTGTATTTTCTGCGACAGGGCATCGACTGCCATGATGAGGCGGCGATCGGACGCGCCTGTGAGACGGTTTCCATTTCACTGGAATATGAAAATGGGGTCCAGCAGGTTTATTTAAATGGGGAGAATGTCAGCAGCGAGCTTCGGACGGAGGCGGTTGGCAATATGGCTTCGAATACCTCTGTCTATGCGCCGGTCCGCAAAAAACTGGTGGAGCTGCAGCGTGAATTAGCCGGACGCCGGGATGTCGTGATGGATGGCCGGGACATCGGAACGGCGGTTCTGCCGGATGCGACCCTGAAAGTATATCTGACCGCGAGCAGCCGTGTGAGAGCTGGACGCCGTTATAAAGAGCTGACCGAACGCGGGGAAAGCTGTTCCCTGGAGGCGATCGAGCAGGATATCATCGAGCGCGATTACCGCGATATGCACCGGGAATTGTCGCCTCTCAAGCAGGCGGAGGACGCCATTTTACTGGATACTTCTGCGTTGAATTTTGAAGAGGTAATGCGGGAGATGGAGAAGTTGGTTGAGGCGGCGAAGAAAAAGCAGAAAAATCCCATTGCCGTAGGCAATTTTTGATGGATTTTTGCGCGTGACTGTGAAGGTACTGAACAGTTACGAAAATGCCAGAAAAAAGGAGAAGTGGGAAAGGGGCGGCAGCAAACATGAGACGATTGAAACAAACATGGATCGCCGCAGCACTTGGGATGAGTGTATGGATGACCGCCTGTGCGGGCGCGGCATCGGAGACAGCCACACAGGAAGGGGCTGTCGATGAGGAGAGCCAGGGGGCGATCCGTGAGGCTGTGGCTGAAAATGATCAGGCGCAGGAGCAGCCCAAACGGGATAAAACGCAGGAAACTGAGCGGACGGAACCGCTCACGGTTGAACCAGTCCGGGAAACCCTCAATATGACGCATTTTGACAACTGTACCTTTGCAGCTGGGTTCAAACCGCAGCAGATCCATCAGGATGAAAGCAATGTTATCATCACATTGACGGTCTATGACTATGAGCATTTTCATAAGGCAGATATCGATGAACTGCAGGCGGGAGATACGCTGCTTATCGATGGGAAAGAATGTCTCATTACTTCGATTGACCGACAGGAGTCTGGGCGGATCGAGATCAATGGCGGTCCGGCACAGGGGGGAGAAGAGCTGAGAATGGTAGAGGAGGATTCCTTTTATGGCTTGGAGATGGCAGTCGGGAGAAGTTACCATAAGCTGGGAGAGGTTACGCTGCAGATGGATGAGAACTTTGTCCTGACAGATGATTCTGACCCGGATACACCGCCGCAGGTGTATACCGCGGAAGAATTATTCGCGATCCGTGATCGGCTGATCGGGGAGTTTAAGCCATACAACACGGCTGTGACGGTGAAGAATGAGAAAATTATTTCGATTTACCGGAAATTTATGCCATAAAAAATATAAAATCATTAAGAGGAGGAGAGCACCTTTTATCCGGATGAGAGAGTTCACGGGTAGGCACTTTTGGAACCGAAAGTGCCGTAGGAAAACGTGGTGGCAGCAGGAATTTGCCGTATTTAAATGCGAAGCCACGGCAAATTCCGTTACTGGGCACGTGCGTGAAGAGTAACCGGATGAGAGGTGCTTTTTTGATATAATTTCCAGGATAAATTGACTTTTAAGCATACCCCATCTATAATGAAACAAGCTGATATGGGCAGTGGGTGCCGCTGTTTGTGCCAGACCAGTCAGATTGCTCGGATTGGCAGGCGCGGACAGGGGGTAAAAGGGAAACAGGTGCAAAACCTGTGCGATCTCGTCACTGTGAACCGGAGAGTGGCGCCGCAGATGCCATTGCGAAAGTGAGAAGGCGCGGCGTGCATGATGACCCGAAAGCCAGGAAACCTGCCGGCTGTCGTGAACATATCGGTTAGAACTATTTTTGTGCGAGTCACACAAGGAGGAAAACATGAGAAAAAACAAAAAAGTAGTTGTAAGTGCAGCGGCAGTTACGATGTCCGTATTGCTTGGAGCCTGCGGTGGCAGTACATCCAGCCAGGCAACCTCGACGGAGGCGGCTTCTGAGGCAGAGACCGAGGCAGCTGAGAGCGCCGATTCCGATCAGGAAGCAGCAGATAAGGTGGCAAAGCTGATCGATGACATCTATGTACAGGAGCGCACCGATGACACGGATGAGCAGTGCAAGGCAGCCAAAGAGGCATGGGATGCCCTGACTGACGAGCAGAAGGAACTGGTAGAAGGCGAGAACGCAGATCCAGATTATTTTGGTCGTGATACCGGCGACGCGAGCCTGGACGATCCGCGCAATCAGGATGAGATTGGCGACAAGGAGATCCTGGTAGTCAGCTTTGGTACTTCCTTCAACGACAGCCGTGTGAAAGATATCAAGAGTATCGAGGATTCCATCCAGGATGCATTCCCGGATTGGGCAGTCCGCCGTGCATTTACCGCACAGATCATTATCAACCACGTTGAGGCTCGTGACGGCGAGTGCATCGACAATATGGATCAGGCACTGGAGCGCGCCGTGGAGAACGGAGTTAAAGAGCTGGTTGTCCAGCCGACCCACCTGATGCACGGTGCTGAGTATGACGAGATGGTTGAGGCGCTCGAGAAGTATCAGGATAAATTCGAGCAGATAGCTGTCGCAGAGCCGTTGTTGGGTGAGGTTGGCGACGATGCAACCGTTATCAATGCAGATAAAGAGGCAGTTGCAAAAGCAGTTGTAGCAGAGGCAGCTTCGGAAGCAGGTTTTAAAGATGCAGCTGACGCAGCCGATCAGGGAACTGCATTCGTTCTGATGGGGCATGGTACCGCACACGTTGCAAAGGTAACCTACAGCCAGATGCAGACCCAGATGCAGAATCTTGGATATAGCAATGTATTTATCGGTACCGTAGAGGGCGAGCCGGAAGAGACCTCCTGTGAGTCTGTTATCGAGGCAGTGAAGGCAGCAGGTTATAAGAATGTCGTTCTTCGTCCGCTGATGGTAGTTGCAGGTGATCACGCAAACAACGACATGGCAGGCGATGACGAGGATTCCTGGAAGAGCCAGTTTGAGGCATCAGGTGCATTTGACAAGGTAGATACTCAGATTTCCGGTCTGGGCAGAATTAAAGCGGTAGAATCATTCTATGTTGCTCATACACGGACAGCCATTGATTCTATTGCGAAATAATGTATATGAAAAAGAAATTGAATTTAGCGGCGCTTCTGCTTGCTGCCGCTTTTCTCGGAGCGTGCGGAGGACAGAAACAGGACGCAGCTGACACCGTGGCGCAGACAGAGAGCGCAGAAACCGAGAATGCCGATCAAAAGAGCAGCATTGACCTTGCAGACGGCGTCTACACCGTCGATTTTAAGACGGACAGCAGTATGTTCAAGGTCAATGAATCGAAAAATGGAAAAGGCGTCCTGACGGTCAAGGATGGCGAGGCGACACTCCATATCAGCCTGACCTCGAAAAATATCGTGAATTTGTATCTGGGTACTGCGGACGAAGCCAAGGAAGATGAAGCCGGTTGGCTGCAGCCAACCGTGGACACGGTTACTTACAGCGACGGTCTGAGCGAGGAGGTCAACGGCTTCGATGTGCCGGTTCCGGCGCTCGGAGAAGAATTTGACCTGGCTCTGATTGGTAAGAAGGGCACCTGGTACGACCACAAAGTAAGGGTAGAAAATCCGGTTTCCGGAGAGGTAGAGGACGCGGAAGCGGCATCATCCGAGACGGAGAATAGCGATGATGCGGCAGATGCCCAGAAACCGACAGGGCAGACTGCAGATGTGGCAGACGGCACTTATACCTGTGAGGTAACCCTGCAGGGAGGTTCCGGCAGAGCATCGGTGGACAGCCCGGCGACCATTATCGTCAAGGATGGAAAGGTGACTGCCGATATTGTCTGGAGCAGCCCGAACTATGAGTATATGCTGGTGGATGACGTGCAGTATGATCCGATCCAGACCGAGGGCAATTCCGAGTTCCAGATTCCGGTAACGCTGGATGAGGATGTAGCGGTCAGTGCCTTGACGGTGGCGATGAGCCAGCCGCATCTGATTGATTATACGTTGCATTTTGACAGCGTGACGTTATCAGAAGTTACGAAATAAAAGTAGATAAAAATACCTGTCCAGGAAGAACCTCCCGGTCCTTTTGTACATATTTTGATTACAGAAGGATCCGGGAGGTTTATGTCTATGCGTATCTGTGAACTCAAACAGCGGGAAGTTATAAATGTAAAAGATTGCAAGCGCCTTGGTTTTGTGGGCGACGTCGATTTTGACATCAGCACGGGAAAAATGCTTGCGATCATCGTGCCGGGACCGGGCTGTGTCTGGGGCTTTCTGGGGCGGGAAAAAGAGTACATAATTCCATTCTGCGACATCTGCCAGATAGGGGATGACATTATTCTGGTGAGGCTGAAAGAAGAGAGAGAAAAGAAGGAATAAAGAAGGAATAGCGGAAAACTTCTGCTTGCAGAAGCGCACTTCCTGCGATATTATAATAAGTATGATATGTTATGAAAACTTGGCGGGGGCATATCAATAAAACCAGAAAAGGGGAAGAGCGATTGAAGTGTCCATTTTGCAACGCGGCTGACACGAAAGTAATCGATTCACGGCCTGCGGATGACAACAGTTCTATCAGACGCCGGAGACAGTGCGAGACTTGTGGAAAGCGTTTTACCACATATGAAAAACTTGAGACAATCCCTCTGATGGTTGTCAAAAAGGATAATACCCGGGAGATGTACGACCGGGCGAAGATAGAGGCAGGAATCCTGCATTCCTGCCACAAGCGCCCAGTCTCTCCGGGACAGATTTCGGCGTTGATCGACGATGTGGAAAACAATTTATTTAACCGGGAAGAACGGGAGATCTCGACCGCGGTGATCGGGGAACTTGTGATGGAGCGGTTAAAGGATCTGGATGTGGTTACCTATGTGCGGTTTGCATCGGTATACCGGGAGTTTAAAGACGTCGATACATTTATGGAGGAACTGCAGAAGATACAGCAGCGGAATGTGCCGTCGTATGAGTCTGGAAAGAACGGGGAAGAGACCAGATGATGGGAAATGCGTTTTATCCGGATGAATGGCTGGATTCTGCGTATGATATCCCGTATGAGCAGTTTTACCAGAAGGGAATGCGGGGTATCATATTTGATATTGACAATACGCTGGTGCCGCACGGTGCCCCGGCGGACGAGCGGGCAGTACAGCTGTTTGAACGTTTGCGGGCGATCGGGTTCCACACCTGTCTGCTCTCGAATAATAAGGAGGCGCGGGTCGCCCCGTTTGCCGGACAGGTAGGTTCGGATTATATTTACAAGGGCAGAAAACCGAAGCGCAGCGGATACAGGCAGGCGATGCGCCGGATGGGAACGGGCGAGCGCTCGACGATGTTTGTCGGGGATCAGCTCTTTACGGATGTGTACGGGGCGAGGCGGACAGGCATCTATTCGATTCTTGTAAAGCCGATCAATCCGAAGGAAGAGATCCAGATCGTGTTAAAGCGGTATCTGGAGAAAATTGTCCTGTGGTTCTATGTGAGAAGACAGGAAAAAAATAGCGGAAGTTTGTAGCTGGGTGTTTTTGAACGGTTTGAAAGAGCTTGCCAAGTGGCAGAACTGGATGCTGACAGGAGTGCCGGAAACGGTGGAAAATCAGTTGTTTTCAGAAAAAATATCGGCAATTTTAGAAAAATAAGGGGCGGAATTGACATGATGTGCCCTGTGTTTTCAAAAAAGTAGTTGAAAAAGAGGATTTTATAGTATAAAATAAAAAAGATAAAGCGAGTATTTTCAAGGAGGAGCATCATTTATGATATCAGCGGGCGATTTTAGAAACGGCATCACACTGGAGATTGATGGCAACGTATACCAGATCATGGAATTTCAGCACGTAAAACCGGGAAAGGGAGCTGCGTTCGTTCGTACTAAAATTAAGAACGTAATGAATGGCGGCGTTGTAGAGAAAACCTTCCGTCCGACCGAGAAGTTCCCGTCTGCCAGAATCGACAGAGTTGATATGCAGTATCTGTATTCCGATGGCGACTTATACAACTTCATGGATGTAAACACATATGAGCAGGTAGCTTTAAACCAGGAGACAATCGGCGACGCACTCAAGTTCGTAAAAGAGAACGAGATGTGCAAGATCTGTTCTTACAACGGCAAGGTATTCTCCGTAGAACCGCCGCTGTTCGTAGAGCTTGAGATCACAGATACAGAGCCGGGCTTCAAGGGCGATACCGCTACAGGCGCTACCAAACCGGCAGTTGTAGAGACTGGCGCTACTGTATATGTACCGTTATTCGTAAACCAGGGCGATAAGATCAAGATCGATACACGTACTGGTGAATATCTGTCCAGAGTCTAAGTTATAACATATACGTCAGAAAGGTCTTCACGATACCGTTTGTACCCTTGTGGGGAGGCAGTCGTGTCACTGACAGGTTTCTGACTGGAAACAGAGATTACTGTTTGTGGCAGGCATTTTCCTTTGCTGGTTATGCAGCGCATGAACAGTAGCAAGCAGAGAAACTGTTGTAAGATCCGGAGGAAACGTCGAGATTTTACAACAGTTTTTTTGCTTAACATATCGGGGAGGCGTCTATGACGCGTCCGTTGGTTCATCTCAGAGAGCGGGTTCGGAGCGAACGGTGCTCATGGGGAGTGATAAATATGGAGAACGGAAGAGAAGACCGTCTGCGTCTGGGGGAAGAGGATGAGCCGGGGCGCAGATCTGGTGGCAGGAAGAGGCGTACATCCGGCAGGCAGACGGCAATCCGCCGGGAGCGGACGAGGCAGCAGAAGAAGCGCCGTGTGATGATGCGGCTGTTTTTGTGTCTGCTTATTTTCCTCCTGGGTGCGGGAACAGGCTGGACGCTGCGCGGGAAAATGATCCGCAAGCTGATCGATCCGTCCACGATCGAGATGCCAAACTGGGTTGATGAGCAGCTTCTCACGGTCAACCGATATTCCAGACCGGGGACGAATATCCCGGTCATCAACGGGATCGTGATTCACTATGTGGCAAATCCTGGGACGACGGCACAGCAGAACCATGATTATTTTGAGGGATTGAAAGATCAGAGCGGCAGTAACACTGTTTCCGTCAGCAGCAATTTCGTGATCGGTCTGGACGGCGAGATCATCGAGTGCGTTCCGGTCGGGGAGAAGGCATATGCCTCCAATGAGAGGAATGCGGACACCGTTTCGATTGAGTGCTGCCATCCGGCGGCAGACGGAAAGTTCACAGACGAGACGTATGACTCGCTGGTAAAACTGACTGCATGGCTGTGCAAGCAGCTCGATTTAAGTCCGAAAGACGTGATCCGTCATTATGATGTGACTGGAAAGGCGTGCCCGAAGTATTTCGTGGATCATGAGGATGCCTGGAAGCAGTTCCGCAAGGATGTGAAAAAGGCAATGCGGAAAGATATATAATATACGATATAAATTATGAAAGGGAATCTAGTATGAAAACGATTTTAGATTTGATCGTGGAAGAACTGAAACCGGCGTTTATCGGCTGCGGGTACGATGAGAAGTATATCCGCGTGACGGTATCAAACCGCCCGGATCTCTGCGAGTATCAGTGTAACGGCGCGATGGCAGCTGCCAAAGCGTATAAAAAGAAACCGATCGATATTGCCAATGAGGTGGTGGAAAAGACAGCCGGAAGCAAGATGTTTTCTGAGATCAACGCCGTGATGCCTGGATTTATCAATATCCGCCTGAATCCGTGCTACCTGGCATCCTATGTACAGCAGGTGGCAGAGGATGAAAAGCTGGGACTCAACGCAGCTAAGAAGCCGGAGACGATCATCATCGATTACGGCGGAGCCAATGTAGCAAAACCACTGCATGTCGGACACTTACGTTCCGCGGTCATCGGAGAGAGCATCAAGCGCATCAGCCGCTATATGGGACACCATGTCATCAGCGATGTGCATCTGGGTGACTGGGGATTGCAGATGGGACTGATCATCGAGGAGCTGCATGACCGTCAGCCGGATCTGGTATATTTTGACCCGGATTATACCGGCGAGTATCCGTCGGAGCCGCCGTTTACGATTTCCGAGCTGGAGGATATCTATCCGGCAGCGAGCGCGAAATCCAAGGTAGATGCGGCATTCCGTGAGCGGGCACAGCAAGCAACCTTCAAACTGCAGAGTGGCTATGCACCGTTCCATGCGATCTGGAAGCACATCATGAACGTGTCCTTGAAGGATCTGAAAAAAAACTATGGCAATTTAAATGTATCGTTCGACCTCTGGAAGGGCGAGAGCGATGCGCAGCCATATATTCCGGGACTGATCGAGGATTTACAGAAAAAAGGTCTTGCCTATGAGAGCGATGGCGCGCTGGTTGTCGATATCGCACAGGAAGGGGATGCGAAGGAATATCCGCCTTGTATCGTCCGCAAATCCGATGGTGCGGCGCTGTATGCGACTTCCGATCTGGCGACGATCATCGAACGTGAGCAGGATTTCCATCCGGACCGCTACATTTACGTCGTAGACAAGCGCCAGGAGCTTCATTTTATCCAGGTATTCCGTGTGGCGAAGAAGGCGGGCATCGTCAAAGAAGATACGCCGATGATCTTCTTGGGCTTCGGTACGATGAACGGCAAGGACGGTGGTCCGTTCAAGACACGTGAGGGCGGTGTTATGCGTCTGGAGCACCTGATCAAGAATATTGATGAGAAGGTATATGAGAAGATTCAGGAGAAGCAGAAGGTTCCGGCGGACGAGATGACACGCACGGCGGAGATTGTCGGTCTGGCGGCACTTAAATATGCCGATCTTTCGAATCAGGCGACCAAAGATTACATTTTCGATGTAGACCGCTTTATTTCCTTCGAGGGAAATACAGGTCCACATATCCAGTATATGATCGTCCGCATCAAGTCCATTCTGGAGAAATACAAGGAACTGCGCGGTGCGGATGCTAAAGTGGTTCCGATCCGTCCGGCTGAGAGCGAGACAGAGAAAGCACTTCAGATGGCGCTTTGCCGTTTCGGCGAGGTGACAGAATCTGCATTCTACGAGACGGCGCCGCATAAGCTCTGCCAATACATGGCGGCAGTGGCGGATGCGTTCAATGCATTCTATCTGGAAAATAAGATCCTCTCCGAGGAGGACGCAGCGAAGCAGGCAGCCTTTATCAGCCTGATCACGCTGACCAAGCGGGTGCTGGATACCTGTATGGATCTGCTCGGAATGGAATCGCCGGAACACATGTAATCTGTAATATGGAGGAATCCTCATGAAAATAATAAAAATGTCCGTAGATACCTTCTGGAAGGGCGAAGTACGGGTACAGGGACAGATTGAGGATGAGACAAAGGTATATCAGACAAGAATTTTTATCAAGGGTAGTCAGATCTATGACTACTCTTGTTCTTGTGCGGAGGGAAATTCATTCCGGGGTCCCTGCGTGCATGCAAAAGCGCTTCAGGAGGCGTTTGCCCGCCAGCAGAAAGCCGAGCATACACCGCCGGTTTCGACTTCGCCGGAGATCCGGATGATGATCCGGGAGTACACGAACCGGGAAGTAGCGCGGATTCTGGGCGAGGAAGAGCGGGAACCGGTCTATCTGCATCCCTATTTACAGATCCGGCGCGGCGAAGTGCTTTTGGAGGCACGGATCGGACGGGAAAAACGGTATATTGTGAAAAACCTGCTGGAATTTGCACAGGCGGTTCACAGCGGAAAACGGGTGGAATACGGAAAAGGCATGGCGTTTGAACACGTCCCGTCTGCCTTTGCGCCGGAAAGCCGCCCATTTTTAGATCTTCTGCTGGAGGAGGCGGACGCCTACATACGCCATTATGAGGAGATGCGCGGTCATGCGGGGCTGCCGCTTCCGGTGATGCGGGCGTTAACGCTGGGATCTGCAGCGAGGGATCGGCTGTTTGATCTTTTAGAGGGAAAAGAAGTCCAGACGGAGGACGAGAAAGGTGCTGAACGTGTGTGCCGGGTTGAGCGCAAGGATCCACGTTTCCCGGTGGAGGTGGAAGCAAGGGGCGATGGAATTGCGGTTACGGTTCCATCGGCTCTAACCTCGTTCCGGGGAGAACAGCGTCTGTATGTGGCAGATGGATTGCATCTGTTTGGATGCAGTGAACTGTATACAGAAACGATGGGCGTTTTTCTGGAGCAGATGGAACAGGGCGGAGGAGAGTGCAGAAGCCGGAAAGAGAAGCGGGAGCTGCTGGTTGGAAGCCGGGATATTCCGCTCTTTTATGCGCGGGTGCTGGAAGGCATGGAGGCACTTGGGATCTTGCAGAGCCCGGAGATCGATTGGGAGAAATACCGCCCAGAGGCGTTGAAAGCCCGGTTTGAGTTTGACAGTGATTCGCCGGACGAGCTGCGTCTGCGTCCGACGCTTTCCTACGGAGATTTTACGTTTTCGCCGCTGGCGGACGAGCATGTTCCGCGGGAGATCTGCCGGGATGTACCGGCGGAATTTTATATCAGCCGCCTGATCACGCGGTACTTCTCTTACTGGGAGGATGAGAGCGGCGAGCTGGTGATCCGCGGGGATGAAGAAGCGCTGTACCAGGTTCTGAGCGAGGGAATGCCGCAGTTTCAGGAGGTGGGCGAGGTATGGCTGTCAGAGTCTGTCCGCCATCTGCGCGTCCTGCCCCCGCCGGAAGTGTCGATGGGGGTTTCTCTTGGAGGCGGCTGGCTGGATCTGAAGATTGAGACGGCGGGAATCGACCCGGCGGAGCTTTTGCAGGTACTCAGTGAATACCGCCAAAAAAAGAAATATTACCGCATGAAAAATGGCGAATTTTTGCAGCTTTCGGGCGGCGGCCTGCAGGCGCTTGACAGCCTGACTGCGGATCTGGGACTGACAAAGAGTGAATTTCAGGCGGGGGAGGCGAAGATACCTGCCTACCGTGCTTTTTATCTGGACAGTCTCTCGGGCGACGGCAGGATGAAACTGTTTCAGCGGGATGAAGCCTACGGGATGATGGTGCGCGATCTAAAAACGGCGCAGAGTGTCAGCTATGCGGTTCCGGCGGTGCTGGAAAAGACGCTGAGGGAATACCAGAAGATCGGATATACGTGGATGCGGACGCTGGCGCGGTATCATTTCGGTGGGATCCTGGCAGATGATATGGGACTGGGAAAAACGCTGCAGGTGATTGCGCTTCTGACGGCATTTTATCAGGAAAAAACCGAGCAGAAAGCGGCTGGAAATGAAGGCAGTGGGTCAGAATTACCTCTTCCGTCTTTGATCGTCTGCCCGGCGTCGCTCGTCTACAACTGGGGACAGGAATTTGCCCGGTTTTCGCCGGGGATCCGCGTGCTTCTGATTGCCGGGACGGCGAAAGAACGGCAGGAACAGCTGGAGGAGCAGATGCGGATGGAGGCGTCTGAGGGGGCGCAGGTGATCATCACGTCCTATGATCTGTTGAAACGGGATCGGGCGGCGTATCTGGGACGCACGTTTGAATATGAGATTATTGACGAGGCGCAGGTCATTAAAAATGCAAAGACACAGGGCGCGAAGGCGGTAAAGGAGATTTCGGCGAATGCCCGTTTCGCTCTGACGGGAACGCCGGTGGAAAACCGGCTCAGCGAGCTTTGGAGCATTTTTGATTTCCTGATGCCGGGATTTTTATACAGTTACCGGAAGTTCCGTGAGCGGTATGAGCTGCCGATCGTGAAAAATCAGGATCCGGAAGCATTGACGGCACTGCGGCGGATGACGGGACCGTTTGTCCTGCGCCGCTTGAAAAAGGATGTGCTGCGGGAGCTTCCGGGCAAGGAAGAGAGGATCGTTTATTCGGCGGCGTCGGGGCGGCAGCAGAAGCTTTATACGGCGTCGGCGTTGAAACTGAAAGAGGCGCTGGCTGGCGGCGCGTGGTCGGGTAATGGAAAATTGGAAGTGCTTTCCCAGCTCATGCGGCTGCGCCAGATCTGCTGCGATCCGGCACTCTGTTTTGAAGATTATACGGGGGAATCGGCGAAGCTGGAGACCTGTGTTTCGCTGATCGCATCAGCGTCTGCGGCGGGACATAAGATCCTGCTCTTTTCCCAGTTTGCCTCGATGCTGGAGCGGATTCGGGAACGCCTTTTACAGGAGGGCATTTCGTCCCATCTTCTGGTCGGCGCGACCCCGAAGGAGGAACGCAGCCGGATGGTGCAGGCGTTTGCCTCGGATGAGGTTCCGGTGTTCCTTATTTCCCTGAAAGCCGGGGGAACGGGACTCAACCTGACGGCGGCGGATATCGTGATTCATTACGATCCGTGGTGGAATGTGGCAGCGCAGAACCAGGCGACCGACCGCGCGTACCGGATTGGGCAGGAAAAGCCGGTCACGGTATACAAACTGATCTTAAAGGATACGATAGAAGAAAATCTTTTGAAGCTGCAGAATGCGAAGCTTGCGCTGGCGGCGCAGGTGGTTTCAGAGGGAATGGTTTCACTGGGCGATTTGAGCCAGAATGAACTGATGGAGCTGTTTGAACAGAATCCATAAAAAAATTTGCAGAAATAACGGGCAGGAGGAAAAAGCGTGAAGCAATGGAAACGATACAAATCATATATACTGCCATATAAGAGCGCCTTTATTCTGGGACCGCTCATGATGGTAACGGAGGTGCTGGGTGAGATTCTGCTGCCCAAATTTATGTCGATGATTATTAACCATGGCGTGGCGCAGAAAGACGGCGGATACATTCTCAAAATGGGACTTGTGATGGCGATTACCTCCTTTTTGATGGCGGCAGGCGGCATTCTGGGGGCATATTTTGCAGCGAAGGCGTCGATTTCCTTTACCAGCGATCTGCGCCGCGACTTATTTGCCAGAGTGCAGCAGTTTTCATTTAAAAATATCGATACGTTCAGCACGGGATCGCTGGTAACCCGTCTGACGAACGATATCCAGCAGGTACAGAACCTGATTATGATGGGACTTCGGATGATGCTGCGCGCGCCGGGCATGTTCCTGGGGGCGCTTGTGATGGCGTTCTGGATGAATGCGGAACTGGCAGCTGTCATCCTGGTGGTGATTCCGCTTCTGACGGCGGCGATCGTCTGGATCCTACGGACTGCCTACCCGCGGTTTACAGCCATGCAGAAAGCGCTGGATACGCTCAATAGCGGCATCCAGGAGGTGCTGACGAACGTGCGGGTGGTAAAATCCTTTGTGCGGGAAGACTACGAGGAAAAGCGGTTTGCCGACACGAACCGGGAGCTCAAGGAGGCAGGGCTGCGGGCGCTGAAGATCGTAATTGCGACGATGCCGGTCATGATGTTCGCGATGAATGTGACGACACTGGCAGTTGTCTGGTTCGGCGGAAACCTGATTATCGGCGGACGGATGGCGGTCGGAGATCTGACGGCATTTACGACCTACATTGTACAGATTCTGATGTCACTTATGATGCTCTCAATGGTATTTTTGCAGAGTTCCCGCGCGATGGCGTCCATCCGGCGAATCGATGAGGTGCTGGATGAGCCGATTGATCTGAGCGATGAAAATGCATCACAGAAGGATCGGAAGGTTGAGAAAGGACGCGTGGAATTTAAGGATGTTTCCTTTTCCTACCGCGAAGGCGGTGAGCCGGTTCTATCCCACATCAGCCTGACGGCAGAGCCGGGAGAGACGATCGGCATCCTCGGTGCGACCGGAAGCGGAAAAACGTCGCTGGTACAGCTGATTCCCCGCCTCTATGATGTGACAGAGGGGAGTGTGCGGGTGGATGGTATCGATGTGCGGGAGTATTCCCTGAAAAATCTCCGGGACGGCGTTGGCATGGTTTTACAGAAAAACGTCCTGTTTTCCGGCACGATCGAGGAAAACCTGCGCTGGGGTGATGAGACGGCGACGGAGGAAGAAGTGCGGCGGGCAGCAGTGTATGCGCAGGCAGATTCCTTTGTGAATTCGTTTGCCGAAGGCTACAAAACGGAGATGGGACAGGGCGGCGTCAATGTATCCGGCGGTCAGAAACAACGGCTGTGCATCGCAAGGGCACTCTTAAAGAAGCCGAAGATCCTGATTCTCGACGACAGCACCAGTGCGGTCGATACGGCAACGGAGGCGGCGATCCGGACGGCATTCCGGGAAGATTTGAAAGATACGACGAAATTTATTATCGCACAGCGGCTGAGTTCGCTGGAATACGCGGATCGGATTCTCGTCCTTGAGGACGGCAGGATTATCGGAGAGGGAACGCAGGAGAAGCTGCTGGCATCCTGTGAGGCGTACCGGGAGATCTATGAGACGCAATATGGAAAACGGGCAGACGGGGAGGGGATGGCATGATGGATGAAAAACAGATTGAAAGCCTGAAACGCCGATATGGCAGCCGCATAGCCGACGCGCCGAAACGCCGCCGGGGACCGGAACGGATGGCGGTCATGAAGGGCGGAAAGCCCAAGGCGGGCGGTCAGACGATGCTACGCCTGCTTTCATACTTAAAACGCGACCGGATGGCGATGACAGTCGCCTTTTTCTGTGTGATCCTGGGGACGGTGACGAATCTGGCGGGCGCCTATATGCTGCGCCCGATCATCAACCGGTATATTGTGCCTTTAGATGGCAGCTGGGGCGATGTGGCGGGGCTGTTCCGTTCCCTGTGTGTGATGGGATCGGTTTATTTAGTCAGCGTTGCCGCTGCCTATATGCAGTCGCGCATCATGCTGCAGGTGGCGCAGAACGCGCTGCAGCGGCTGCGGGAAGAGCTGTTTAACCATATGCAGACGCTTCCGCTCCGGTTTTATGATACCGGCAGCAACGGCGATCTGATGAGCCGTTTTACAAACGATGTGGATACGATCGGCATGATGCTCAGCAGTACGCTGGTGCAGCTTTTATCCGGCGCACTCAGTATTGTGGGAACGCTGGTGCTGATGATTTACACGAACGTGTGGCTGACGGTGATTACGCTTGCCATGATGCCGGTGATGCTGCGTGCCGGTAAATTTGTTGCCGGACGGAGCCAGAAATATTTCTCTGCCCAGCAGGCGGCGCTTGGCGCGATGAACGGCTATATTGAGGAGACCGTGCAGGGGCAGAAGGTCGTCAAGGTATTCTGCCATGAGGAGATCGCAGAGGAAGAATTTGGATGGCTCAATGCGGATCTGAAAGAAAAACAGATCCGGGCGCAGTTTTTCGGCGGTGTGATGGGACCGGTCATGAACAATTTAAGCCAGTTAAATTATGGACTGACAGCCTGCATTGGCGGTCTGCTCTGTGTGTTCCGGAACTTTGATGTCGGTGGACTGACCGTATTTTTAGGTTTTTCGCGGCAATTTTCCAGACCGATCAACGAGCTTTCCATGCAGGTTGGAAACGTATTTTCGGCGCTGGCAGGCGCGGAGCGCGTGTTTGCAGTGCTGGATGCGGAACCGGAGGCGGCAGATGCGCCGGATGCGGTTTCGATCGCGCCGATCCGCGGTGAGGTGGTGCTTGACCATGTGACTTTCGGCTATGAGCCTGGGCAGGTGATTTTGAAGGATATTTCGCTCTATGCGAAGCCGGGACAGAAGATCGCCTTTGTCGGCTCGACGGGAGCCGGAAAAACGACGATCACGAATCTGATCAACCGTTTTTATGATATACAGGGCGGCTCGATCACGGTGGACGGCGTCGATGTCCGCCGGATGCACCGGAAGGAGCTGCGGGAAAATATCGCGATGGTTCTGCAGGATACGCATCTTTTTACCGGCACGGTACGGGAAAATATTCGATACGGGCGGCTGGATGCCACGGATGAAGAAGTTGTTGAGGCGGCAAAAACGGCATCGGCGCATTCCTTTATCATGCGTCTGCCGGATGGGTATGACACGATGCTGGAGGGCGACGGTGCAAACTTAAGCCAGGGACAGCGCCAGCTTTTAAACATTGCGCGGGCAGCAGTTTCTAAAGCGCCGATCCTGATTCTGGATGAGGCGACGAGTTCGGTCGATACGCGGACGGAGAAGCACATCGAGCACGGCATGGACCGGCTGATGGCGGACCGGACAACCTTTGTCATCGCCCACCGGCTTTCGACAGTCCGCAACGCCAATGCGATCATGGTGCTGGAGCACGGGCAGATCATTGAGCGCGGCGACCATGAAGATCTGCTGGCGCAGAAAGGGCGGTATTTTGAGCTGTATACCGGAATGAAGGAGCTGGAATAAGGCTTTCGTTGAGAATTAAATGAGAATTTGTTTCCTGTACGCGTGAACTCACCTATATTGAAAAACGGATGGATCTAGTGTATAATGGGAACACTTGAAATTTTGTAACTGTTCAGTGGGTCTGCACATTTACTGCGCGTGACTGTGAAGGTGCTGAACGGTTACGAAATTTTTAAGTAAAATCGAGTCACGGAACCTGGAAAGTCGAGATGGATCCGTGGCAAATTTCGTACCGTGAGGAGGAATATCTATGAGTATCCGAGTTGGAATTTTAGGATATGGAAATCTGGGACGCGGCGTGGAGTGTGCGATCCGCCAGAATCCGGATATGGAACTGAAAGCAGTATTTACACGGCGTGCGCCGGAAACGGTCAAGATCCTGACCGAGGGCGTACCGGTTTATCATGTAGATGAGGCAGAGGCGAAGAAAGACGAGATCGACGTTTTGATTCTCTGCGGCGGTTCGGCTACAGATCTGCCGGTCCAGACCCCGAAATATGCACAGTGGTTTAACGTAGTGGACAGCTTCGATACCCATGCAAAGATTCCAGAGCATTTCGCAGCAGTCGATGAGTCCGCACAGAAATCCGGAAAGGTTGGCATCATCTCCGTTGGCTGGGATCCGGGTATGTTCTCCCTGAACCGTCTCTATGCAGCTGCATGCCTGCCGGAGGGCGAAAATTATACATTCTGGGGCAAGGGCGTCAGCCAGGGACATTCCGATGCGATCCGTCGGATCGAGGGCGTCAAGGATGCCAGACAGTACACAATCCCAGTTGAGAGTGCACTGGAGGCAGTCAGAAGCGGCAGCAGCCCAGAGCTGACCATCCGCGAAAAACACACCAGAGAGTGCTTTGTTGTGGCAGAAGAGGGCGCGGATCAGGCAAAGATCGAGAATGAGATCAAGACCATGCCGAACTACTTTTCTGATTATGACACAACGGTTCATTTCATCACCGAAGAAGAACTGAAACGCGATCACAACCGTCTCCCGCACGGTGGTTTCGTACTCCGCAGCGGTAAGACCGGCTGGAACAAAGAGAACCACCATATCATCGAGTACAGCTTAAAGCTGGATTCCAACCCGGAATTTACTTCCTCCATCATCGTGGCATACGCACGCGCGGCATACAAGATGAACCAGGAAGGCCAGAAGGGTTGCAAGACCGTCTTTGATGTGGCACCGGCGTATCTGTCGGCAGAGAGTGGGGCAGATCTGCGGAAGAAGTATCTGTAATAATTTCAAATTTTCCTTTCAACTTGTATTGTCGCTTAAAATGAAGTAAAATGTAAGACAGATTTGCATGATTTGTACCTGCGCAGCACTGGCAAAATCCGTTAAAGTCCGCGCAATGAGTGAACGTAACTTTACGTTTGCGGGAGCTGGCGGGTAGGAGAAAAGCGAAAATACATACAGGAAGGACAATATACGATGAATATATGGAAAAAATCCGTGCGTTCCCTCTGCCTGGGAATGGCACTTATGATGTCTGTGTCATGGACGGCATTTGCTGCGACAGATGGGGCGACCGGTCCGGGACAGGCGGCAGGAGGCTCGGTCTCCGGCGCAGTTCCTTCGGGAGCAACGGTTACTTCACAGAATGCAGCTCAGCCGACGGTGGCAGCGCAGGGCGCAGTGCTCTATGATGCGACGCACAACCAGTTCCTGTTTTCCAAGAATGCGGATACGCAGTATTATCCAGCCAGCATCACGAAGCTGATGACGGCGCTTCTGGTAGCGGAAAACTGTAATCTGAGTGATACGGTAACCTTTTCCCAGACGGCAGTTTCGAATCTGGAATCGGGCGCGGTGACGCTGCAGGTCAAGGCGGGCGATACCTTTACGGTTAAGGACTGTCTCTATGGTCTGCTTTTAAAATCGGCAAATGAGGTGGCAAACGGACTGGCGGAGCATGTGTCCGGCAGTGTCAGCGCGTTTGCGGATAAGATGAATGAGAAGGCAGCGTCTTTAGGATGCACACATACGCATTTTGCAAACCCGAACGGTCTGAACAATGCGAACCATTTTACAACCGCACATGATATGGCGCTGATTGCAAATGCTGCATTCAATAATGCGACGGTGCGTCAGGTTGCATCGACCCTGCATTACGATTTCCCGGCGACTGCCAGCGTGCCGACGGTGCGGACGCTTACGATGGGACATAAGATGCTCAATCCGGCAAATTCCCAGTACTATGAGGGAATCATAGGCGGAAAGACCGGTTATACCTCCCTGGCAGGCAACACGCTGGTAACGTGTGCAGAGCGAAATGGCGTGCGCCTGATTGCAGTTATTTTAAAGAGTTCGCAGACCCATTATGACGATACGAAGAAGCTGCTGGACTATGGTTTTGCAGTGGCGGGAAGCGCATCCGGCACACCGGCTGGCACAAACACCTCGGTATCGGATGCGGCGAACAACAGTACGTCAAATTCCAGCAAGCCGTCCGGCAATACGACCAGCAAAAATACCTCTTCTTCCGGCAGCCAGGGTGGACCGGGTAGCTCTGGAGCTGGCAATGCAGCTGCTCAGGGCGACGGTGCGTGGCAGCAGTTTGGAAATGAATGGAAATACCTGAAAGCAAACGGAACCTACGCGGCAAATGAGAGTCTCCTGATCAAGGGGGAGACATACTATTTCCATGCAGATGCGTGGATGGCGCGTGACTGGCAGATGGTAAACGGCTCCTGGCATTATTATACCGAAAGCGGGGCTATGGCGAAGAGCCGCTGGATTCAGACGAATGGATACTGGTATTATGTGAGTGCTGACGGAGCATTGTTTGTCAATGGAACGACACCGGACGGATATAGAGTCGATGCGAATGGTGTCTGGATTCAGAAATAAAGAAGAGCATAAAACGGAGCCGACCGGCAGAAAAGACCGGGGCGGCTCCGTTTTTCACAGCTCTGCGGCCGCAAAAAGACCGGCGGAACAGCTGGCAGATGGGGGTGATGTTATTATAGTGTGATCAATTCATACTCCCGGCTTCCCAGACCGATCTTCTCCGCGTGTGCCAGGCAGCTTTTCCACTCAGATTCTGGTGTGGAATTTGTGAAATGGTCATGGTGATCGTGGAAATCCGGATCAGCAAGATGTTTTGCAAGCTGGCTGCCCGGCATCGGAGCAGCGGCCAGACAGGCGTCCACACAGGCCTGATCGAGTGCCAGCGGATCGAAAGAAGCAAACATACCAAGATTTGGAAGGATCGGTACGTCATTTTCACCGTGGCAGTCGCAGTTCGGGGAGACGTCAACGACCAGGGAAATATGGAAGTTTGGACGTCCATCCACAACGGCTTTTGTGTATTCCGCCATACGGCAGTTTAACAGCTCGTTGGCTGCGTTGTTGTCAAATTCGATCGCGTCAAAGTTGCAGGCGCCGAGACACCGTCCGCAGCCGACGCAGTGCTCAGCATCCACGTGCATTTTTCTGGAGGCTTCATCGAAAACGAGACCGCCGTTGGCACATTCCTTCTGACAGCGGCGGCAGCCCCGGCAGAGCTTTTCCTTGACGTGTGGTTTTCCACTGCTGTGCTGATCGGTCTTACCGGCGCGAGAACCGCAGCCCATGCCGATATTTTTGATCGTACCGCCGAAGCCGGTCATCTCATGTCCCTTGAAATGGGTCAGGCTGATAAAGACATCGGCGTCCATGACGGCGCGGCCGATCTTAGCTTCTTTGATGTATTCGCCTCCGGCCACCGGAACAGCGATGTCATCGGTGCCTTTTAATCCATCACCGATGATGATTGGACATCCAACAGTCAACGGGGTAAATCCGTTTTCCCAGGCGCATTCCAGGTGCTCGAGCGCATTCTTGCGGCTGCCTGGATACATCGTATTGCAGTCTGTTAAAAATGGTTTGCCGCCCAGCTCTTTGATGACATCAACAACGGCTTTGGCATAATTCGGACGCAGATAACTGATATTTCCAAGTTCACCAAAGTGCATCTTGATAGCGACAAATTTACCATCCATATCGATGGAACCGATCCCGGCTTTACGGATCAGTTTTTTTAATTTGGTAGGGAGACCGTCGCCAAATGCAATGGTGTGGAAATCTGTAAAATATACCTTTGCTTTTTCGGTTTTTGACATATGAATACCTCCTGATAGATGGCTTTTTTTGATTTTTTCTCAGTCGAGAAGACGCCCACCTCTTTAGGTGGCGAGTAATAGTAAAGTGATAAAAATATCAATTCTATTATACCGGAATCGGGTGGATGTGTCAAAAATTTACTTTTCTTTTTAATGTAGTTCCTATATAATAGGAAAATACGGAAAAAGCAGATTTCAGCTGCAGGAGGATTCTGGCAAGATACCTGTATCTGGAAACCTGCTTTTGAAAATACGAGGGGACTTGTCTGCATAGAAGGGACAGTGACCCGGGCAGGAGATGACAGTATGAGAAATGCACCGGTTATCTATATCGTGGTGCCTTGCTACAACGAAGAGGAAGTTCTGCCATTGACGGCAGAATTTTTAGGTAAAAAATTAGATGATTTAACCCGCAGCCGCCGGATTCATCCGGGAAGCCGGGTGCTGATGGTAGACGACGGTTCGAAGGATAGAACATGGAAGCTGATCGAGGAACTCCATGAGAAGGACGAGCGGTTTGCAGGTGTGAAGCTGAGCCGCAACCGCGGTCATCAGAACGCGCTTTTAGCCGGGCTTTTTGAGGCGGCGAGACGGCGGTGTGACGCGGCGATCTCGATGGATGCCGATCTGCAGGATGATGTGGACGCATGCGACGCGATGATCGAGCGGTATATGGCTGGCTGTGACATCGTGTACGGTGTGCGCCGCCACAGGGCGACGGATACATTTTTTAAGCGTACAACTGCGCTGGGATTTTATAAGATTATGAATGCGCTGGGAGCGAACACCGTGTATAATCATGCGGATTACCGCCTGATGAGCCGGAGGGCACTGGAAGGGCTGGCGGAATTTTCGGAGGTCAATCTGTTTCTGCGCGGGATTGTCCCGATGATCGGCTATCCGTCCGATGTGGTATATTATGACCGTAAAGAGCGGGCAGCAGGGGAGAGCAAATATCCGCTGAAAAAGATGCTGGCTTTTGCGATCGAGGGCATCACTTCGCTGAGCACAAAGCCGATCCGGATGATTACGTTCATGGGAATTGCGGCATTTTTTGTCAGTATTGGATTCCTTATCTGGGCGGTGGTTGATTTCTTCCGGGGCAATACGATCACCGGCTGGGCGAGCATGATGGTATCGCTCTGGTTTATCGGCGGACTGCTTCTTCTCTCGGTCGGAATCGTCGGAGAGTATGTCGGAAAGATTTATCTGGAGTCGAAGCACCGCCCGCGCTATATCATTGAGAGCCGCACGCCGGATCGCATCCGCGAGCGTGAGAAAGGGCGCAGCCGGAAACAGGAGATGCCAGGAGAAAATTTGCGCCGCAGCCGTGCAGAAGCACGGGAACTCCAGACATCAAAAAGAAGAGAAGCTGTGCAAAAACCGGAGCAGGAGTGAAATAGCTCTAAAAAATAGCTCTTAAAAATTCAGGAAACACTTGACAAACCCGGAAAATGGGTGTATCTTCATAAACAAATAATTCCTATCAGGAATAAGGGAATATAAGCTGAAAGGGGACAGGTCCGATGCGTCAGAGTAAAGCCATGCAGATGAATATGATGATGAACGGCATGTGTATGATGTGCTGTCATATTTGTGTGCATGAAAGACGGAACGGGCTGGTCGGATAGACCTGTAAGTATAGCATAGGAAGCCGCGATCCGTACTGGATTCGCGGCTTTTTTGTGTCATAGGAAATTCCTTGGAATTCCTTATGACACAAAAAGGCACTAACTGCTTCCTGTGACAGAAAAACAGTAGTGGCATCTTTTATGCGACAGGGTATCAATGCTGTATATTCGAAAAAGAGAGGGGAAAAGACAATGGAGCAGAGAAAGAAAGCGATCATCTGCCTGGAAGGACTGGGAAAGCAATTCCAGACAACGAACGGAACGGTGACCGCGTTAGATGATATTAACCTGGAAATCCTGCAAGGTGAGATTTTTGGAATTATCGGTCTGTCGGGTGCGGGAAAGAGTACGCTGGTCCGGTGTATCAATTATCTGGAGACACCGACGGCGGGACGGGTTATTTTTGAGGGACAGAACCTGTCGATGATGAAGGAGTCGGAGATTCGGAAAGCCAGACAGTCGATGGGGATGATTTTCCAGCAGTTCAATCTTCTGGCACAGAGAAATGTACTCCAGAATGTGTGCTTTCCGATGGAGATTGCCGGTGTCCCGAAAGCAGAGGCGAAGAAACGGGCGGCTGAGCTTTTAAAATTAGTCGGTCTGGAAGAACGGATGAAGGCATATCCGGCACAGCTCTCCGGCGGACAGAAGCAGCGTGTGGCGATTGCACGTGCGATGTCCACGAACCCGAAGGTGCTGCTTTGCGATGAGGCGACGAGTGCGCTCGACCCGAACACGACAAAATCGATTTTGGAGCTTCTCAAGAAGATTAATCGCGAACTCGGCATTACTGTGATCGTGATTACCCATGAGATGGCGGTGATTGAGTCTATCTGCGACCGTGTGGCGATCATCGACCACAGCCACATTGCAGAGTCTGGCAAGGTATCAGAGATTTTCTCCGGTCCGAAGTCGGAGATTGGGCGGCAGCTGATTCTCGGTGAGACGGTAGGGCAGAAGACAAGCTTTGCCAGAGCGCGCCAGATCCGCGTTATTTTCAATGGACAGGAATCCTCGGAGCCAATTATTTCTAATATGGTATTAGCCTGCAAGGTTCCGGTCAATATCCTTCTCGCGGATACCCACGATATCGGGGGCAAGGCGATGGGACAGATGCTTCTGCAGCTCCCGGAGGACGAGGTGGATGCAGGGCGTATCTGCAATTATTTAAAAACGGTCGGTGTGACCTATGAGGAGGTGCGCTAAGATGATATTTGATGCGAGGACAGTTAGTATGCTGGTAAAAGAGACCTGGAGAACCTTATATATGGTGGGTCTTTCTTCCCTGATTTCTTATTTGATCGGAATCCCGCTCGGCGTGGCGCTGGTTGTAACCGATAAAGACGGCATCCGTCCTGTGCCGCTGTTTAACAAAGTGGCGGGTGTGATTGTCAACCTGCTCCGTTCGGTGCCGTTTATCATCCTGTTAGCGATGGTAATGCCGCTGACCCGCGCGATCGTGGGAAAGACGATCGGAGCAAATGCGGCAGTTGTACCGCTGGTAATCGCGGCGTTCCCGTATATCAGCCGTATGGTAGAGGCATCGTTAAAGGAAATTGATGCAGGCGTGATAGAAGCAGCAAAATCAATGGGCGCTTCGACCTGGCAGATTATTTTCAAGGTGCTGCTTCCGGAGTCCAAGCCGTCCCTGTTAGTTGGCGCGGCGATTTCGATCACGACGATCCTCGGATATTCCGCGATGGCAGGCTGCGTCGGTGCCGGTGGTCTGGGCGATGTGGCGATCCGATATGGATACCACCGTTATCAGGCAGATATGATGCTGGTTACCGTTGTGATTCTGGTTATTATCGCACAGCTGATTCAGGAGATCTTTACGCGGAGTTCGAGAAGAAGTGATAAGAGAATCCGTTAATAAGATATTTACAGAAATGAAATGTAGCCTATCGTCTGTGGCAGATGCAGGACATTTCTGAAATATAAATTTAAAGGAACTGTTTAAACACACAAAGAGGAGGAAATCACTATGAAAAAATCATTCTTAGGAACCACATTCCTGGCACTGCTGGCAGCTGCATCCTTAGCAGGCTGCTCTTCCAGCTCGAATGAGACAACTGCTGAGACCGCTGCAGAGGCAGCAGAGGAGACTACCGCAGAGGCTAAAGAGGCAGACGGCGATCTGGAGAAGCTGGTAGTAGGCGCAAGCCCGGCACCGCATGCTGAGATCCTGGAAGCTGCAAGAGACCTTCTGGCAGACAAGGGCTACGATCTGGAGATCGTAGAGTATACTGATTATGTACAGCCGAACAACGCACTGGAGTCCGGCGATCTGGATGCAAACTACTTCCAGCACAAACCATATCTGGATACCTTCAATGAGGAGAATGGCACTCACCTGGTAAGTGCAGGTGCAATCCATTATGAGCCATTCGGCATCTACGCAGGCAAGAGCGATTCTTTAGATGAGCTGGCTGACGGCGCAGAGGTTCTGGTGCCAAACGATGTAACCAACGAGGCAAGAGCACTTCTGCTTCTTCAGGATCAGGGTCTTCTGACACTGAAAGAGGATGCAGGTCTGACCGCAACTATCAATGATATTACAGAGAACCCGAAGAACCTGGATATCGTAGAACTTGAGGCAGCACAGCTTCCGCGTTCCTTACAGGATGCTGATATTGCAGTTATCAACGGCAACTACGCAATCGAGGCTGGTTTAAAGGTAACCGATGCTCTGGCAGTAGAGGCTTCTGACTCTCTGGCAGCCCAGACATACGGAAATGTTGTAGCAGTCCGTGAGGGTGACGAGGAGAGCGACAAGACAAAAGCTCTGATGGAAGTCCTGACAAGCGATGATATCAAAGAATTTATCGAGACGAAGTACGATGGAGCGGTTGTTCCGCTGTTTTAATTGACGGCAGGGACCTGATTACAGCAACGAAATTGGGAAGAGGCGGATGCTTTGCGGTGAAAACCGCAGGCGGAGGTCTCTTCTTTCAATTTATGGGAATGTGCGTCAGATGAAAAATGTTTTGCGTGAATTTTTTTGAATCATGTGATAGAATAAGAAAAAGATAAAGGTGACAGGCGGGTGATAAGAATGGAAATTCATATGCAGAACAGGAAAAAGGGCTTTACGCTGGCGGAGCTTTTGGTAGTCGTTGCGATAGTTTCCATTTTAGCTGCAATTTCTATTCCCATTTTTACCAGGCAGCTGGAGACCAGCCGGGAGGCCACGGATCTTGCCAATGTCCGTTCTGCATATGCAGAGGTTATGGCAGCGGTCATGATTGAGGATACAGAGAATGAAGTGAAGGTTGTAAAGCTGAAGCAGAAAAAAGAAAAATGGCAGTCGCATGACCCGGTGACGATAGGTGGAGTGATGCATTATAATGATCAGGGTGATACGGCCAACTGGATTGGTTATCCGGTTCCGGGTGGGGAGTGTGAAGTTTCCTATCGGCCGGATTCGGGAGTGCTTTTTAACTGGAAAGGCGGAAAGGGTACAGGCGGTTCGGAACAGAAATACGCGTTTAATATCAATTGCGATGTACATGCGCCCTTGAATGACAGCGGCATATTGGAAATGCTGGGTAATAACAACAATTTTGAAATTGATTCCAACTGTACAAAATCCAATATGCTTCCCAAGATACAGGCGAAGATTGAGGAGGACAGCCTGTTAAAAAAGGGAACCTGGGCCTATCTGGGAGATGCAAAGGATAAGTCGAAGCGATATTTATTTTGGACATCTGTAGATATATCCTCAGATTCGGTTGGTGCAGGAAAGAAGATACCGGTTATTATCAGTACAGCAGATGGAAGGTTTTATATTTCAGAAACAACTACCGCTATGCGAGTGAATAAAGCTGGTAATTATGTAGCAATCGCTGGTCATCTGACTCCAACACAGTATAAGGAATATCTTTCGAAGGATAAAAAGTATGAGAATCTGCAGGAGGCATATGATGCATACGCAAAGCTGGTGACAGATGGGACGTATCCACAGTATAAGGATACGCTGCCGAAGTAGGGACTGTGCAGCTGTTACAGCGGGGCGTCTTTAAAGTGGGAGGAGCCAGGGCATATGTTACTGGTCACGCATACGTGCCCAGTAACGGGCATATATCATTTACCAACCTGTGCCGAAAACCTTGACATTTTCCTGAAAAACCTCTATGATAACAAGGAACTGAAAAATGAAAGGCAGTGAAGAAGAGGAGTACACATAGAAGCCCTGACAGAGAGAACCGCGCAGGTTGAGAGACGGTTCCGGGAAACGGATGTGGAAGGTAGCTTCGGAGCCGGATTTCTGAAAAACTGCGTTCTGCTATGACTTAGGAATGGTGTGAAAGAGAGTGGTGGATAAGAGATCCCGGGAGTTCCCGTTATAGAATCAAGAGGATTGGGATAAAATCTGGATGTGTGCAAAGAAAACACCGGCAGATGGAAATCCTGATTGAATTAAGGTGGTACCGCGTATATGACGCCCTTTGCAGATGATATGTCTGCAAGGGGCTTTTTCATTTCATAGGAAATTACGTCCTATGAAATGAAAAACGCTCCGCGAGGATGCGCGCTCGCGCGAAGCAGAAACATGTCGCAAGCGACCGCGCTCGGCGCGAGAATGTGCCAAGGCACATTCTTTTTCATAGGAAACGCGCTTCGGAAAGGACAAAACAGATGAAAAAACAGGGTCCGCTGACAAGCTGTGATACGTGCGGCAATTATGTCTATGACGATGATTATGGGTATTATCTGTGCGAGGCAGATCTGGATGAGGACGAGATGGCGGAATTTTTAAGCAACCAGCGTTTTGTCTGCCCGTACTACCAGACGGATGATGAGTACAAGATTGTCCGGAAACAGATGTAAGAAACTGCATCGGAAATTACACAAAATGAAGGTAAACAAGATGCGGTTCATGATAGAATGCGAGGATAAACAGCATTTGATGAGTTAAAACACAAAAGGAGAATCGATCAATGAAAGAACTGGAAAAGACATATAATCCGGCGGATATTGAAGATCGCCTGTATCAGAAATGGCTGGACAGCAAATATTTCCACGCCGATGCAGAGCGTGGACGCAGAAACGGCAAGAAGCCGTTCACGATTGTGATGCCGCCGCCAAATATTACCGGACAGCTTCATATGGGACATGCGCTGGATAACACCATGCAGGATATCCTGATCCGTTACAAGAGAATGCAGGGCTATGAGGCACTGTGGCAGCCGGGTACCGACCATGCGGCGATCGCAACGGAGGTTAAGGTTATCAATAAGCTGAAAGAGCAGGGCATTGACAAGCATGATCTGGGTCGTGAGGGCTTCCTGGAGAAAGCATGGGAGTGGAAAGAAGAGTACGGCAGCCGTATCGTAAAACAGCTTCACAAGCTGGGTTCCTCCGCTGACTGGGACCGCGAGCGTTTCACGATGGACGAGGGCTGTTCCGAGGCGGTTCTGGAAGTATTTACCAGACTGTATGAAAAAGGTTATATTTACAAGGGATCCCGTATCATCAACTGGTGCCCGGTCTGCCAGACTTCCATTTCGGATGCCGAGGTAGAGCATGAGGAGCAGGACGGCTTTTTCTGGCACATCAATTACCCGATCGTCGGCGAAGAGGGACGTTTCGTCGAGATCGCAACCACCCGTCCGGAGACACTGTTAGGTGATACTGCGGTAGCTGTCAACCCGGAGGATGAGCGCTACAAAGATATCGTAGGCAAGATGTTAAAACTGCCGCTGACCGACCGTGAAATTCCGGTCATCGCGGATGAGTATGTAGATAAAGAGTTCGGTACCGGCTGCGTAAAGATCACACCGGCACATGACCCGAACGACTTTGAGGTAGGAAAACGCCACAACCTGGAAGAGATCTGCATCATGAATGACGATGCAACTATCAGCGTACCGGGCAAATATCAGGGCATGGACCGCTACGAGGCGAGAAAAGCCATGGTAGAAGATCTGAAGGAAATGGGACTTTTAGTCAAAGTTGTTCCGCATTCCCACAACGTAGGTACCCACGACCGCTGCGGCACAACCGTAGAACCGATGGTAAAACCGCAGTGGTTTGTCAAGATGGAAGAGATGGCGAAACCGGCGGTAGAGGCACTTAAATCCGGCAGACTTAAATTCGTTCCGGAGAGCTTTGGAAAGACCTATCTGCACTGGCTTGAGGGCATCCGTGACTGGTGTATTTCCCGTCAGCTCTGGTGGGGACACCGGATTCCGGCATATTATTGTGATGACTGCGGCGAGATGACCGTTGCCAAGAACGCACCGGCGGTATGCCCGAAATGCGGCGGCACCCATCTGCATCAGGATGAGGACACGCTGGATACCTGGTTCTCTTCCGCCCTGTGGCCGTTCTCCACGCTCGGCTGGCCGAAGGACACACCGGAATATGAATATTTCTATCCGACCGACGTGCTGGTAACCGGATACGATATCATTTTCTTCTGGGTTATCCGTATGGTATTCTCCGGTCTGGAGCAGACTGGCAAAGAGCCGTTCCACACCGTCCTGATCCACGGTCTGGTACGTGATTCTCAGGGACGTAAGATGAGTAAATCCCTTGGAAATGGTATCGATCCGCTGGAGGTTATCGACAAGTACGGCGCCGATGCACTCCGTATGACCCTGATGACCGGTAACGCACCGGGCAACGATATGCGTTTCTACTGGGAGCGTGTAGAAGCAAGTCGCAACTTTGCAAACAAGGTGTGGAATGCATCCCGTTTCATCATGATGAACATTGAGAAAGCGCCGGTAACGGATGTAAAACTTTCTGACCTGCAGATGGCTGACCGCTGGATCCTCTCCAAGGTCAACACGCTGGCAAAAGATGTCACCGAGAACATGGATAAGTACGAGCTGGGAATCGCCCTCCAGAAGGTTTATGATTTCATCTGGGAGGAATTCTGTGACTGGTACATTGAGATGGTAAAACCGAGACTCTGGTCCGAGGAGGATACCACCAAGGCAGCTGCACTCTGGACCCTGAAAACGGTTCTGATCCAGTCCTTGAAACTGCTGCATCCATATATGCCGTTTATTACCGAGGAAATCTTCTGCAACCTGCAGGATGAGGAACCGTCCATCATGATTTCTTCCTGGCCGGTCTACAAGGATGAGTGGAACTTTGCAGAGGAAGAGAAGGCAGTTGAGACGATCAAGGATGCAGTCCGCGCGATCCGCGGTGTCCGCACATCCATGAACGTACCGCCGAGCAAGAAGGCAAAAGTATACGTTGTATCCGAGGATCCGGAAGTTCTGGCCATCTTCGAGCACAGCCGTGTATTCTTCGCAACTCTTGGCTATGCGAGCGAGGTTGTCCTTCAGAAGGACAAGAGCGGAATCGCAGACGATGCTGTATCGGCTGTGACTGCAAAGGCAACCATCTATATGCCGTTTGCAGAGTTAGTTGATCTGGACAAAGAGATCGAACGCCTCAGCAAGGAAGAAGAGAAGCTGAAAAAAGAGCTTGCCCGTTCCGAGGGTATGTTAAGCAATGAAAAGTTCGTCAGCCGCGCACCGGAGGCAAAGATTGCCGAAGAGCGCGAGAAGCTGGAGAAATACCGCCAGATGATGGCACAGGTACAGGAGCGCCTGGCACAGCTGCGGAAATAGTTGAATATGAAGTAAAAGGCAGGATCGAGAGAGCCGCCTGATGCGTGAAATAAGCCGATGTGTATGGGGAAAACTATATGCATTGGCTTATTTGCAAAGAAGGAACCGAAATTATTCTGTTTTTTATCTCAGTCGAGAAGACTCCCACCTCTTCAGGTGGTGAGTAATAGCAAATTTGTCTCAGTGGGAGTCCATTCTCCGCCTGAGATAAACGCTCCGCGAGGATGCGCAGTGATTCTGTAAAGAATATGTCAGCTTCGCTGACCAGAATCACGCGCCAAGTCTCACGGACGTTCGACTTGAATTATATGGGCGAATGCCTTTGAAGAGAGAAAGGAGAATTTTTTTTATCCTCGAACGAGGATAATTGGATGATACGAGATATTATGGAGATAAGAACAGCGACAATAGCAGATCTGGCTCAGATTGCAGCCGTGGAAGCAGAATGCTTTCCGGCAGCGGAAGCTGCAACGAAAGAGGAGTTTGCGGAGAGAATTAAGTATTATGGAAATCATTTCTGGCTCATGTATGAAGGCGAAAAGCTGATTGCGTTTGTGGACGGCTTCGTCACAGACAAGCCGGATCTGACGGATGAGATGTACGAACGGGCAGAAATGCACGATGAAAACGGCGCATGGCAGATGATTTTTGGTGTCAATACGATCCCGACATACCGGAAACATGGCTATGCGGGACAGTTGATCCAGTGCGCCATCGAGGATGCCAGAAAAAAGGGGAGGAAGGGACTTGTGTTGACGTGTAAGGAAAAATTGATAGCCTATTATGCCAAGTTTGGATTTGTGAATGAGGGGATCTCGGAATCGGTACATGGAAACGTGACTTGGTATCAGATGCGGTATAAGTTTTAAATTTAAGAAGAAATACGTGATTGCCCGCAAATACTAATAATACTTATTATAGGAATCGAAATGGCGTTTTTAATAGAAGTGTGATAAGATACAAGTATCAGAATTAAAAATGAGACGCCATTTCGATTTTTTGTAATTGTTTGCAACAAGCATTACAAATTCTTTTCCATCTTTCTGCGTGTATCTTTTGCGTGTGTTTTATATGCATAACAGGCATCGGAAGCAGGCTGCACGGGATTGGGTGAAAAAGGGTCAAAAGGGGCGTCCGCAAACAGGAGGGGTTAGAGAAAACATGAAATCATTGCAGGCGCGTTATCTGGATCGACTGGCAGAGCTTTACCCGACGATTGCAGCGGCATCGACGGAGATCATCAATCTGGAATCGATCTTAAATCTGCCGAAAGGAACGGAACATTTCCTGACCGATATCCATGGAGAATACGAGGCATTTTCTCATGTATTGAAAAATGGTTCCGGTTCCGTCAAGCGAAAGATTGACGATGTATTTGGAAATACTCTGAGCCGTCAGGACAAGCAGTCGCTGGCAACCCTTATTTACTATCCGGCGGAGAAGATGAGCCGGATTCTGCAGACGGAGAAGAATCCGGATGACTGGTACAAGATCACACTCTATCGTCTGATTGCGGTCTGCCGCCGGGCAGCGAGCAAGTACACGCGTTCGAAGATCCGCAAGGCGCTTCCGAAGGAATTTGCTTATGTGCTGGAAGAGCTTCTGACTGAGCGCGGCGATCTGCAGGACAAGGAATCCTACTACGATGCCATCGTCCAGACGATTGTCCGTGTGGGACGAGCGAAAGCCTTTATTATAGCGCTAAGCGAGCTGATTCAGCGCCTGACGGTCGATCATCTTCATATCGTAGGCGATATCTATGACAGGGGTCCGGGACCGCATATCATCATGGACAAGATGATGACCTATCACTCGATTGATGTCCAGTGGGGCAATCACGATGTGCTCTGGATGGGCGCGGCAGCGGGACAGATGGGCTGTATTGCAAACGCAATCCGTATCTGCGCGAGATATGGAAACCTGGATATTTTGGAGGATGGTTACGGCATCAACCTTCTTCCATTGGCAACCTTTGCGATCAATACATATGGGGATGACCCGTGCACCTGCTTCCAGTTAAAGGGCAGTGACTCTTACAGTGCATCTGAGCGCGAGATGAACCAGAAGATGCACAAGGCGATCTCGATCATCCAGTTCAAGGCGGAAGGGCAGATCATCAAGCGCCATCCGGAATTTGGTCTGGAGAAACGAAATCTTCTGCATCATATTGATTTTGAACGCGGCGTTCTGGAAATGGATGGCAAAGAGTACAAGATGCTCGATATGAATTTCCCGACGGTGGATCCGAAGGATCCATATGCATTTACACCGGAAGAAGCGGATATCATGGAACGTCTGGAACGTGCGTTCATGAACTGCGAGAAGCTGCAGCAGCATATGAAGTTTCTGCTGGCGAAGGGAAGTCTCTATAAAGTATACAACAATAATCTTCTTTACCATGGCTGCGTTCCGTTAAATAAGGACGGTACCTTCAAGGAGGTAGAGATCTACGGCAAGCAATATAAGGGAAAGGCGCTATACGATATTCTGGACAATTATGTCCGCAAGGGGTTTGTCGCGGTCGATAAGGCAGAGCGGGAAAAAGGCAGGGACATGATGTGGTATATCTGGCTGAATGAAAATTCCCCGCTGTTCGGCAAGGACAAGATGGCAACGTTTGAGCGCTATTTTCTGGCAGAAAAAGAGACCCATAAAGAAGTAAAAAATCCGTATTACGATATGCTGGAAAATGAGGAAGTGCTTGACCGCATTCTCCGTGAGTTTGGTCTGGAGCCGGAGGGCGCGCACATCATCAACGGTCACGTCCCGGTCAAATCCAAAGACGGCGAGAGCCCGCTCAAATGCGGCGGTAAGCTTCTCGTCATCGACGGTGGTTTCTCAAGGGCATATCAGAAAGAAACCGGTATCGCGGGGTATACGCTGATTTACAACTCCTACGGTCTGATTCTGGCAGCGCACGATCCGTTTGAGTCCACCGAGGCGGCGATCGAGAAGGAGAGTGATATCCACTCCGAGAGCCGTATGGTCAAATGGGTGCCGGAGCGCAAGTGCGTCGGGGATACCGATATCGGACGGGAACTGAAAGAGAAGATCAAAGATCTGGAAAAACTGCTGAATGCGTACTATAGCGGTGCGATCGCGGAGAAATTTACGCGGTAGATCATTCGCCAGACAACGGATGCAAATGGAAATCACGTAAGTGATCCGATTGCAGTGAATGCTGTAGATGCAAATGTTCGGAAATCAGAGAGTGTAAAATGAAAAGGAATACGGCAATGACATAATATGTATTATGTCATTGCTGCATTCCTTTTTTTTATAAATTTTTTATTATTGTACTATAAAATATTACAAACTACAACCGCAACGCAAATTGGAATGTTGCGTTTTTTTTGTTTTGAAAATAATGTAATCAGAAAATCAACGTTTTCCTTTTTTCTTTTCTCTCATCGGCTGTAAAAGTCCTCATATCACGGCACACTGTATATGACATGATACATATTATGTCATATACAGGGACATATATGAAGCAGGAAATATGGACATCTTTTGGTTATAAGACAGGGCGAGAAGAAGACAGGAGTTCACCGATACTGGGGGTGCCAATGCAATTGCGGAAGCATCTGTCTGGTTTACGGAACGCATTTAAAAAGTGGACATACAAAAAGCTGCGGCTGTTACCGCAGAAAAAGGCAGACGCATGGATGGCTGGATCTGACGGGAGAACGTTATGGACGTCTTCTGGTTCTGGGACCATGGAAAGAAGATTCTCCTTACCTGGATATGGTCAAAGACGGAAATTCTGGCATGGACGGGAGAAACAAGGGCGCGAATGCAGAAAAACAGTATTATGATACATTCCTAAAAAAATATCATGGAGAACAAAGCGGCGCTGAGAGCGAAGGGAGAGAATAGAATGTTGCAAAAATCGCAGGAAGAGCCGAAAAAAAAAGAACAAAGAATTTCGGACATACATACACACGTTCTTCCGGGACTTGATGATGGCTCGAAAAGCATAAGCGCCAGTGTTCGGATGCTTCGGAAATCATATCGGCAAGGTGTGCGCAATGTGATAGCAACCCCTCATTATACCGTCTATCACTGGCGGACAAAACCGGAACAGATACAGAGACTTATGGAGCAGATGGCAAAAGCGGTTCAGAAGGAGATGCCGGAGCTGCGACTGTATAGCGGGCAGGAAATACAATATTTTGAAGGCATGGCTGATATGCTTCAGAGGGGAGAACTGCTGACACTGGCGGGAAGTCATTATGTTCTGGTAGAATTCCTTCCCCAGTCGCAGTGGAGTCAGATACAGAATGCAGTCCGGGAGCTGCTGCTGGCGGGATATTTCCCAGTGCTGGCGCATATTGAGCGTTATCAGTGTCTAAGAAAGACAGGACGTCTGACAGAGCTTCAGAGGGAGGGCGCTTATCTTCAGATGAATTACGGAAGTCTGATAAAGCTTAGAAATGTCTGGAATTTACGTGAGAGACTGGAACGGCGCTGGTGCCGTAAAGTGCTGTTGGCGGGATATATCAGTTTTCTGGGAACCGATATGCATGGGGTTCATCACCGTGCACCGGACAGTGACAGGGCGCTTGCCTGGATTCGGAAAAAGGGCGGGGATACATTGGCCAGACAATTGTCAGTGGAGAATCCAGAAAAAATAATCCTGGATGAGCGATTATAAGAGAAACTCTAAAATACATCTGAAACAGATTGGCGGAATGCCGGTCAGAAAAAAAGAAAGAAAAGGAAATTTGTAAGGTATGGAAACGAAAGAGAGTCAAAAACAGGCGTGGGATGACGAGGATGTAATTGATGTCGGAGAGATTTTGTATGCATTGCTCCGGAAACTCTGGATTATCATCGGAGCGCTTGTGATTGGAGGAGCAATTGGAGGGGCATATAGTTACTTTTTGCTCACACCGCAGTACACTTCAACCGCAAAAATCTATGTACTGACAAAAGAAACAACGCTGACATCGTTGGCCGACCTGCAGATTGGCACGCAGCTGACGCAGGATTACAAGACGATCATTACCGGCCGCTCGGTCATGGAAGAGGTAGTCGATAAACTTCATCTGGACATGGACTATAAAAAGCTGGTTAAGAAGATTGAAGTGGAGAATCCGAAAGATACACGTATTCTGAGCATTTCAGCGCAGGATCCGGATGCGGAAATGGCAAAAAAGATCGTTGATACGACGGCAGAAGTGGCATCGGACTATGTAGGAGAAATCATGGAGATGACACCGCCGAAACTCATCGAGAGCGGTGAGGTAGCTGTTAAAAAGACCAGTCCGAGCAATACCAAAAATGCTACGATTGGCGCTTTGATAGCAGCCTTTTTGGTGTGTGCATACATCAGCCTGACTGTTATTTTGAATGATACGATTCAGTCAGAGGAAGATGTGGAGAAATATCTGGAACTGCCGGTACTGGCTGTGATTCCGGAGAGCAAGATTCACGGAAGAGGCGAGAAAAAAGTAAAACGTACCTCCGGCATCTGGGATATCATCAATCCATTTGCCGGAAAAGAGAAAAACGAAAGAAGGTAGGAGAGCATGGCAAACCAGAATCTGTTCATCCCGGTTACACAGGATGAAAAAAAAGACTATCAATATGAGGAAGCAATGAAAACACTCCGTACCAACATTCAGTTTTCGGGCAGTGGATTGAAAGTGATCATGCTGACCAGCACGATGCCGGATGAGGGAAAAAGTGAGACATCTTCCCAGCTGGCGATTTCAATGGCACAGACAGAGGGACGAGTTTTATTTATTGATGCCGATATCCGTAAATCCGTGCTGGTATCCCGCTTCGGATTCGGGCAGCAGATTTACGGTCTGACGCAGTACCTGACAGGACAGAAACTGCTGGGGGATATTCTGTATCATACCAATCTGCCAAATCTTGACATCATTTTCTCTGGCCCGATGGCGCCGAATCCGGCGGAATTGCTGGGAGAGGACGCATTTGCGCGGCTGGTTGAATGGGCAAGAAATGAATATGATACGATCATCATTGATACGCCGCCTCTTGGAAGTGTCATTGACGCAGCTATTATTTCCCAGCGCTGTGACGGAGCTATCCTCGTAGTTGAAAGCGGGGCGCTCAGTTATCGCCTGGTGCAGAAAGCAAAAAACCAGCTTGAGCGGACGGGCTGCCGGATTTTAGGAGCCGTACTGAATCGTGTCGATATGGCAGGCAGCGGATACTATCATAGATATTATGGAAAATATTCCAAATATAGTAAATATTACGAAAACGAGTCGGATAAATGAAAAAGCAGAACATGATTCGATGGATTGCCGGAGCAGCGGTAGGAATCGCCTGCGTGGGATTCGGTATCCATGCATATTACAGATATGAAGAGAGAGAAGCAGCCGTGCAGGAGATGGAAGCACGCGGGCAGCAGGAAAACAAGGATGCAGAAGACCAGAAAAAGGGGATTTTGACCTGGAATGGAAAGAAATATCGCCGGAATACAGCGATGAGAGCCATTCTTTGTATGGGTATTGATACGAAGGGCGAGATGGCATCACAGGTAGTTTCGGGAAAAGGCGGCGATGCCGATGCCATCTTTCTGATCGCCGAGGACGCGTCCAGAGATCAGGCTCAGATTGTACTGATTCCAAGAAATACAATGACGGAGATAGAGGTATTTGACTATTTTGGGGAACCTCTGGGGACCGAGACACAGCAGCTGACGCTGGCGTATGCGTTTGGAGACGGGCGGGAAGAAAGCTGTGAACTGACAGCAGAAGCCCTTTCTAAACTTTTATTTGGTCTTAAGATCGACGGATACTTTGCAGTCAATATGGATTCGATTCCCTATTTCAATGATGCAGTCGGTGGTGTGCCGGTTACTGTGGATGATGAGATGGTCGCAAACCAGTATCCAGAAGATTTCAAGATGGGAGAAACAGTCAACCTGACCGGAGATCTGACAGAAAAATATGTCCGCTTCCGGGATGTGGACGAAGAGGGTTCCGCAAGTATTCGTCTTCACCGGCAGAAAGGATATCTGAAAGCGTTTATTCAGAAGGCAAAGGAAAGTCAGGCGGCAGACAAAACCACCATAACCCGGCTGGTGGATGGAATACAGAAATTGGCGATCACCAACATGGCAAAGGACCAGTACATGGACATGGGACTGGCGCTTTTGAACAGTCCGGATGCCATGGAAGACGGTGATTTTATTGAACTGTCGGGAAAAATATATCAGGGAAAATTCGAAGAGTTTTACCCAGATATGGATGAGCTAAAAGAGATTGTCATCAATCTTTTTTATAAAGAAAAAGCTTAAAAAGCAAAGGCTTTGAAAGCCGGAAAGGAAGGTTCAAATGAAAAAGAAGTACGCAGCACTCATGATGGCAGCAGCAATCATGGCAGTGCCGGGCACACTGGCAATGGCAGCGAGCCCGAACACAAACGCGACAGTCAGTCACGGAGGAAGCAGTTCAGGTTCTGCCTCTTCCAAGAGCGCAGGTCTCAATGTAAATGCGGGAACCATTACCAACAAGACATCTACGGGTATCAAGAATAGTGGTCAGAATGGTTCCAACGGTATTACTGTTTCGCAGGGAAATACTGCAAATGGCAGTTCGGTTGGGTTCGCATCCGATCAGCAGATCAAAGACGGCAATAGCTGGGCTGTTGCAGAAAAAGTGTTTGAGATCAATGCAGGTATTCCGCTGTATCGTGTAACGGGTGATCCGGCACTGGTTGGATATTCTCCGCTTATGCCGGCACAGCAGCTCATGACAACCGATGCAAATGGCGTTGTAGTGAGTGATCCGGTCACGGTAAATATTGCAGTAGCAGCTCTGGGCGATGTTCAGAATGTAGAAATCTACTACTACAGTGAAACCGATCATAAGTGGAAATTAGCTCCGGTCAACGGGATTGATCATGCAACAAACTCTGTTAATGTAACAATTCCGGGCAATGCAGTCTTTACATTGGTTCATAAGAACTAATTGATAAGGCCGCGGAAGCCGGCAGGTACCTGGTAAGAGAGGTACCTGCTGGTACCTTGAGAGGCTGATTTACAAAGTCGATTGCAATAGGCATTGACGGGGGGAGCGGTAGATATGTACAGAAGAGATTCAGGCGGATGGATGAAGCATATCGATTTCATCATCCTGGATGTGATTTCTCTGCAGGCGGCATTAATACTTGCCTATGCATGCAGTGGGTATGGATGGGATATATACACACCGATTTTGTATCGGAATATGGCGATTTTTTTAGGAATGATGGATCTGATTTTGCTGGTTTGCCGGGAGACAATGCGGGGAGTCATAAGAAGAGACCATTTTGTGGAATTTATAGTAGCTGTCAAGCAGGCCGTTTTTATAGAAGGCAGTGCTCTTTTATATCTGTTCCTTCTGCAGGAAGGGCAGAAGTATTCCAGACTGGCTTTGATGCTGACGTCTGTCTTCTATATCGGAATCGCATATATTGTGCGTGAATGCTGGAAATGGCATCTGCAGCGAAAAAAAACAGTCGATGGAAACAAGCGTGTTCTGCTGATTGTGACAAATGAGGACATAGCCGGACGGACGGTCAAAACGATCAAGGAAAACAATTATGCACAATACATGATTGCGGGGGTCTGCCTGATCGGATGTCACGAATCGCATGTAGGAGAGAAAATCGAAGAAATCCCTGTGATAGTGGAGGAGGAAGAACTTCCCCATTATGTCTGCCAGGGATGGATTGATGAGGTTGTTGTTATAACCTCAGAGATGGTGCCATATCCGGATAAGCTGCTGAACCAGCTGACAGAAACCGGCGTAACGGTGCATCTGAACCTTGCAAAAGTGACAAGTGTGCCGGGAAAGAGACAGTTTGTGGAGAAAATAGGACCGTATACCGTGCTGACAACGAGCATCAATTATGCGTCGTCTTTCCAGCTTTTTCTCAAACGGATGATGGATGTCATAGGCGGCCTGATCGGCTGTGCATTGACGGCGGTACTCTTTTTATTTCTTGCACCTGCGATTTATCTGTCATCACCGGGACCGATCTTTTTTACCCAGGAAAGAGTCGGAAAAAACGGAAAACGGTTCAAAATGTACAAATTCAGAAGTATGTACATGGACGCCGAAACACGCCGTGATGAGCTGATGAAAGAAAATAAGCTGGGCGATGGAAAGATGTTCAAGCTTGATTTTGACCCGCGCGTGATCGGAAATCAAATCATGCCGGATGGAAGCCATAAGACCGGAATCGGTGAATTTATCCGCCGGACAAGTCTGGATGAATTTCCTCAGTTTTTCAATGTGCTGAAAGGCGATATGTCGCTTGTAGGCACCCGCCCGCCGCTGATTTCAGAGACCAATCTCTATGAATTGCACCATAAAGCCAGACTGGCGATCAAGCCGGGTATTACCGGTATGTGGCAGGTCAGCGGTCGAAGTGAAATCACGGACTTCGAAGAAGTTGTCCGCCTCGACCGGGAGTATATCACTAATTGGAATATCGGAATGGATATAAAGATTCTGATGAAGACGGTGATGGTGGTTTTGAGGAGAGATGGGGCGGTGTAAGGGGGACAAGTTATCCATAAGTGGATGGCTTCGATTGAGAGCAGAGAAAAGCCTGATTTCATGCGGATTTGTGCGGCTTGATCTTTTCACCTCAACTTGTTTCTGCTTGTCACGGTGCGTTACGGCCAGCGTGCTTTCAGGGGTTAATGGCTTCTGGTTGCGCTCTATACTTAACCCATCACAGCGAAAGCTGATAGAGCAGAAAACAGAATAAGGAGGTACGAGGACAAGCCTGCGTATAGATTGTTGTTGCAATCTGTATACAGGCTTGTTGTTGTGCTGTGAAGTAAGTTGAGAAGTAAGAAATGTCTACTCAACAAATCGAAGCAACGTAGTATAGTCAAAAAGAACCCAATTTTCACACTCAACATACCGAAGATTCGTTGCAAAACGCCCTGATATATGAGGTGAAAATGGGTGATATCTACACAGTTTGCCGGTGGATGAGGAACACATTTGGGAGGGATAACGCGGATGTGGGTTGAATGATAAAAATGGTGGCGCAGATGATAAATTCATCAAAAATCCATGAGTTTATCACCTAATCTGCTAATGTTCTATTGAGTACACTATCGCCGGTAAATATGAGGATTACTTTGCTGCGGTTTGTTGAGTCATGAAAATATCGGGAAAAATGGCGGTTTCTACTTCGCAACTTTTCTGTTGAGTAGACCTGTCGTGGAGATGATAGGTATATAAGGACGGGGTGTCGAGGGTGGAAAATCTGCATGATTTGTTCATAGTGACGGTGGAGATATGGTTGAAAGTGGATAATATATACAGTTTCAACAACATATACGCGCCTACGCCCTTTGAGTGTACAAAACAGCACTTCGCAAAAATGGGGTATGAGCATGGACGAGGTTCGACAGTATAAAACAACACTTCGATGATTGCAAAAGCAAGACAGGTGTACTCAATAAACCGGAGAAAAGTAGAAATATGATTGCTGTGCCGAAAGGGTACGACAGTAAGGAAAAACACTTAGGCGTGTGAGCGGCAAGAGGAAAAAGAAATACCATCCATATGGATGTGTACATAGAGATTGCGGAAAAAGATGAGGAGTATTTGAGGGATGAGGAAGAGAAAAATCAAAATACTGCATGTGGCGCAAGCTGCTGGCGGCGTGGATCGCTACATCCGAATGCTTCTCAAGTATTTGGATAAAGATAAGTTTGAAAATGTATTAGTTTGCTCACAGGATTTCCATGAGGAAGATTATAAAGGATTGGTTGCTTCTTTTGAACAGATTGAGATGACGAGAGCTATTGGAGGCAATGACTTAAAGGCAATAAAAGAGGTTAGAACACTGATAAAGAGATATAACCCTGATATTGTCTATGCGCATTCCAGTAAGGCTGGAGCCATTGCTCGTGTTGCTGATATCGGTTTGAAAAATCGCTGTGTATATAACCCACACGGGTGGGCGTTTAACATGCGTTGCTCCGCAAAGAAAAAGGCGATGTATACAGCAATTGAAAAGATGGCTGCTCCGTTCTGTGACAAAATTATTTGTATTTCGGATGCAGAGAAACAGTCAGCACTGGATAAGAAAATTTGCAGAGAAGACAAGCTGCAAGTCATTTTTAACGGTGTGGATATCGAGACCTATGAAAATGGAGTGCATGGTGCAGTTAAAAGGAGAGACCTGAACATTTCAGATGACGCATTTGTTGTTGGTATGGTTGGACGAATGAGCCCACAGAAAGCGCCAGATGTCTTTGTTAAGATGGCAAAGCGGGTGAAGGATAAAGTTCCCAATGCACACTTCATTATCGTTGGCAATGGAAACCAAGAAGCTGAGATTAGAAAGTATGCGGAGGACAACGGTTTCTCAGATAGTCTACATATTACAGGTTGGGTTGATAACCCAATGAGCTATGTGGAACTTTTTGATGCTGCATGCTTGTTGAGTCGATGGGAAGGATTCGGACTGGCACTGCCTGAGTATATGATGGCGGGCAAACCAATTGTGGCAAGCAGGGTGGATGCCATTCCTAATATAATCAGGGATGGAGAAAATGGCTTGCTTGTTGAAATGGATGATGATATCGGAGCAAGTGAAGCTGTACTACGGATTTGTTGGGATAAGGGTTTGAAAGATAAATTGGTATTACAGGGAATGGAAGATGTGCATAACAGATTTAATGCTCGAAGGGTATCGGAAGAGCACGGGATACTGTTTGAGCAAATGTAAAGATTGACGAGGGAGGAAACAAAAATGATTACACCTAAAGATATTGAAAATAAAACGATGAGTCCAGAAAAGAGAAAGTCTGCAAAAAATGATTATTTTGCTTTTTACATTGGAAGGCCATTATCTTATATCTTGACTATTCCGTTTTTGCATACAAATATTTCTCCAAATACGGTTTCTTTGATTTCTATTATTCCGATAATTGTTGGATTTTTGCTTATGTGTATTGGAAATACAAATACCGTTCTTATTGTAGGATGGTTGATGTTTTTTCTTTGGAATTTGTTAGACGGTGTCGATGGGAATATTGCAAGATATAAAAAACAGTTTTCAAAAATGGGCAGTGTATACGATGCAATGAGCGGTTACATTGCTATGGTTTTATCTTTTTTTGGATGGGGTGTGGCAGCAGCACATAATCCTGGAATGTTTCAAAATATGATTCGGCTTCCTCTGGATTCTTATATTATTCTAGGTGCATTATCCGGAATATTTGTGATATTCCCGCGTTTTATCATGCATAAAGCAATAACCACACTGGGTGATCAAGGTTCAATGAAATCAGTTAAAGACAAGTCAGAATATGGGTTCATTAAATTGGTTGCTTTAAATTTGACTTCAATAGCGGGATTTGTTCAGGTTTTGATGCTGGTGGCGGTGATTTTCAATATTATGGATTTGTTTACCATGGGCTATTTTATTTTGAATTTTATGGTTATGGTAGTTTCTTTAAAAAGTATTTTTAATGCGAAGTAAAAAGGAGATTAAGCAGTATGGCAAACATTGCAATTATTATCGCGGGTGGTTCAGGTCATCGTATGGGTCAAGATATTCCAAAACAGTTCATTAATGTATATGATAAGCCGGTTCTTATTTACACGTTAGAAAGTTTTCAGAAGCATCCTCAAATCGATGCAATTGAAGTAGTTTGTATTGACGGCTGGCATGATATTCTGTGGGCTTATGCAAAACAGTTTAATATTGATAAATTGAAATGGGTTGTTTCAGGCGGAAGCACGGGTCAAGAGTCTATTAGAAACGGTGTTTATAACTTGGAGGGGAAGGTAAACGCGGATGATATGGTAATTATCCACGATGGCATTCGTCCGCTTGTTGAGCCATCTGTACTTACAGATGTTATCAGTAAATGCAAGCAATATGGAAATGCTGTAACATCCATGCCGTACAATGAGCAGATTTTTGTTGTGGATAAGGAGAATGAAGCTACGACTACGCAGTATATTCCGCGTGAAACTCTGCGTCGTGTTTCTACACCGCAGGCTTATAAATTTGATTTATTAGATCGTAAGTATCATGAAGCATTTGAAAAAGAAATTGGTATTTATGGGTCATCTTATACCAATACAATGATGGTTGAACTGGGAGAACGCCTTTACTTTGCAGCCGGCTCCGATAAGAACATTAAATTGACGACTAAAGATGATCTTGAAATGTTCAAGGCTTACTTAAAGGCAGATAAAGATAGCTGGCTGAAATAAGGAGAGGACTATGATAGATAATTCAATTTACAGAGAAGACACTAAATATGTAGCTAGTTTGGATCTGCCGTGGGAAAAGCTGAGCAATAAAAGTATCCTAATTACCGGAGCTAGTGGTTTGATTGGCAGTTTTTTGATTGATGTTTTAATGGAAAAAAACCTGCATGGATTGAATTGCAAGGTATATGCATTGGGACGGAATCTTGAAAAGGCAATGAATAGATTTGAGAGGTATTGGGCATCATCTTTTTTTGAATTTGTGTCACATGATATTAATGAGCCATTGGAATTGGAGAAGGCTGATCAGGTAGATTTTGTGGTTCATCTCGCAAGTAATACGCATCCGGTGGCATATGCAACAGATCCGATTGGAACTGTGACTGCAAATATTATCGGAACAAATAATCTTCTGAAATTTGCGGTAAAACATCATGCAGAACGTTTTGCATTCGCATCCTCAAATGAAATTTATGGAGAAAACAGAGGAGATGTAGAATTCTTCGACGAGAGGTACTGTGGCTACATTGATTCGAATACACTGAGAGCTGGTTATCCAGAAAGTAAACGTTGTGGTGAAGCTCTATGTCAAGCATATAAAAAGCAGGAAAAGTTGGATGTCGTTATTCCTAGGTTTACCCGCTCTTATGGTCCAACTATGTTAAAAACTGATACAAAAGCAATTTCACAGTTTATTAAAAAGGCAGTGGACGGCGAAAATATTGTTTTGAAGAGTACTGGAACACAGTACTATTCCTACACCTATGTGGCAGATGCAGTGGCAGGATTTTTAACAGTTATTCTGAAAGGTGAAAGTGGTGAGGCCTACAACATTGCGGATGAAGCGTCTGATATTATGTTGAAAGATCTTGCAAAGATTATTGCTGATTTTGCGGATAAAGAGGTTGTATTTGAATTGCCTGACGAAACCGAAAAAGCTGGATACAGTAAGGCAACAAAGGCTAGACTTGATGGTTCTAAACTGAAAAAACTTGGTTGGACAGCTAGATATGATATTAAACAAGGCTTGGAAAGAACTATGAAAATGCTGACTGAAATAAGCGAGTAAAAAATGTTTGATGTGAGGAATAGTAATGAATTTATTGTTTATACAGGGTGGCTCTAGGTGGAAATATGACTCAGAAGGAACACTTTATACAGACCCGAATTTTAATTCGCAGATTTGGAGCCGATATAAAGGATACTGTGACGAGTTAACTGTAGTATTGCGTAGAGAGGATCGAATTTACACAAAGGAAGAAGCGCGGATAAAATTTAATGAAATTGGTAACTCAATTGATCACTGTGTGGCACTCCCTGATATGTATAGACCTCTTTCAAATGCATTGTCGTGTCAAAAGAGAATGTTGGTAAAAAGAACCATTGAATCTGAAGTGAAAAAAGCAGACAAAGTGATTATTCGATCCTTGGGAAATATCTATACTAATACGGCGTTAAAATACGCACAAAAGTATCATAAGCCGTATTTGGTTGAGGTTACTGGTTTTGCATGGGAATCGTTGTGGTATCATAGCTTGCACGGAAAATTTGTTGCAGGATTCAAAGAAAAACAATATAAGAGATTAATGAAAAATGTAAAGTATGGTGTGTATGTGACAAATGAAGCCTTACAAAAAAGATATCCATGCAAAGGAGAAATGTTGGGATGCTCTGATGTTGAGCTTATGCCTTCAGACGATAAATTGCTTGAAAATCGTATTCTGAAAATACAAAAGCATACAGGCAGGATTGTGCTAGGAACAGCTGCTTTTTTGGATGTTGGTTGGAAGGGGCAGGAGTATGTTATTCGTGCCATGGGAGAGTTAAAAAATAGAGGGTTAAATAATTTCAAGTATGAAATGATTGGAAATGGATCAGGAGATAAACTGAGAAAGTTAATCGCTGAATTGCATCTGGAAGATTGTGTTTCTATCTTGGGAGCAAAGCCGCACAGTGAAGTTTTTTCATGGCTTGATTCAATCGATATTTATGTGCAGCCTAGTTTTATGGAAGGTTTGTGCCGATCTATCGTTGAGGCAATGAGTAGAGCATGTCCGGTGATATGCACGAATGTTGGCGGAAATTACGAACTGGTTTCAAGTGATTGCCTGTTTGAAAAAGCGGATTATGTTAAACTTGCTGATATACTCGAAAAAATGGTGAAACCAGAAATGCAAATTGAAGAAGCAAAACGGAATTTTGAAAAATCAAAAGAATATAATAAAAAAGACTTAAATAAGAAGAGAGATGCTTTTTATCGAAGCTTTATTGAGTCTGGAGTAGAGTGAGGACGATATGATTTCATTAGTGATGACAACATATAATGGATTAAAGTATATTTCTGAACAGCTTGATTCGATAAGGACTCAAACATTACTACCAGATGAGGTTTTAATCTACGATGATAGATCCACTGATGGAACATATGAGTATGTGCAGGAGTATATAGATAGGTATAATTTACACACTTGGAAGGTGTATAGAAATAAAGAAAATAAAGGGTATTCTTTGAATTTTAGCAATGCTATTGATGCTGCAAAAGGCGAATTAATATTTCTTTGCGACCAGGATGACATTTGGCATTCTGATAAAATCGAAAAAATGAGTAAAATAATGGAGGAAAACAGCCAAATTGAACTTCTTGCATCGAATGTTCATCCTTTTTATATGGGCGAGCACCCACAAAGAGTCCATTATCAGAAGTATAAGGGTGATTTAATTAGAATTCGACGATTGGGAGAATGGATTAAGCCAGCAAGACCGGGATGCACAATGTGTTTTAGAAGAACCCTAATGAAGAATTATCAAAGTTTGTGGTTTAGAGAATATCCACATGATTGTTTACTTTGGGGCCTTGCGGTTTTACAAGGAAAAGCCTATATCTACAATAGAGAAACTATTGAGTTCAGAAGACATGATAGTAATGCTTCTAGTCGAGGGGGACAAGACGTTAACTATCGAATTCGTGGAATTGAAAATGAGATTCGCATTATAAATCAAGCTGATAATTACTTTGAATTGCATGATTTAAAACTGCATAGTTTCTTAAGAATTCAAAAAAGAGTTTATGAAAAAAGAAAAGACTGTTTAATAAATACGAAATTGATTTCGTCGGTTATGATGGTTCGGTATTTACGTTATTATGGGCAGACACGTTTTTGGATGACAGATTTATATTACGTTCTAAAAAACAAACATAAATAAGTGTGTGACTAGCTGAATCAGATTTATTTTAGAGCTTTTTGGAGGTGATTGGACATGGCGCTGATGTTAATGGTGCTTATAACATTTCTGATTTTTTTAGTCGCATATAATACACTCGGTAAAGATGTGATGTCTCCCACATTTTTGCTTGTTGCAGGATATCTATTGTCTTTTGTATCAACGCTGTATAATATCAAAGATTGGAAGGTTTCGATTGGATTTCTGACAATGACTGTATTTCTTCTTGGAATGCTGTCTTTCTTTGTCGGAGAGTATGTTGTGAAGCGAAGAACCGCTACTGCTCGATCACAGAGTATGCCGATAGAGATTGAGTACATTGATATAGATAAATGGAAATACGTTGTAGTAGTGGTGTCATGCACAGTTATTCTTGTGTTGACATATAGAGAAGTTGTAAGAATTGCAAATTTAAATTTTGCAAGTTGGGGAAATCTAGCCTATAACTTCAAAGCGAATTCGATGAACGCTGATCTTGAAGGTGCAGGGCTTAGTTCTTTTGTACAGCAGATTAACAAAATTACTAAAGGATTTGCATATGCATTTCTTTTTGTTTTCGTTAACAATATATTTGCTCAAAAAACTAAGACGGAAAGAATAGCAAATTTTGCAAATCTTATACCAGGTGTTCTGTTTTCAGCACAGTGTATTTTGAAAGGTGGACGATTTCCTGTTGTCGCGTTTATTATTGGAGCTTTTTTCTTATATTATTATTTTTGGCGACGGACAAAGGGATGGGGAAAAGTCATACCAGTCAAATATATTGTACGCATCGTAATGATAATAGCTGGAGTTATTGCGGCGTTCTGGTTTTCTAAGGAACTGGTAGGGCGTCTTTCAAAAGATAACGATTTGATGGGATATGTTACGCGATATTTTGGTGGTGGTCCAGTACTTTTTGAATTGTATCTTAAAGATAGTTCAATGCTTCATGATGCCCCAAATGAAACTTTTGCCGGATTAATATCATCATTAAATAAATTTGGCTTTAATTTGACAGGTAGAGCTTATCATGAATTTCGTGCGGCTTCAGGAATCATGATTGGAAATGCTTATTCTGCATTGAGAAATTATTACCATGACTATAGTATCTTTGGTGTTATATTATTTAATTATATACTTGCATTCGTTTTCTCTATAAAATATTATGATTTGAAATTTTGTTCAGATATTACATACAAAAAGGCATTTTCATTAACTTTGTATGCATCTTTTATTTATACCGTCTTTTTTCAATTTTTTACTGACTACTTTTTTGCAAGATTATCAGTCGGACTTTTTATTGAAGTGATATTTTTACGTATATGCTTTTGGTTTGTTATGAGGCTGAAAGTGTGTTTTGGAAGGAGGTAATATTGTGAATATACTTGTTATTCATTCACATAACGCAAATAGAGGTGATGAAGCTGCTGTTAAAGCAATGGTTGATGAACTTCTTATAAAATATCCAGGGGCCAAAATTACGATTTCTAATAATGGATTTACATCATATCCTGGTATGCCGGAAAATATCATCCAAATTGATCGCTTTCCGAAGCTTGAATCGAGAATGGCGCAATTGGAATTTTTCATTGTTCTGTTGTTTAAAGGGAAGTTTGCATTTACAAAAGAAGCAAGAAAATTTATTCGTGCATTAAAAGAAGCAGATGTTGTTTTACATGCACCAGGAGGTCCATCCATTGGCGATACATATTTTAAAGCGGAAAAATTGTATTTATGGCGTCTGAATTTAATCCGTCGAATGGGGATCCCATATATTTTTTATGCTCCATCAATGGGACCTTTTAATTGCACATCTAGAAATAAACTAAGAAAAGAAGTGATTTCTGGTGCGGAAAGAATTGTTTTACGAGATCCTATTTCGGTAAAATATGTTAAGGACTTTTTGCCAGGTGTTGAGGTTGAACAGGCGTTGGACTCAGCATTACAGCATGATATTGATATTGATAAAAACGAAAGAAAATACAATAACTATCCAGAACTCAAAAATTTTATTGAGAACCACGAAAAATGTATAGGCATCACAATAACGGATTTAAAGTGGCATCCAGTACATAAAAATGAAAAGATAATAGAACAGATTCCAACAGCATTCAAGGCATTTATAACTCAAAAAGTCAAAGAAGGATATGGCGTTATTTTTATTCCACAGTTATATGGTAACTTGAATGATACAAAGGTCATGAATGATTACATGTTAGACTCTGATACATTTATGATTGATGCTTTTTCAGAAGAACGAGATACTTACTTTCAGCAATATGTTATTGGCAAGTTATACGCTGTAGTCGGTATGAGATATCATAGTAATATTTTTTCAGCAAAAATGGGAATCCCATTTGTATCAGTATCGTATGAGCAAAAAATGAAGGGATTTATGCAATCTATAGGTTTGAGTGAGTACTGTATTGATTTGAATGAGTTGTCAGAGAAAACATTATTTGCAAAGTTTGGGCAACTGGAAGCAAATCATGATGCTTATAAAAATAGGCTGAAAAATATTCATTCGGATATGAAGCAACAGGCGTATAAAACAACGGAAATTGTAGTTGATTTCTTGCAAGAAAAAGGAGTAACAAATGCCTGAATTAAAGAAAAAAATTAAATTCATCATTGATAGATTTTCGATGATATATGAATTTTGGCGTGATTACTGTAATTATAGGAGATGGAATTATAATAATCCTAAAGTCGTTACAAGAGCAGCACAGGAATCGAAAATGCTGCGTCAGACCCATATGATTGAAAAGGGTATGTCACTGTCAGAACCACGTAAAGGCTTCGGACAGCAAAAGATTGCAGTGCTTTTTGAAATGATGGATCAATACTTGAAAATGGGATATCCTTCCGATGGTATGCCATTTCAAGATGCAATTATTGTCTTGAATGCTTATGTTGACATGCAAAAAGGACTTGGCTATGAAAATGCTGCTATGGTGGAAAAACTGAAAACATATGATACATATCGGATTGATGGTCTTACAGCAGGCATCAAGTATGATACACGAGCAAATCTAATGAGTAATATAGACAAGCCTTTTCCAGAGTTTTTTTATAGTCGACATTCAATGCGGCAGTTTGAAAGTAAATCCCTTAACATTGAAGATGTGGAAAAAGCTATTAAAATCGCGCAAAAAGCTCCAACTGCATGTAATCGGCAAGCTAGTAAAGTTTATTTGTATAAGGATAAGGCAACAAATGATGCTCTAGGAGAACTGATTTCAGGAAATACTGGTTTTCAGCAAGAGGTACCAAATTATCTTGTTGTTACGGCAGATGTCTCTGCGTTTTATGACACGTTTGAGAGAAATCAAGTATATGTTGAAGCCGGACTGTTTTCAATGGCTCTTGTTGAGGCATTACATTATTATGGAATTGGAAGTTGTATTCTCCAAAATGGCGAATACTATAAGAAAAATAAAAAATTCAAAGAAATTTGCAAAAACATTCCGGAGAACGAGCGTATTATTTTGTTTGTTGCAACTGGATATTATAAAAATGAATTTTCCTATGCGATGTCACTACGAAAGAATGTTGAGGATGTGTTTATTCTAAAATAAGAAGGAACATTTGTTAATATGGTAGATAGAAATAAAGAACTAGCTATAAATACAGTTATACTTGGAATTGGACAGCTAATTCCTAAATTTTTGGCAATTGTGTTGTTGCCGCTGTTAACATCATACTTAACAACAGAAGAATATGGAAATTACGATCTGATTTTAAGCATTGCGAGTTTATTGATTCCGGTTGTAACCATGCAAATACAGCAAGCAGTATTTCGTTACTTGCTTGCATCGAAGAGCGCTGAAAATAAAACGCTTTATGTGACAGGGTCGCTGGTTTATATTGGCATATCGTCTGTAGTATGTTATCCGATTGTGTATTTGATTTTGAGACTATTCAAAATCGATTCATTATCGGCAGTTTTAATTTGTTTGCTTTTTTTAAGCGAAGCTCTTTATTCACTTTTGGGGCAAATCGTTCGTGGTTTAGGATATAATGCTAAATATTCTGTAAGTGTTGTGGTTTATTCAGCGGTCAATCTTGCTGCAACAGCCGTTATGCTGATGGGATTTCATTTGGGTCTTCAAGGGGTGATTATATCTCTAACAATAGGCTACTTGAGTTCAGATCTCTATATGGTATTCGTATCTGGTATGCTTGCCTATTTTAAACTGGACGAGTTTTCCAGAAAGGCGCTTAAGGAACTGCTTAATTTTTCAATGCCTATTGTTCCTAGTTCTATTGCATTATGGGTTGTAAACCTGTCAGATCGTTTGATTATCATTAACTTTATGGGCGTGGCGGCAAATGGAATCTATGCTGTTGCCAATAAAATTCCTTCGTTATATAGTACTGCATACGGTATTTTTAATTTGGCGTGGACAGAAACCGCTTCAAAAGTTTCTGATGATGGAGATCCCGCTGAATATTACACAAAACTCTTTTCTGGTTTATTTAAGTTTTTGATTGGAGTTATGTTAGCTTTGATAGCAGTGACCCCTATTATTTTTAAAGTGCTGGTTAAGGGCGATTATGGAACTGCTTTTTTTCAGGTGCCAATATTGTACTTTGGAATATTCTTTAATAGTCTTGTTAATTTTTACAGTGGAATCTATATTGCATTAAAAAGAACAAAACAGGTAGGATATTCATCGGTTGCCGGTGCTGCAATCAATGCATTAATTAATATTTTTCTTATTGGGAAAATTGGGCTGTATGCTGCATCCATTTCAACTGCGGTATCTTTTTTGGTGATTGCGGTTTATAGAGGAGTTGATCTTAATAAGGTTATTGAAATCAAATATAATAAAAGAGAAATTGTAATTGGAATGAGTTGTTTTCTTGTAGCTGCAGTTTGTTTGAATCAGTCTAATATGCTAACAATAGCGATTTGTTTTCTTTTTGCCATTGTTTATAATATTACTCAAAATATTCAAATTATTAAAGAAATTGTACGTAAATTTTTAAAGAAGTGACTACTGAGAAAAATGGACTGCGAAATTTGTAATGTGAAATATTAACTGTTGACATAAAGTGAAAGAGGAATAAAATTTTGAGAGCAGAGCAGAGCAGAGCAGAGCAGAGCAGAGCAGAGCAGAGCGTTTATCATGGCTTGATGTATTAAAAGGAATAGGTATTATCCTTGTTGTAATAGGACATGTCTATTCCAATCGCACAGTCTTTAATTGGCTATACTCATTCCACATGCCACTTTTCTTTTTGGCAGCAGGTTGGGTGTATAAAGAAAAATCAGTTTTAACAGACATAAAGAGGAGAATCCAGACCATAGTTGTTCCGTATTTCTCGTTCGGTTTGCTGGTACTTTTATATTGGCAAGTGATAGAGAGAAGATTCCGAGATTCAGATATGGGTTTCACGGACTCCCTGTTCGGTCTATTCTCTGGTTGCTATGATAATTTGGACTTCAATGTTCATTTGTGGTTCCTGCCGTGTTTCTTTGTAACGGTAGCTCTTTTCAATATACTGGTCAATCTGGGCGGCAGAAAATTTGCTTATATTGCAGTTGTTCTGATGAGTCTAATCTATGTTGTTCTTCCGATGCCTGAACTCCCGTGGGGCATTAACCGCGTGTTCAAGTACATAGGATTTTATGCTGTGGGTGTGTTCTTGGCGGGGAGAGAAACAAGAACTGCGGACAGAAAGATAAGAACAGGAATGGCTGCGATAGTTTTGCTTACCGTAAATTTCTTCTTATCTCTCTACAACTTAACCGTAGGGCTTATGTGGTTTGTGACAGCACTTATTGGTGTTACTGCTATGATTCTGATCTCTCAGTTCATCAATGAAAACAAAATCTTGCAATACTTTGGTCGAATCTCTCTGATTGTTCTCTGCATCCACGGCCCCGTATATCGGATTGTGGTGAAGATTGTATCAATACCGTTGCACATGGGAACAGATGCTGTGAGAGAGAACATTCTGCTTGCGATGATTGTAGTAGCCGTCACGATGATTATTTGTAGTGTGGCTTATGAGGTTGTCGTGCGAATTACACCGTGGATGATTGGTAAGAAAAGATGAGTTAATAGAAAGAGGTGATTGGTAATCAAGTGGTACATAAAATCAATAATTCAAGATTTCAGACAACCCGTGTCATACTTGATTCCAGCCATCTTCTTCAGTGGATGCATTGTATTTGCTGTTAGCTGGTTATGTGGAAAGAAGAGTACAATAAAACATAGAATTCCATTTACCTTTTTCTTAGCGTACATTCTCGTTATTTTTCGCATAGCTTTCTTATGCAGGGAACCTGGGAGTAGAAAGGCTATCAGCTTGGTTTTATTTGAAACGTGGGGGCATACCTTTCATATGCACGCTATGTTTGTTGAAAACATTATTATGTTTATTCCGTTTGGCGTCTTGCTACCGATATTGTTCAGAAAATATAAAAATGGTTGGTTATGTATGCTGACCGGGTTTATTTGCTCTTGTAGCATTGAGATAGTACAGCATATTACTCAAACGGGATATTTGCAATTGGATGATGTGGTGACAAACACAATGGGTACGCTGTTGGGATGGTTTATATGGCGTGCAAGGTGTGTCCGATAAAAGCAGCACGAGCACAGTAAGGAGAGATTATGAACACAACATTACTTATTATGGCAGCCGGAATCGGCAGCCGATTTGGAACAGAAATCAAACAGTTGGAGCCGGTGGATACTTCCAATCATATCATCATGGACTATTCAATCCATGATGCAATTGAAGCGGGCTGCAATCATGTGGTATTTATTATCCGTAAGGATATCGAAAAAGAATTCAAAGAGGTCATCGGCGACCGGATTGAAGCTATTTGCAACGCTCATAATGTGACCGTGGACTATGCTTTCCAGAATATCAACGATATTCCGGGAATTCTGCCGGAAGGTCGGACAAAGCCGTGGGGAACCGGTCAGGCCGTGCTTGCAGCAAAGAGCATGATCAATACGCCGTTCATTGTGATCAATGCAGATGATTACTATGGCAAAGAAGGCTTCAAGGCCGTCCATGACTATCTGGTAAACGGCGGAAAGTCTTGCATGGCGGGCTTTGTTCTGAAGAACACACTGTCCGACAACGGCGGTGTGACTCGTGGCATCTGTAAAATGGATGCGGAAAATAATTTGGCTGAGGTTGTAGAAACTAAGAACATCGTAAAAACTGTGAATGGCGCAGAGGCAGACAGAAAAGTGATTGATGTTGATTCTTTGGTTTCAATGAATATGTGGGGATTGACACCGGATTTCTTGGATGTGCTTGAAAATGGTTTCAAAGAGTTTTTCGAGAAAGAAGTACCGAGCAATCCTCAGAAAGCCGAGTATCTGATTCCAATCTTCATCGGTGAATTACTGAGTGAAGGCAAGATGAATGTAAAGGTTCTGAAAACCAACGACACATGGTACGGTATGACCTACCATGAAGATGTGGCAGCGGTAAAGGGTAGCTTCAAGAAAATGTTAGAAAAAGGCGTCTACAAGGCTGATTTATTTGCAGACTTGTGATATACTGGGAGCGGTAGCTCCCTACGCTGCTCGATAAATAATCACACATCTCTCCGTGGTGAGCAGCAGGCAACGATCTAAGAATCAGGGATTCGGTGATCGGCTGAGATGTGAGAAAGATAAGAAAGTAAAGGAGGTCTGACGATGATTCATCGAGTGACTTGTGATAGATGTGGCTCTATTTCAGAATATGATGATAAATCTATATGGGAAGGAAACCGGGAACACGAAGATATAGAGTGTCCAGTGTGTGGAAATATCATTGGTGGTGCATTTACGGACCTAACTCCTGTAGCCACGCTTATTAAAGAAGGAAAGAAAAACGGACTTTAATTTTTATTTTGTTAATTATAGAAGGAAAGAGGTTGTCCAGAAACATTTGGGTATGTATAATGTCAATTGAACTTTTTATTTAAATTCTGGATAATTAATTTGAATTGTCATATACTGCAATTAGAAAAATGAAAGGAGACAAAGTATGGTAAGCGTTAATACTGCTGCAAGCTACATTTATGAAAAGTATAAATCTGAGTTTGGTACAACAATTGACGAAATGAAACTCCATAAGTTGCTGTACTTTGCACAACGAGAATCGATTATTCAGACAGGGAATCCCTTGTTTGATGCTACTTTTCGTGGGTGGAAATACGGACCAATTTTGAAGGAAATCCGTGAATCATATAAAAATAGTTCGTTTGTACCAGTTACATCTAGTTCTGATATTGATGAAATGGAACCGATCGTTGATACTGTTTTTGAACAGTATGCGGAGAAAGATTCATGGAGTCTAAGTCGTCTGACACATGGAGAGTACTCCTGGAAAAAATCACGTGAAGGAATCCCTGAGAATATAAATAGTGATAAACCCATTAATGTGGAGGATATTCGCATTGATGCCGATAGAGTTAGAGCGAGAAGAGAGCTACTTGAACAGTTGGGGCTTTCTTAAAGGAGACAATATCGGATGAAAATTACAGACAGACAAATTGAAATTTTAGAGAAGTTCGCTTGTGAGAGGTTACATAGTAATTCAAGTAATCTTTCCTTAATAAAAAATTTCTATAGCGAAAGAGGTTCTGGATTAGTCGATTATCTAAATAAAAATGGACCACGAGAGGATGCAAGTGGCGAGACTGCATTTTACTTGATTAAAAATGAAAATGGTCAACCCTGTTTATTTTTTGCATTGAAATGTGGGGCATTATTTGAACCTTTTGATGAACAAAAACTTGAAATACAGATTGAACAGGCGAAAAATATATTAGAGATGCTGTCGAACCCCGATGCTGATGAGGAAAAGCGAAAAAAATTATTTGCGGAACTTGAATGTATTCGTCAGCAAGGAAACATGACAGTTGATCAAGTAATAACAGCTGTTGTTGAACGTGCAAATAGTCAGAAAACAACATATCAAAATGCTTTAAAGATGCTTGAAAATGATAGAATCCGAGAAGGGAAAAGGCCTATTTTAAGAGTAGGAAAAACATATTCAGGAGTCGAGATAACTCATTTTTGTACGGATGATAATGTTGTTGAAGTGATGAAAGACAACTGGAAAAAAGAAGGGTTCCGTTACCCTATAGGACAGACGCTTTTTTGGTATAAAATTGTTCCGATTATTTGTAAGTTACAGGAAAGTGCTGGTTGTCAGTTTGCTTTTTTATTTGCAGCAGATAAAACACCAGATGGAGCGTTAACTACATATTATAACGTTGCTTTGAAGTTTGAAAAGTTACAAAATGTTGGTACGAGCAAGCCGTTTTATGATTTTTGTTGTGAGTTTATGAGCCAAGAGGTAAATAACTTGAAGATAGGAAGAGACTTCTTTTTGAACAACTTTAATCCTGATATAGATGACGAAATTATTTAAGAGTAAACCATTGGTCTTACCTCACCCCAACACAGTGCTATACTTAAACAACTATAAAAGGAAAGAGGTTATCACCATGCCCAGAACGAAAGGCAGCAAAAACCGTCCCAAAACCAATACCACCAAAGATTACGCATCCCAGATCGCAGAGAAGCAAGAATCTATTACTTCCCTGACTGCTGAGATCGCATCCATCACTGCAAACATTGACACTTTGAAAGCTGACCTGAAAGAGAAGAAGACTGCTCTGAAGAAGGCCGAAAAAGAAGCGGCAACGCTGGAAGCGAAGAAGGCAAAGGCAGATGCTAAGGCTGCTGAAGAAGCTAAGAAGGCTGAAGCCGAGAGTGTGGTTAAGAGATTATTAGCCAGCGGGATGAGCGCAGATGAGATTCTGGAAAAGTTGAAATAAGAACCCAAGAAAAATGCCGTGTGGATAAACTGAACTTCAGGAGTTCACACGGTACATTTTGAAGATAGCTATATAGTTTGTAACGAAAATAAAATGAGATAGAAGAAATGGAGCGTGACACAAAATGAATTTATCAAAAATACACCACATTGCAATCATAGTATCTGACTACGAAGTAGCTAAGGATTTTTATGTGAACAAGCTGGGCTTCTCTGTCATCAGGGAAAACTATCGCCCGGAGCGCAGGGACTGGAAGCTGGATCTTCGTGTTAATGAACACACGGAACTGGAGATTTTCGCTGAGGAAAATCCTCCGAAGCGTGTGAACCGTCCGGAAGCATGTGGGCTGCGTCATCTTGCATTTTGCGTTGATAGCGTGGAGCAGACGGTGAAGGAACTGGCGGAGGTAGGAATCGAATGTGAGCCGATCCGTATGGATGATTATACCGGCAAGAAGATGACTTTCTTCCATGACCCGGATGGATTACCGCTGGAGTTGCATGAGTAAAATGAAGAAAACAAGAAAGCCCGGCGGTGGCCGGAAGAAGCTGAAGCCAGAGTACAGTGCAGAAAAGAATCTCAAGGAGCAGATGGATGCGGCTGTGGCGCTTTATGATTCTGAGATGTCCTTGCAGGCTATTGGTGAAGAACTGGGATTAAATCCAATCAAAGTCCGGAAGCTCCTCATCACGGCTGGTGTGTATGAATCGGATGTGACAGAGAAGGTGCAGGACACTTTTGAAGAGTACCGAGAAACACAAGACTACAAAAACTCCATACTTTCAACCGCAGTAGCCCTTGATCTCTCCAAAGCCTCCGTCACCTCGTACCTGCCATATAAAAAAGGTGTGTACTTCCCAAGTACAGAAAAAGAGAAAATCAGTGTCGGAGCAGAGCGGCAGCGGAGATACAGAGCGATGAAGCGGTGGAGGGCTGATCCGACAGAGGAAAACTTCTGGGGTGTGGTTGTGGCTTATGCTGGTGTGAAATTCAAAACCTACGCCGGGTTGCCATTCTCTTACGAAATAAAAAAAGGCAGGAATGGCGAGTACACGAAGGAGCTGTGGATTGACAGGCGGGAGAAGAGTAAAAGTCTGGCGTGGAGTTCGGTGCTTCTGGCACTTGGAAATATAAAAGATGAAGTAGTAGAGAGACCCAAAGCTCTGGGCGATATCCGGGGCGTGACTTACATCTACGGGATGTTCTATCGGTTCGGACTGATCGATGTGCCGGGTGATGCGAAGGAGAAGATGGGTCATCTGAAAGACCGCAAAAATTAGGTTGCTATGTGCAAAAGTCTACGGTAATATGTGCCATAACTGAGGATGTGAATCTTAGTTGGGAAGGACGGTAGCATTATAGAAAAATTGAAGAAAATGCTGGAGGAGTATTTGAGGAAAACGGAACCAGAGTATTATCCGCCAGTGGAGAATCTGCTTGATCTACGAACATTACACGGAGAATAATCCAGTAGAGAAAAACACAGTTTCCGGGAAAACCGCAAAGGTCAAGGAAAAGGAACTGGAAGAGTGGCTGCGTGGCTTGGAAGGTATGAATAGGCTCGTAGATGACTATGTCGGAGATAAGATTCCCCTCTGGGAGAAGATTATGGACCGGCAGGGAACAGTGTGCTGTGCATGGGAGAAGACTGCTTTTGAGGAAGGTCTGAAAGTCGGGATACGGCTTATGATGGAAGTATATAGTTTGTAATGGAAATAAAATGAACTCCTGGAGTTCAAAAAAGCCCTCGCTGTGTGTGATACACAGTGGGGCGCTGGTCAGTTATTATCTTCTGCCTGTATTCTGAGCAATTCCTCTATTTCATTTTTATTCGCCAAGTGCACCGATGCCGGTACAAAGTAATGTTGACGGAGCAAAGTTCGCGGCGTTCATCGATGCGGCCGTGGCAGACAGCATCATGGAGTTGGGGAAGAGAGAAGATGACCTGTCAAAAGCGGGTGTGACCATGTTGGGGAATGTGGATGGAAAGAGCATGTTGGAGCAGATGAGTCCCCAGTTTTTGGAGTTCGTGCTGGATGCGTATCGGAGTTTGAAATACAGAAAATAAAAACGAGAAATGCGTTGATAATTTCTAGGAAATAGGGTATAATGAACTTGATGGAAAATAAAAACGCGAAATCCGTTTTTGAAAGGGAGAGTGGTACATGAAAATACTTCGTATTACAGCACAAGGGCTTCCGTTGTTTAAGGAAGACATGGATATTTGCTTTTACACTCAGCAGCGTGTGAGTGAAGATGACAGGAATAATCTGTATAATCTGATTGACAACTATTACCTTCATTCTGCATGTGCGTTTATTGGAATCAATGCTTCTGGCAAAACCTCTGTGCTGAAAGTCATAAATTTAGCACTGAACATTATAAAGAATGAGCCAATCAATCATGTGGAGGCAAAAACCATTCTTGGAGGGTCAGAGAAAGCTGCGATTCGCACATACTTTTATGATAAGCGCAAATATATCTGCTGTCTTGAAACCGTGATTACAGCGAAAAAGGCAAAGACAGGCGAGTATGTGTATTCAATCTTGTCTGAAAGACTATGGGAAAAGCCGGTTGCAGGCGTTAAGTCGAAAAAATATTTGACGGATTTCGATGGAATAGAGCCTGTTGACACACGTAATAGTAATGAAGCTTACCTTTCAGATGATGTCAGCTTTATTATCGCTCATAATAAAAAGGTAAATGACACCGTTGAGGTGTTTAGCCTTCTTTCATATACGAATGTGAATGTTTTGCCTTTTACAGAAGATATTCCGCTGGAAGTAATTACTTTTCTTGACCCGACTATCGAGAAGCTATGTTTTGAGCAGGCGGAAGGAAAAACATTTATTCATCTGAAATTTAGAGATGAAGATGAGATTATCTTGAATAATGCGGTAGATCTTGAGCAGTATTTGTCTTCTGGTACAATTAAGGGCATTATTACATTTTCGATGGTGAAAGAGGTTCTTCAATCTGGAGGATACCTTCTGGTAGATGAAATTGAAAATCATTTTAATAAAGAAATTGTAACGACTCTGATGCGTTTCTTCATGGATAGCCGACTTAACAAGAGAGGCGGAACGCTGATTTTTACAACGCATTATCCGGAACTGCTGGATGAATATGACCGAAATGATGGAATTTGTATCGTAAGAAATCGAAATGGCATTACAGTGGAAAACTTGAGCTATATTCTAAAGCGCAATGACATTAAGAAGAGCGATGCATATCAAAGCGGATTTCTGGAAGGAACAACTCCAGCGTATGAAGCATATATGCGTTTGAAGAAAAATCTGGCCGCTTCAATTAAATAAGGGGGCGGTAGGATGAAGTTAGCACCATATATAGCGTGTGTATGTGAAGGATCAGCAGAAGCTGCAATTATTGATGTTCTAGTGGATAATAATCTTTTGATTTTTACAAGAGAAGATATGCTTGAAGAAAATGTTATTCGCTGCAGGAGTGCTAAGACATTTGAGGAACGCTTCTTACGTAAAGGATTTAAAGATCAGATTTCTGTTATAAGGATTCTTGACTCTCGGAGAGAAGAGTTTAGGCTTAGCAAAGCCTATGAGAAGAAGGTTGATGTGATCAATGTTATTACTGCTCCGGAGATAGAGATGCTGATTATTCATAGCGAAGGAGCTTATGAGCGATTTAAGCGTTCAGGAAAGAAACCGAGTGAATTCTGTAAATCAGATCTTCGTATGCATAATGTGAAATCGTATGATTTTGTAAAAGATTATTTTAGTAATCCACTGACATTAGTTAATGCAATAAAAGAGTACCGTAGAACCGCAAATATTCCTAAAGGTGAATATAGTTTATCAGATCTGTTAAAATAAAGATTTGCCCACTGGCGTACCGTGTAAATCCTACATAGTACGCTGGTGGGCTTCTTTTTTTGCCTCATCCCGCATGAACCACAGACAGCACCCCGGCATGCTCCGAAGTGCAGTTGTGGCTTATGCGGGTTTTTGTGTTATGTGGTCAACGGGTTACAAAATCATACTCCCAATCCGTATAAAATCGCTTTCAGTTCCTTTACCATTCGGGTGAGAATCTCCTGCTCAAGTGTGTTGCAGTCCAAAAGCAGACGGTGAATCTCGGAATCGGCAGTGGAAGCCGAGTGTGTCAGACTGTCTACGAGAAGGTCGTCTGCTGATATGCCGAGAAGGTTGGCAACTCTGATTTATTTCGTACCAAAAATCCGATCCCCTGCATCCCCCAGACCTGGGCAGATGTAAGCGTTTTCATTCAGGCAGCGATCGACATGACCGACATAGATCTGGACATCCGGATGTGCCTCATGCAGTCTCTTTAATCCTTCCGGAGCAGCGATGATTGCCATGAATTTGATGTTCTTTCCGCCGCGTGCTTTGATAAAGTCGATTGCCTCCACTGCGGAACCGCCGGTTGCCAGCATCGGGTCAGTGACAACGATAGTACGCAGTTCGATCGGGGTTGGCAGCTTGCAGTAGTATTCGTGCGGCTCATGGGTTGTCTCGTCGCGGTAGAGTCCGATGTGACCAACCTTTGCGGACGGAACGAGTGCCAGAATACCATTTACCATACCGAGACCGGCACGTAAGATCGGGACAACGGCAAGTTTTTTACCAGCCAGCATTGGAGTGCTGCAGATTTCAATCGGAGTTTCTACTTCCTGATCTTCCAGCGGAAGATCGCGAAGCGCTTCATAGCCCATCAGCATCGCAATCTCATCGGTCAGGGAACGGAATTCGTTGGTTCCGGTGTTCTTGTTGCGGAGGAGCGAGATCTTGTGCTGAATCAACGGGTGGTCGAGAATTGTTACATTTTTCATATTCATAACCTGCCTTTTCTTGAATTTTGATGATGAACGTTTTTTCGTAACGGTGCATAGCGCAGACCGCTTGCGAATTTTGTGCTATCTTCATGCCGTCATTTCCCAAAATCTGTATACATATGTGAAATGTATCGCCCTGATGGCATATTTTCTTTAATTATACACCGAATTGTACAGATTGAACAGTCTGTTTTATGATGTATTTTGTTAAAAAGCATCGGTAAAGTTACTGTTCCCGGGTAGGCACTTTTGGAACTGAAAGTGCCGTAAGAAAACGTGGTGGCAGCAGGAATTTGCCGTATTTAAATGCGAAGCCACGGCAAATTCCGTTACTGGGCACGTATGCGTGAACAGTAACTCGGTAAAAGAGCGGTTTGTCATGAAGTAGTGCAGAGCATTTGTAAAAGAATGCAGGTGCTTTTATATGTTTATTAGAATAAAAAATAATACCAGTATTATATATAAGCAATACTTCTGAAAACAAATCAATAAATCTAACTGGAAATGAGAATAGAATGTGGTAAAATATAAAGTAGTGAATTATTGCACAACAATGAAGGAGGAAGCTTTGCCATTATGAAGACTGTATCGATAGCAGAGGAACTGAAAAACAATTCTTATCCGGGACGCGGAATTATCATTGGACGGACGCCGGACGGAAAGAAGGCGGTTACGGCATACTTTATCATGGGAAGAAGCGAGAACAGCCGCAACCGTGTGTTTGTAGAAGAAGGTGAGGGCATCCGCACACAGGCATTTGACCCGGCGAAGCTGGAAGATCCGAGTCTGATTATCTATGCACCGGTCCGTGTGCTGGGAAATAAAACGATCGTGACCAACGGCGATCAGACGGATACGATTTATGAGGGAATGGATCGCCAGATGACCTTTGAGCAGTCCCTCAGAAGCCGCGAGTTCGAGCCGGATGCGCCGAACTACACACCTCGTATTTCCGGTATCCTGCATATCGAGGATGGCGGTTACAACTATGCGCTGTCGATTCTGAAATCCAACGACGGCAATCCGGATTCCTGCCATCGTTATACATATGCATATGAGAAGCCGGTTGCAGGCGAGGGACATTTCATCCACACCTATATGCACGACGGCAATCCGCTTCCGAGCTTCGAGGGTGAGCCGAAAAAGATCGAGATTCCGGACAGCCTGGATGAGTTTGCAGCGACACTCTGGGAGAATCTGAACCCGGATAATAAGGTATCTCTATTTGTGCGCTATATTGATATTGCGACCAGAGAAACGCAGACGAAGATCATTAATAAAAATAAGTAGGAACAGACTGAAAAACGGTTAAAAAAGGTCGAAAACCGTCTGAAAATGAAAATAGGTCAGAGACATAATTGTTTATACAGCATTTGAATCATGCGTTTAAATGGATGTACTCTCGGAATCTCTCTGCACTTGCTTTTGTGGCTGATTTTCCGCCAGCCGCACCCGAATTTCATCAACGTACGCACCGCGTACGCCTCAGAAATTTGGGCACAACTGACAAAAAATCATCTCACAAAATCAAGCACAGAAAGACTCCGAGAGTACATATGGGTATACAGGAGGAATGAAGATGAACGAACTTGAGTTAAAATATGGATGCAACCCGAACCAGAAACCGTCCCGCATTTTTATGGCGGACGGCAGTGAGCTTCCGATCAAGGTACTTTGCGGCAAACCGGGATATATCAATTTCCTGGATGCGTTCAATGGCTGGCAGCTGGTAAGAGAACTGAAAGAGGCAACCGGGCTTCCGGCGGCAACTTCTTTTAAGCACGTTTCTCCGGCAGGTGCAGCGGTAGGACTTCCGTTAGACGAGACGATGCGTAAGATTTACTGGGTCGATGATATGGGAGACTTATCTCCGCTTGCGTGTGCATATGCCAGAGCACGAGGTGCAGACCGCATGTCTTCCTTCGGCGATTTTATTTCTCTGTCGGATGTCTGCGATGCAGATACGGCGCGCATCATCAAGAGAGAAGTATCGGATGGCGTGATTGCTCCGGGATATACCAAGGAGGCGCTGGAGATTCTGGAATCAAAGAAAAATGGCAAGTACAATGTCATTGAAATCGATCCGGATTATGTACCGGTTCCGGTGGAGCGCAAACAGGTATTTGGCGTGACCTTTGAGCAGGGTAGAAATAATCTGGCAATCAACCGTGAGCTGCTGGAGAATATCGTGACTGAGAATAAAGAGCTGCCGGATAACGCGAAGATCGACATGATCGTATCTTTGATTACCCTGAAATATACACAGTCCAACTCTGTCTGCTACGTGAAGGACGGACAGGCGATCGGTATCGGCGCAGGTCAGCAGTCCCGTGTACATTGTACCCGTCTGGCAGGTCAGAAAGCCGACAACTGGTATCTGCGCCAATCTCCGCAGGTGTTAAATCTTCAGTTTGTGGATGGAATCAAGCGTGCAGACCGCGACAATGCGATCGATGTTTATATCGGAGAAGAATATATGGATGTGCTGGAAGAGGGCGCATGGCAGAAAATTTTCAAGGTAAAACCGCCGGTATTTACCCGTGAGGAAAAACGCGCATGGCTGGATGGCATGAAGGGTGTAACCATCGGTTCTGATGCATTCTTCCCATTTGGCGACAACATTGAGCGCGCGCACAAGAGCGGCGTTCAGTACATCGCACAGCCGGGCGGATCGGTTCGTGATGACAATGTAATCGAGGTTTGCAATAAATATGGCATTGTAATGGCATTTACGGGAATCCGTCTGTTCCATCATTAATGAAAAAGGGCGTGTGAAAAAACTCTCGTTTTTTTCACACGCCCTTTTTATTTCGAAATAAAGTGGCTATGATTTCTTATATTTTGCCTCATAATCCCGCAGGCTTACAAGTGCTTCTTTCGACATCGGAATCAGCGCGATCAGGTTGAAGACGGTCATCAGACCGACACCGACATCACCGAGATCCCAGACAAAGGTGTAGGCGGTCAGTCCGCCGACAAACATCATGATCAGGGCGAGAATCTTGTACGCCGTCTGGGCGCCCCAGGTGTCACCGAAGAGGTAGCTCACATTGGAGCGGGCATAGAAGAGGATGCCGATGAAGGTCGTGAAGCTGAACAGCCACAGGATCACGGCTATGAAAATGACGCCTAATTCCCCGAAATGCCAGCTCATCGCCGCCTGCAGCAGATCCATGCCCTCCAGACCGGAGATTTTATCAGCCGGAGCCAGCAGCATGATCATGGCTGTGCAGGTGCAGAGAAGCGTGTCGATGAAAACGCCCATCGCCTGCATCAGTCCGACTTTGGCAGGATGGGAGGTTTCTGCCGTTGCTGCCGCACACGGGGCGGAACCGCTTCCTGCTTCATTGGAGAAAAGTCCCCGTTTGACACCGTTCATCAATACGGCGCCGAAGCCGCCTGCGATTGCCTGGCGCAGACCGAGTGCTTCCTCAAAAACGCGGGCAAAAACGCCTGGAAGCTGGCGGAAGTTCACGATAATTAAAAACAGGGTCAGGATAATGTAAATGCCTGCCATGATCGGAACCAGCAGATCCAGAACCCTGACGGAGGCATTTTTCCGAAGAACGATGACTGCCGCAAGGAGAACTAAAAACAGGCATGAGTAGATCGGCGGGATGCCGAATGCATTCTTAAAAGAAGAGGTCACGGAATTACTGATGACCTGGCTGATACCGCACCAGCAGATCAGACCGGAGAGCGCAAACAGTACGGAGAGAAGATTTTTCTTCGAAACCGGCGTTCCCTGTTTCTGGCGTTTGCTGTTGATCCAGTCATGAATGTAGTAAGCAGGACCGCCGCGGTAACCGCCGTAGAGCGGATCCGGCTGTTTGTGAAGCTGGGCTAAGGTCGCCTCGATGAAAGCGGTTGCCGAACCGAGCAGCGCGGTTACCCACATCCAGAACAACGCACCGGCGCCTCCGGCGGAGAGAGCGGCAACGATACCGACAAGATTTCCCATACCAACGCGGGTCGCAGTTGACACGATCAGTGCCTGGAGTGCGGAGAGAGAGCCACCTTTGTGTCCGGTTTCGGCCTTTTCCAGCAGCGCGCGCAGCATATCCGGAAGCATTCGGATCTGCAGGAACCGCGTCTGGATAGTACAGAAGATACCGGTCGGGACGAGCAGAAGAACCAGAAGCGGCAGGTTGATGGTTGTTCCGCCAGGAAGCGGCAGATGAATCCAGTCACCCCAGAGGAAATAGTAGGTTTTTTCGATTAAATTGATAATTGTGTTCATGTTTTCACCTCAAAATTTTATATAGTAAAGGTGCGCCCGCAGGTGCTTGACGCTTGATTGAAAGATAGTTATAATGAGTGGCAGGGAGTTTTCAGACTCTCAGTATCATAGGAAAAGGAGAATTCATATGCAGTACGCAATTGCACATTTAGATCCGAATGAGGACAATCCTTCCATGGAAGAGAATCCATGCATTAATGTTGATTTTGAAAACGAAGAGGAATCATGTCTGGAAGCTGCAACCATGATGATGGATGAGGGCTACAAGATGGTAACTCCATTTTTCATTGAGGACGGCGGCAAAGCGGGCACATACTCCTGGGAGTATGTCAATGCCCATCTGGTTGTCCGTACCAAATAATGTTTCACGTTGTTGTTTAAAACTGTATTGTTTTAAAGTGTGTGAGACTTAAAATGCCGGAAAGAGAAGATCTTTCCGGTTTTTTATATTTACATGTTAGCTGTCCTTGCACGTTTATAATAACTATTTCTTGAATATGTAATTAAATCTACTTATTTATATTCCGTATTGTACCGCACAGTTGAGGAAAGTGCAAGGGGAAAATGGGGGATTGTTACTGGAATTTTAAATAAAGATAAATAGTAATAAGTTGAAAGTCGGGTGTAAATCTCCTATAATGGACAGAAGAATCCTCAGGCAGAAAATGGCATACAGGGAGGCAGATGGAGACGGAAAAGAAACAGACAGATGAAAAAAAGGAACTTCGAACCGGATTTACGACCGGAACCTGCGCGGCGGCGTGTACGCGGGCGGCGGTGTTGTTTCTCTGCACAGGGGAAGCACCTGCGGCGGCAGAGACAGTGACACCTTCCGGCGTCCGGGCGATTCTACCGATTGTCCGGGCAGAGCGGGAGGAAGATAGCGCAGTATGCGGTGTACAGAAGGATTCCGGTGACGATCCGGATGTGACGAATGGGACATTGGTTTGTGCACGGGCCGTCCTGGCTTGTCATGATAGCATAACTGAAAGCGGTTACACAGACCCGGCGTATCCGGGAATTGAGGTAACCGGCGGCGAGGGCATCGGCATGGTAACGCGGGACGGTCTTTCGTGTCCGGTGGGGCATTACGCGATCAACCCGGTACCGCGGACGGCTATTTTCCGGGAGGCGGCTCTGGCACGCCGGGAGGCGGGCATGCCGGAGTTACCTTTGCGGATTGAGATTTCTATCCCTGCCGGGCGGGAGCTGGCGGAGAAAACGTTTAACCCGCATCTGGGGATCATCGGTGGTATCTCGGTGCTTGGAACAACTGGGATTGTGAACCCGATGAGTGAGGCAGCATTGGTTGAGACGATCCGGCTGGATATCCGGGTGCACGCCCAGGAGGATGTTTCGCTGCTGGCAGTGGCGCCAGGCAATTATGGAGAACGATTTTTAAAAGAAGAAACCGGGCTTTCGATGGAAAATTTCATCAAGTGCAGTAATTTTATCGGGACCAGCTTTAAAATGCTTTCACAGGAAGGAATTCACCAGGCGCTTTTGGCAGGGCATGTTGGAAAACTGGTCAAAGTGGCAGGTGGTGTGATGAATACACATTCCCGGTATGGTGACAGACGGATGGAGATTTTGTCTGCATGCGCGCGGACCGTTGGATTTCCGGAGGCGGATGCCCTGCTGCCGATGAATACGACTGAGGAAGCGGCAGATTTCCTATATGAACATGGATATCTGAAACAGGTCATGGAGCAGGTGGCGAATCAGGTCAAAGCGGTATTGGAAGAAGAGAGCGGCGTTCAGACAGAGGTAATGCTATTTTCGAACAATTATGGACTGATGGCGCGGACAGCTGGGGCGGATGCGTATGTGCGGGAGCTGCTGGAGATGGAGAGAGGCATGGAAGTAATGATAGATAGAAGAATCATAAATTACGAAAAGTTGAGATTCGAATATTAAATAAAAAAGGAGAAATCACATATATGGTATATTTCGTCGGAGCTGGTTCGGGAGCGCCAGATTTAATCACAGTGCGGGGAGTACGCCTTTTGAATCAGGCAGACCAGATTATTTACGCAGGTTCTCTGGTCAATCCAGAGCTTTTGGATTATAAAAAAGAATCAGCCGTTGTCTATGACAGTGCGAAAATGACGCTGGAAGAAGTGGTCGAAAAGATCCAAGAAGCGGAATCGACGGGTAAGATGACGGTGCGGCTTCACACGGGCGACCCCTGCGTGTATGGTGCGATCCGGGAACAGATGGACGAGCTGGACAAGTTAAATATCTCTTATAAGGTATGCCCGGGCGTCAGCTCTTTCTGCGGCGCGGCATCTGCATTGAATCTGGAATATACCTTGCCGGGCGTTTCGCAGAGCGTGATTATCACCCGGATGGCGGGGAGGACGCCGGTGCCGGAGCGGGAGAGCATCGCGTCGTTTGCAGCGCATCATGCGACTATGGTTATATTTTTAAGCACGGGAATGCTGAAGAAGCTTTCGGAAGAGCTGATAAAGGGCGGATATGAGGCGGACACGCCAGCGGCGATCGTGTACAAAGCGACCTGGCCGGATGAAAAGCGGGTTGTCTGCACGGTTGCCACGCTTGCAGAGGCGGCAGAGCGGGAAAATATCAAAAAAACAGCTCTGATTATCGTCGGGGATGTGACTGCCCAGGCGGGATACGAGCGCTCACGTTTATATGCGCCAGAATTCACAACTGAATTCCGTCAGGGGACGGATGGTTTTGTATATGAGTAATAGAAAGGGATTGTTATAAATGGAGCAGTTGAAACTTCGGGTCAGGAACGGTATCTGCATTTGCTTTACTGCACAGGGAAAAGAGACGGCGACGCGCCTGCTGGAGAAATTAAGCCAGCAGATGGAAGAGGCGTTTGACTTTTTAGATTATACAGGATCCGAACATTCGAAACCGCTGAAACAGGTGGTCAAGGAAGCATTTCAGGAGAAGGAAGCAATTTTGTTTGTCGGGGCGGCGGGGATTGCAGTCCGTTTGATTGCGCCGTGGGTGCAGGATAAGCTGAAAGATCCGGCGGTGCTGGTGATCGATGAGCAGGGGCGTTATGCGATCCCGATTTTGTCTGGACATGTGGGCGGATGCAATGAACTGGCAGAGGCAGCGGCGCAGATTCTGGGGGCAGAACCGGTAATTACGACGGCAACGGATCTGCGGCAGGCATTTGCAGTTGATGTATTTGCAGCGGAAAATGAGCTGGTAATCAGTGACCGGGAACTGGCGAAACAAATCTCTGCGGCGGAGCTGCGCGGTGAAAAAATTGGCTTTTTCAGTGATTATCCAGTAGATGGAATCGTTCCGGCAGAGATTACTCCGGGCGTATGGCAGAAGGAAAACATCTATGTGACGCTGAAACAGGGCGGATGCCCGAAAAATGCCCCAGCGTCTCTGGTGCGCCGGGATATGGTGATTGGGCTGCAGGAGAAGAAGGAACAGCGGGATGCAGTCAAAGCAGCGGCGGTAGTGGCAGTGGAAACCGGCGATTCGGCGAAGGCGGCTGAGATAGATATGTCTGTCGGAAAATCCGATATAGGATCGCTTGGGCAGAAAAGTGAGCAGAAGAAAGAGCAAAGTTATGAGCCGGAAAATGAATCAGGTACGCCGGAACTTCTGCGCCTGTATCCGCGAACGGTTGTTCTTGGAATGGGATGCCGCCGGGATTCGTCCCTGAATGCTGTCCGGGAGATGGCAAGAGTGGCACTTTCGCGGGCGATGATTGATAAAAGTGCGGTGCGGGCGATTGCAACGGTGGATCGGAAGAAAAATGAGATGGCATTTCTGGCGCTTGCGAAGGAGTGGGATGTGGAACTGTGGAGTTTTACCCCGGAAGAGCTGGAGAGTGCCGGTACGAAGTTTGCAGAATCGCCGTTTGTGCGGAAGACAGTAGGGGTAGGAAATGTTTGTGAGCGTGCAGCCGTCATGGGGGTGCGCCGGATTTACCGGGAACGGGAGATGGATGAGAAAAATCTGCCTGCGATCGATCTGAGAGTACAGAAAATGGCATTTAACGGTGTAACGGCAGCAGTAGCGGTTCCGGCATCGGAGCAAGTAAGGAGGCAGCAGTGGAAGAAAAAAAATTATACGTGATCGGAATTGGACCGGGGGCGAGAGAACAGATGACGGTCCGGGCAGACCGCATTTTGCGGGAAAGCCAGGTGATCATCGGTTATACGGTATACGTGGACCTGGTAAAAGAATTTTATCCACAGGCGGAATTTCTGACAACGCCGATGCGCCAGGAAAAGGAACGCTGTGAGATGGCATTAAAAGCGGCGCAGGATGGTCGGAAAACAGCAATGATCTGCAGTGGGGACAGCGGCGTCTATGGCATGGCGGGGCTGGTGCTGCAGATGGCAGAGGCGTACCCGGATGTGAACGTGGAAGTAATTCCAGGAGTGACGGCAGCGCTGGGAGGCGGAGCCATTCTCGGTGCACCGTTGGGACATGATTTTGCGGTGATCAGCCTGAGTGACCTTCTGACGCCGATGGAAGTGATCGAAAAAAGGCTGCGTGCAGCGGCGGAAGCGGATTTTATTATCTGCCTCTACAATCCATCCAGCCGGAAACGCCACGATTATCTGGAGCGTGCCTGCCGGATTCTTTTAGAGTATAAAAGTGGTGAGACTGCCTGCGGATATGTACAGAATATTGGCCGCGAGGGCGAGGCGGTGCACCTTCTGACACTGGCAGAACTGGAAAAGACGCCGGTGGATATGTTTACGACCGTATTTATTGGAAATAAGGAAACGCAGATGTTAAATGGATGTCTGGTGACACCGAGGGGATACCGCGATGTGTAAAATATGGATATTTGGAGGAACGACAGAAGGGCGCCTGCTGGCGGAATATTGCAGCCGGGAAAAGATTGAGGCGTGGGTCAGTGTGGCTTCGGAGTATGGAGAGGAGCTTTTGCAGGAGGAGCTGATGGAGTCTGGGAATGCAAGGAATCCAGATTTGAACCACAATACTTGCCTTGCAAAGAAAAACTTGAAAACGGTTCAGGCATCCTCAGTGATAAAAGTCTTACGTGGACGGATGGATCGTTACCAGATGGAAGAATTTATCCGAAACCAGGGGATTCATCTTGTGATCGATGCAACACATCCGCATGCCAGACTTGTTTCAGAAGAAATCCAGGAAGCGTGCGGACGGACCGGTGTCCGCCTGGAACGGTGCCTGCGCGCAGAGGGCGAACAAAACAAAGCACGTGATTGGGTCGAGGTTGATTCCATTCAGGAGGCAGTGTCATTTCTTTCTTCTGTTTCCGGCGTGATTTTTGCCACAACTGGCAGCAAAGAACTGGAAGCCCTGTGCCAGATACCAGATTATCAAAAACGGGTGTATGCGAGAGTGCTTCCAACTTCGAATGTTTTGAAGAAATGTGAAAAATTGGGGATAACTGGCAGCCATCTGATTGCGATGCAGGGACCTTTTTCCACCGAAATGAATACGCTATTTCTCCGACAGACAAAAGCGGAGTGGCTATTGACGAAAGATTCCGGGCGTGCGGGCGGATTTCAGGAAAAGGTGGAAGCGGCGCGTGAAAATGGAACCAGAGTGGTTGTGATCCGCAGACCGGAGGAGGATGGTATTTCGCTGGAAGAGGCGATGGAGGTGCTGAAGAAGGCGGATGAGGGGAATGTTGGAGAGTTAAAAACACATTTGATTCTGGCGGGAATTGGCATGGGACAGCCGTCCCAGATGACAGGGGAAGTCCTTCGGGCAATTCGAGAGAGTGACGCCTTGATTGGCGCGGGGCGTATGCTGGAATCCGCGGAGAGAGCGCTGCAGAATGATTTGCTGATTAGCAAGGAAGGAAAAGCTGAAAATAGACAGGAATCAGCGGCTGCGGTGGAAAAAGAAACGAAGTGCTATAAAGCATATCTTCCTGACGATGTGATACAGATTGTATCGAAGCACCCGGAATGGAAGCAAGCAGTCATCCTGTATTCGGGTGATACCGGCTTTTTCAGCGGGGCATCCAGGATGGCAGAGTGGCTGCGGGAAGCTGGTTATCCATTTACCGTCTATCCGGGTACATCCTGTGTCAGTTATCTGGCGGCACGCCTGGGGACGCACTGGGAAGATGCGGCGATTTATTCCGCACATGGAAGAGAATTGTCTGTCGATCGGGTGATGAAACGTCTGTGTGATCCAGAAGAACCGGCTAAGCGTGCGTTTATCCTCATGGGCGGCAAAAATGGAGCTGGACAGTTTTGTGAACGTCTGACACAGGCGGGATATGGAAATGTACAGGTGACGGTTGGTGAAAACTTATCGTACCCGGAAGAGCAGATCCGGAGCGGAACCGCGGAAGAAATGAGAAAATTGGAATTTGCGGATTTGAGCTTGATGCTGCTGGAAGTCACGGATGAAATAAAGAATGTAAAGCAGCTGAAAAGGTTTGAACAAGAAGATAAACGTTTGCTTCCTGCAGATTCTGTCGGAGTATTTCCACGTATCATGCTTGCCGCCCCAAAAAGCGGCAGTGGAAAAACTCTTTTGACCTGCGGACTGCTTGAAGTCCTTCGCCGCCGCGGTCTGAATCCGATCGCGTGCAAATGTGGACCGGATTATATCGATCCAATGTTTCACCGCTATGTGCTCGGCATTCCTGGGCGAAATCTCGATAGCTTTTTTATGCCAGCGGAAGGCGTGCGGAAGGTTTTGGTGGATGCAGTGCGGGAAGAACAGGCGGGAATCGCAGTTTTAGAGGGTGTCATGGGCTATTATGACGGCTTGGGCGGAACAGAAACGTCCGCCAGCAGCTGGGAGATTGCAGAGATCACAGACACGCCGGCGATTCTGGTGCTGGACTGTAAGGGCGCATCGTTGTCGGCGGCAGCAATGGCATCTGGATTTTTACATTTTCGGAAAAAAAGCCATATTGCCGGAGTGATTTTGAACCGGGTTTCTTCGATGTATTATGAGCGGCTGGCAGCAGCCGTGGAAGAGACGTCGGGGCTTCCGGTGCTTGGTTATCTGCCGGAATCCGAGGAATACCGCATGGAAAGCCGCCATCTGGGACTTTTTCTGCCGGGCGAGATCGATCGGCTGCGCGAGCGGATCGGGCGATTGGCAGATCAGATGGAAAAGTCGATCGCGGTGGAGCAGGTGCTGGAAGTGGCAGGGATGCTTCCATTGAGGATAGAAAACAAAGAGAAAGAAAAAGCAGAAAACGAATCAATGGAGGCGGAAAGTATAGCGAAATTCCCAGCATGTCAAGAGCAAAAAGTCACCTCGCGCGTCCGCATCGGTGTTGCCCGTGACGAGGCATTCTGCTTCTACTATCAGGAAAATTTCCGCCTTCTGGAACAGATGGGGGCGGAGCTGGTTTATTTCAGTCCACTGAGGGATAAAAAAATACCGGACAGAGTGGATGGGCTTTTATTTGGCGGCGGTTATCCGGAGAATTATGCACGGGAGCTGGCAAAGAACGCGGCGATGCGTGAGAATATCCGGCGATCGATTGCGGCGGGAATGCCGTTTCTGGCGGAATGTGGTGGATTTTTATATTTACACCGTACTCTTGAAGGAAGCGATGGAAAACACTGGGAAATGGCTGGCGTTTATCCATTTGACGCTTACCGGACGAACCGCCTGCGCCGGTTTGGCTATGTGCGTCTGCTGACCTCATCCGGTCAGGAAATTCACGGGCATGAGTTCCATTACTGGGAGAGCGAAGATCCGGGCACCGACTGGGAGGCAGTCAAACCGACCGGAAACCGAAGCTGGCGCTGCATCCATGAAAAGGGAGGACAGATTGGCGGATTTCCGCATCTCTATTATGCATCCTGTCCAGATTTTTTGCGAAAATGGTTGGATGTATGTGCCAAAGGGAGTCAGAAAAAATATATCAATTGAGTGAATTTATATGAGAATCTAGAAAATGGGGAGTAGCAAATGCGAGATGAATGGTTTATCCGGGGCAAGGTCCCGATGACGAAGAGTGAGGTGCGGACCGTGTCATTGTCCAAGCTGGAATTGTATGAGGACTGTGAGTTCTGGGACATTGGCGCGGGAACGGGTTCTGTCAGTGTGGAAGCGGCGGTAAGCTGTCCGGGGATTCATGTGTGTGCGTTTGAATATAAGGAAGAGGCGGTTGAACTGATCCGGGCAAATTGTGAGAAAGCCAGAACAGAGGCGGTCACGATCGTGCCGGGAAAGGCGCCGGAGACATTTGCACAGGTAAGTGTTCACCGACCGGATCGGGCATTTATCGGGGGAACAACCGGACAGATGCGCGAGATTCTGGATGAATTGTTCCGCTTGAACCCAGATATCCGGATTGTGATCAACCTGATTGCGCTGGAGTCTCTGACAGTGCTTATGAGTTACCTGAAAGAGCGCGGGATAGAGGCGGAGATTCTGTCCATGCAGATTGCAAAAGCGGAGAAGATTGGTTCCAGTCATTTGATGAAAGGGCAGAATCCGATCTATATCATATCACTGGGAGGAAATGAAGCGTGAAGAAAATGATTCAGCCAGAGGCATTAAAAGTGGGCGCGAATCGTATAAGCGCGAACGATGCAAGGAGTGTAAAATTAGATTTTGCACCAATGGAGGGAATCACGGGATACGTATTCCGGCAGGCGCATGCAGTCATTTATGGGGGCGTTGACCGGTATTACAGTCCGTTCATTGCACCAGGTTCCAGTCATAAGCTGACATCCAGGGAGAGGAACGATATTCTTCCAGAGCATAATCAGGGATTATGCCTGATCCCGCAGATTCTGACGCATTCGGCGGAAGATTTTCTGTGGGTTTGCGAGGAACTGGCGGAGTATGGATATAGGACGGTTAATCTGAACCTGGGCTGTCCGTCGGGGACGGTGGTTACGAAGAAAAAGGGCGCGGGATTTTTAGTCGAGCCGGAAGATTTGAGCTTGTTTCTGGAGGAAGTCTGCAACGGGTTGGAAAAAATCCACGCTGCGGATGGAAAGCCGGTGCGTTTGTCGATCAAAACCCGGATCGGCATGAAAGAAGCGTCTGAATTTCCACGCCTGCTCGCAATCTATAATCATTATCCGCTGGAAGAACTGATTGTACACCCGAGAGTGCGCGAGGACTATTATAAGGGGAAAATACGGATGGAGTCATTTGCGTATGCGCTGGAGCAGAGCCGCTGCCCGGTCAGCTATAATGGAAATCTTTTTTCGGCGGCGGATGCGTCTGCACTTATGAAAGAAATTGTAGGACAAGATGAAGCATCTGATAGCGGTAAAACGCAGAAAAAAATGAAATTAGCCGCACTGATGTTTGGGCGCGGTGCGGTTGCGAGCCCGTGGATTTTTGGAGAGGTGCGGAATCTGCCATCCTCGAATCATCTCCAATCCTTCCAGCAGTTCCACGATCGCCTCCTGACCGGTTATGCAGAAATCATGTCCGGCGACCGGAATACTTTGTTTAAAATGAAGGAACTCTGGTACTATTTCCAGTGCCATTTTCCGGGATGTGAAAAAGAATTGAAGAGGATTAAGAAGGCACAGAAGCTGTCTGACTACCGGGCTGCTGTTCAGGCGATGTTTGCGAGCGGGCGGTTTGTGGAAGATGGTTTTCGCAACCCGGCACCATAGGAGTGATACCGGGCTGTCCTGTAACCATCCTCTCATTCAGGCAGTACAGTGTTGCGAATATCAGATTTTACACAGATTTTACATTTCCTGCTGGTTATTTTTACATTTATTTGATATAGTGAAGACATACTATGTGTAAAGATCAAAAGATGATGGGAGAATATGTATGTCTATTAGTACTTTGGGAACACTCTTTCAGTTCATTGGAGGACTGGGAATGTTCCTGTATGGAATGGAGTCGATGGCGGATGGTCTGCAGAAGTTTGCGGGCAACCGTTTACAACGTGTGCTTGAGATCCTGACTTCGAACCGCTTGCTGGGCGTGCTGGTGGGCGCGGGTGTTACCGCGATCATTCAGAGTAGTTCCGCGACGACGGTTATGGTCGTTGGTTTCGTAAATGCCGGAATTATCAATCTTCTGCAGGCGACCGGCATCATCATGGGTGCCAACATTGGTACGACTGTGACGAGCTGGATTGTGTCGATGAGTGAGTGGGGCGAGGTGTTAAAGCCAGAGTTCTTTGCACCGGTTCTCTTCGGTATCGGCGCATTCATCACGATGTTTGCTAAGAGCCACAAGAAAAAAGAGGGTGCCGAAGTCCTGATCGGTTTTGCACTCCTGTTTATCGGTCTTTCTTTCATGTCCGGTTCGATTGAGCCGTACCGGGATGCGCCGATCTTCTCCGAGTCCTTCCGGGTACTGGGACAGAATCCACTTTTAGGTATTTTAGTCGGTCTGGCAGTTACCGCAATCATCCAGAGTAGTTCCGCGTCCGTCGGTATTTTACAGATGCTGGCGATCAACGGCATGGTAAACTGGCAGTCAGCAGTCTTTATTACATTGGGACAGAACATCGGTACCTGTGCGACCGCGCTGTTATCTTGTATCGGTACGACCCGTACGGCAAAGCGTGCGGCGGTCATTCACCTTCTGTTCAATGTGACGGGTGCAGTTGTATTTGGCGTTGCTTTATATATCGTGTTTATGATGAATCCGGAGCTTGCGATGACGCGTGCGGACAGTGTGGGAATTTCGATTTTCCATACGATATTTAACGTTGTCAACACCTGCATTATGTTCCCGTTTGCTGGTTTCCTGGTAAAGGCATCGGATGTGATTGTTCCGAAGCCGAAGGAGACAGAGAAAGAGTGGTCGGCAAACAGTGTCGAGACCGAGATGATCCGTCACTTAGACGACCGTATCCTCGAAACTCCGTCCTTTGCGATTGAGACGGCGTGCAACGAGGTTGTCAACATGGGCAAGGTAGCGGTTGCCAACCTGAAAATAGCGACAGCAGCCTTAGTAGATGCAGATGATAATTTCTGTGAACAGGTATTTGAAAATGAAGAGACGATCGACCGCATGGAGAAAATGCTGACCGAGTATCTCTTAAAGATCAACAACCTCTCCTTGAATGATGAACAGCATCTTCTCGTTAAGAATATGTATTATACAATCGGTGATCTTGAACGTGTCGGTGACCACTGTGAAAACTTAGCAGAGCTTGCCAAGAAACGGATTGAGAATGTGAATATTGATTTCTCGGATCTGGCGCTGAAAGAGCTGCGGACGATTGCAGATGCAACGCTTAAATCGGTCGAGGCGTCCGTGGAGGCGCGTCAGGCGCATGACATGCAGAAAGTACGTCAGACTGCCCGCTGGGAGGAAGAGGTTGACAATATGGAGGAGGAGATGCGCGAGAGCCATATGAACCGTCTTTCCAATGGAGAATGCAAGATTGAGGGCGGTGTTATCTTCCTGGATGCACTGGCAAATTATGAGAGAATCGCGGATCATGCCAAGAATGTAGCTGGCTACGTAAAGGAAGAGATGCAGTAATGAAATATCGGATATATGTGATTGAGGATGATGAAAATATCCGGAATCTGATCTGCGTGGCACTGGAAAACTTTGGTTACTGCGCCAGCGGATTTGAGACGGCAGAGGAAGCGCTTGACAACCTCTCGGCCCTGCTCCGGAGAGGCAGGGAGGCGCAGCGGGAGTATCCGGCGATGTTTGTATTCGACTGGATGCTGCCGGGGATGGACGGCATGGCGGCGATCCGCAAGATCCGGGAGATGCCGGACTTTTCCGCAGCCCCGGTCCTGATGCTGACGGCAAAGGATCGTGAGATGGATATTGTACAGGGACTTGACAACGGTGCTGACGACTACATGACGAAACCGTTTGGTATTCTGGAGCTTTCGGCGCGCGTCAGAAACCTTTTAAAGCGGGTGGAACCTGCAAAAGAGGAGGTTTCCAGCCTGACGATCGGTGAAGTCAGCATCAACCGGGAGACGCGAGAGGTGATTGCCTGCGGCGACCGGACGGAGCTGACGCTCAAAGAATTTGAACTTTTAACATATCTCATGGAACATATTAACCGGGTGGTGACGCGAGACGAGCTTCTCGACCATATCTGGGGCTATGACTATGATGGGGAGACGAGAACGCTGGACATGCACATCAAGACACTCCGGCAGAAGCTGCATGATGCCGGAGCCCAGATCAAGACAGTGCGCGGCGTGGGCTATCGGTTTTTAAAGGAAAAAGAAGCGGGAAAGTGATGAAACGATGCGAAAAGCGATTTTGACGAAATTTATTCATCTGTTATTCCTGGCGCTGGTTCTGAATACATTTATCGCCCTGGTGGTTACCAGCAGTGTATTGCTCAAACGGTCAAGGGAGGACATGCATTTTGCATTGGAATCCGTTGACCGTATGTTGGATTATACGGGGAATGTGGAAGAACAGCTGATGGATTTGAGCGACCTTACGAACGACAATAATAGCCGTTATACGCTGATCCGGATGGATGGCACGGTGGTGGCTGATACGGAAGTAGCGCAGGTGAATCAGATGGAAAATCATCTGGAGCGCAAGGAAGTGAAGGACGCGCTGGAGACAGGCTATGGATATTCGGTGCGCCGTTCCGGAACGTTAGGAATGCAGATGGCGTACGCGGCGATCCGTTCATCGGACGGCAAATACATACTGCGCCTTTCTGCCTGTTCAACCGGTTTGGGTGAATATATCCTGATGTTGATTCCGGCCGCTTTTTTGAGCTTTGGAATAGCTTTTTTTGCATCGGCAATGGAGGCGGAACGGTTTTCCCAGTCCATCACGCGTCCTTTGCAGGAAATTTCCAGCGAAATGGTGCGGATGGATGACGACTACACGCGTTTTCAGTTTGAAAAATGTCCGTATGAGGAGATCAATGTCATCGCGGACACGACGACGCGGATGTCCCGGAATATGAAGAAATATCTGGAGCGCATCGAGAAAGAAAAACAGATCCGGCAGGAGTTTTTCAGCAATGCATCGCATGAGTTGAAAACACCGATCACTTCGATCCGCGGTTATGTCGAGCTTTTGGAAAGCGGCATGGCACAGGATCCGGACACGGCACGTGATTTTCTGGGACGCATAAAAAAAGAGGCAATGCGGATGACGAACCTGGTGGATGATATTTTGATGATCTCCCGTCTGGAATCACGCGGTGCGAAAGCAGATATTGTGACAATCCGCACGGTGGAACTGCTGGAGGACAGTCTGTCTTCGATTGCCGCGCAGGCGGCGTCGCGCGGCATCACAGTCCATAAAGAGTGCGAGAATTTCACGATTCGTGCCGATCTGCGCCAGATGCAGGAGCTGTTTAACAATCTGTTGACAAACGCGGTCAAGTATAACAACGAGGGCGGCGAAATCTGGGTGCAGGTCAAGCACTGGGGCGCGGATATGATACTGACGGTCCGCGACACCGGCGTCGGCATCCCGGCGGAGAGCCAGAGCCGTATTTTTGAGCGGTTTTACCGGGTGGATAAAGGGCGCAGCCGCAAACAGGGCGGCACCGGGCTTGGTCTTTCGATCGTCAAGCATATCGTGAATTTTTATCATGGAAGCGTGGAGGTAGAGTCGGAAGTCGGAAAAGGTTCAACGTTTACGGTGAAACTGCAGATTGCGGAAGCAAAATAAAAAAGAGTCAACCTGAATTCCCTAAAAAACAGCGGAATTTTAGGTTGACTCTTTTTGGAGTTTGTAGTATGATTGCTTTAAAGCGTAACAGTTCAGCTCTTTAAAGTGAAAAATAAATCATGGTTTGATGCATAAGAGGAAAATCTGTTACATACGTTGAAAAGGTTCAGGAGGATGATATTATGAGAAAGACAAAGAAATTAGCAGCCCTGATGCTGGCTGGCGCGATGGCGGCATCCCTGGCAGCCTGCGGAGGACAGACAGCAAGTACGGACACGACAGCAGCGGAGTCCGCAGACGGCGAAGAAAGCAAAGAGGCAGAGCAGACAGCAGACGGCGAGACCTATAAGATTGGTGTATTACAGCTGACCCAGCATGTGGCACTGGATAAGACCAATGAGGGCTTCGTGGCAGCGCTGGACGATGCAGGCATCAAATACGAGATCGACCAGCAGAATGCAGCTGGCGAGCAGTCTGCATGCCAGACGATCGCAGAGAAACTGGTCAACGATAAAGATGATTTGATTTTTGCAATCGCAACCCCGGCAGCACAGGCAGTTGCAGGTGTGACGGATTCGATTCCGATTCTTGTCAGCGCTGTTACCGATCCGGCGGCTTCCGGTCTGGTAGAGAGCAACGAGGTTCCGGGCGGCAACGTATCGGGTACTTCTGATCTGACTCCGGTTAAAGAGCAGATTGACCTGATGCAGCAGATTATTCCAGATGTAAAGAAGGTCGGACTTCTGTATTGCAGCGCGGAGGCAAACTCCGTTCTTCAGATTGATATGGCGAAAGAAGCACTCGACACAGCCGGTATTGAGTATGAAGATTACACCGTTTCCAATTCCAATGAGATTCCTACCGTTGTAGAATCTATGGTTGGCAATGTAGACTGCGTATACACACCAACCGACAACATGATCGCAGCTGGTATTGCAACCGTAACGATGGTAACAAATGAGAATAAACTTCCGGTTATCTGCGGCGAGAAGGGCATGGTAGATGCAGGCGGTCTTGCTACTTACGGTATTGATTACTACCAGTTAGGCTACATGACCGGTGAGCAGGCCGTTAAAATCCTGACTGAGGGCGCCGATATTTCTAAGATGCCGATCGGTTATCTGGACGCTTCCAAGTGCGAGCTGAGTGTCAATGAAGAGACAGCACAGACGCTGGGAATCGATGTATCTGGACTTGAGAAATAAAGAGTACCAGAAAGACCTAAACTTCAAATGAGATGGACTGTCAGATCAGAAGCATAAAATAAATATGCCGATCTGGCAGTCTTTACAGTTAATCAGATGAAGAAAATACGAAACACGGGGAGGTAAAAGTTTGAGCGGTTTATTAGTATCCCTGCAGGGCGCGGTCGCACAGGGCGTTCTTTGGGGAATCATGGTATTGGGAGTTTATATTACATTCCGCCTGATGGATATCGCGGATATGACGGTAGACGGAAGCTTCGCGCTGGGTGCCTGCGTTTGTGCAGTCCTGGTAGTCAACAAAGGAGTAAATCCGGTGCTGGCACTTTTAGTTGCAGTGGCAGCCGGTGTCGTGGCTGGTGCGGTAACGGGTATTCTTCATACTGTATTTGAGATACCAGCGATTTTGGCAGGAATTCTGACCCAGATTTCCCTCTGGTCGATCAATCTCCGGATCATGGGAGGAAAGAGCAATCTGCCGCTTCTGAAAGTCAAGACACTTATCAGTGGTCTGGCTGCTTCCTTCGGGATGACCCAGGCACAGGCATCGATGATCGTTGGAATTGTGCTGGCTGTGGCGGCTATTCTGTTTCTTTACTGGTTCTTCGGAACCGAGATCGGAAGCGCGATGCGTGCAACCGGTAACAACGAGGATATGGTGCGCGCGCTGGGCGTGGACACTCGTATGACGAAGCTTTTATCCCTGATGGTCAGCAACGGTCTGGTCGCTCTCTCCGGCGCACTCGTCTGCCAGAGCCAGAAATATGGTGATGTTGGAAGTGGTACGGGTGCGATCGTCATTGGTCTGGCGGCGATCGTCATCGGCGAAGTCCTGATGGGACGATTGACCTCTTTTTATTGGAAACTGACCTCCGTGGTTGTCGGTTCGGTCATTTACTTTGTGATTCGTGCGGTTGTACTCCGCATGGGTATGGACGCAAACGACATGAAGCTGCTCTCTGCTGTCATTGTAGCGCTGGCACTCTGTGTTCCGGTAGCACTCGCTAAATATCGGCTGAGAAAAGATTATTCAGAAGGGGGCGAGGAGTAATGCTGACGATAACAAATGTAAAGAAAACCTTTAATAAAGGAACTGTTAATGAGAAAAAAGCCTTAAACGGTATCAACTTACACCTGGCACCGGGCGATTTCGTGACGATCATCGGCGGAAACGGTGCTGGAAAATCCACCATGTTAAATATGATCGCAGGCGTATATCCGATTGATTCTGGTAAAATCGAGATCGACGGTGTAAACATATCCAGGGAACCAGAATACAAACGCGCTAAATATATCGGCAGAGTCTTCCAGGATCCGATGCGCGGCACTGCCGCCAATATGGAGATACAGGAAAACCTTGCCATGGCACTGCGCCGCGGCAAATCCAGAGGACTCGGCTGGGGCATCAAAAAGAATGAAAAGGACTTCTACCGTGAGGCATTGGCACAGCTCGACCTGGGGCTTCAGACCCGTATGACCAGCAAGGTGGGCTTACTCTCCGGCGGACAGCGCCAGGCGCTCACCCTTCTGATGGCAACCCTCCAGAAGCCAAAGCTCCTTCTTTTAGACGAACACACCGCCGCCCTCGATCCCAAAACAGCCCGCAAAGTCCTCGATCTCACCGAAAAGATTGTAGATGAACAAAATCTGACCGCGCTTATGGTTACCCATAACATGAAAGATGCGATTCAGATCGGCAACCGTCTGATTATGATGCACGAAGGTCGGATTATCTACGATGTAGCAGGGGAAGAGAAGAAGAATCTGCAGGTAGAAGACCTGTTAGAGAGATTTGAAAAGGTAAGCGGAGAAGAATTTGCGAATGACCGTATGATGCTTGCCAAATAAGCAGGGGTTATAAGATTTGAAGGCTTTTATCAAAATCATTAACCGATAACAGACAAAAAGTATACGGAATGAAAAGTGGGTCAACAAATTAAAAACCACGACTATAAGTGAGAAAGAATGCCCTCCGGCGGCGCGGGCGGTCGGAGGGCATTCTCCTCTCCCATATTTCCAACTAATTCCACCTTTCACGACTTAACCGTTTATCTACAACTTAACACTTCTGTAATAATTCATTTATAGAAAATTCATTTTTTCCTCCACATCCTTCCTTGGCAATTCCCTACGAATATGATAAAATAAAAATTACGTTTAAGATATTAAGTCATAATTTCAAGAAAAATCAGGAGCGATCCATATGTTAGAAGAAGAAAATAAAAAAGAAACGCAGGAGTCAGAACAGGTGCCAGCGGCGGAGCGGATTCAAGAGCCGGAAGCAGTTCAGAGTCAGGAATCAGAGACAGCTCAGGATCAGACACCAAAGCCGGTCCGGGAATCCGCGGGACATTCGCGCAGGCGCCAGGGCGAAGATAAGAGTCAGAACCTGCGCTTCGGAGTGATAGCAGCAGGGGTGGTAATTGCCCTTGCAGTTGCAGCGCTTGCAGGCAAGTCCCTGCTCAGCCGTCAGGCGGGAGCCGGAACTGCAAAGAATGGGGCGGCGACAGCATCAGAGCTTTCGAAGGACGAGGCATCCGAAGAGTCCAGAGCGGAGGAGAGCAAAGAGAAAGAAGCAGTGGTAGCTTCCTATAAAAATCTGGGTATCGTGCAGGTGTCCGGTTATCTGAATATGCGTGAGACGGCGAGCACGGACGGCAACATCATCGGCAAGCTGATGGGCGACAGTGCGTGTGAGATCGTGGATGATTCAACCGAAGGCTGGTATCAGGTCGAATCTGGCGGTATTTCTGGTTATATCAGCTCAGAGTTTGTTCTGACCGGGGATGAGGCGAAGAAAAAAGCGTTGGAACTGGTTGAAAAGCGGGCGCTCATCACGGCAGATTCCCTGAACATCCGAAAAGAGCCGAACACGGAGTCTGAGGTTGTCGGTCAGGCATTGAAAAATGAGCGCTATGTGGTCGAGGGTGAGCCGGAGAATGGCTGGATTCAGATTTCGAGCGGTTATATTTCTACGGATTATGCGGAGATCAAATACGCACTCAATGAGGCGCGGAAGCTGGATATGCGTGCGATGGTGCTGAATTTATACAAAAATCTAGGTATTTCCAGTGTGGATAATTACTTGAATGTGCGCGATCAGCCAAGTGAGGATGGCAATATCATCGGTAAGATGACGAGCAAGTCTGCCGGAGAGATTCTGGAGACGAGCGAGGACGGCGGCTGGTATAAGATCCAGTCGGGTCCCGTCACTGGATATGTGAAGGCGGAGTATATCCTGACAGGAGATGCGGCGAAGCAGGAGGCGATGGAGGTTGCAGAACTGATGGCGATCGTTTCAACCGACCGCCTGAATGCCCGCACGGAGCCGAGCACGGATGCGCCGATCTGGACGCAGATCTCTAACAATGAGCGTTACGATGTTATAAGCCAGCAGGATGGCTGGGTCGAGATTGCGCTCGATACGACGAGTGCGTATGTGGCGACTGATTTCGTAGATGTGCGTTATGCATTGCCGGAGGCGATCCCATTTACCCCATTAAAAGAAAAGGAATCCTTGCGGACCCAGATTGTCAACTATGCGCTTCAGTTTGTCGGAAACCGTTATGTCTGGGGCGGTAATGACCCGCATTCGGGTGTGGACTGTTCTGGTTTTACAAAGTATGTATACAGCCATGTGGCGGGCGTGTCCCTGCCGCGGGTGTCCCGGGAACAGGCGCGGACGGGTACGAAGATTGATTCTTCGAAGATGCGTCCGGGCGATCTGATTTTCTATACGAATCGCAAGGGAACGGTCAACCATGTGGCGATGTACATTGGCAATGGTCAGATCGTCCATGCGGCGAGCCGGAGAAGCGGCATCAAGATTTCTACCTGGAATTACCGGAATCCGTACCGGATTGTCAATATGCTGGGAGACTGATAGGGAGAGGATAAGATGGAAGAGCAAAAGACAGAAGATTATAAAGAACGCCTGCAGAAAGTACGTCAGAGACGAAATGGCAAAGATCCGATGCACTGGTTCATGATCGGAGGCTGTGCTGTCATTGTGGTGCTGGCTCTGGTTATCATCGTGAAGCTGGCACAGGGCGGCACGTTCGGAGGTTCTGGAAACGCCCGGGTGGCATCGGCATCCGAGGCAGAGGTGCAGGAAACCGTGATCGGAGAGACGCTGCCGGAGGATGAGGAACAGGCAAAAGAGGACGAAGAAAAGAAAAATGTAGTCGAGTCCTACCAGAATCTGGGTATTGTGGATGTATCTGGTTATCTTAATATGCGTGAGAGCGCCAGTACAACCTCCGATGTCATTGGCAAACTGATGGGCGGCAGTGCGTGCGAGATTCTGGACGATTCCCAGGAAGGCTGGTATCAGATATCTTCCGGCGGTCTGGAGGGCTACATCAGTTCAGAATTTGTACAGACCGGCGAGGCGGCAAAAACAGAGGCATTTGAGCTGGTCAAGAAGATGGCGGTCATCACGACTGACAAGCTGAATATCCGGAGTGAGCCGAGTGAGGATGCGCAGGTGCTGGAACAGGCACTGAAAAATGAGCGTTATTCCATTGTCAGCGAGCAGGACGGCTGGATTCAGATCAGCGGGGGCTATATTTCAGCGGATTATGCGGATGTGCGCTATGCGTTAAATGAGGCGCGTAAGCTGGATCTGCGGACGATGGTTCTCAACATGTATGACAATCTGGGTATTTCCAATGTCAATAACTACTTAAATATCCGTGTGGAGCCGAAGGAAGATGCGAAGATCATCGGTAAGATGACAAGCAAGTCCGGTGGTGAGATTTTGGAAACGACAGAGGATGGCGGCTGGTACAAGATCAAGTCCGGTCCGGTTACCGGCTATGTTAAATCTGAATTTATCCTGACAGGAGATGCGGCGAAGCAGGAGGCACTGCAGGTTGCACAGCTGATGGCGATTGTATCGACAGACCGTCTAAATGCCCGTACGGAACCCAACACGGACGCGCCGATCTGGACGCAGATTTCCAACAGCGAGCGGTATACGGTTATGAGCCAGCAGGATGGCTGGGTGCAGATTGCACTGGATGAGACGAGTGCCTATGTAGCGACTGAATTTGTCGATGTGCGGTATGCGTTAAATGAGGCGATCGAGTTTACACCGGTTGAGGAGACACCGGAGCCTGAGACCAAGGCGGCGAGCAGCCAGGGAGGCTCTGGAAGCAAGAGCAGCAGTAAAGGTGGTTCTGGCAGCCAGAAAGCATCTTCAAGCGGCTCCTCCAAGCGTGCGCAGATCGCAAACTACGCGACCCAGTTCCTTGGAAATCCATATGTATGGGGCGGTACAAGCTTGACAAACGGTGCGGACTGTTCTGGATTTACGATGTCGGTTATGGCGCATTTTGGTGTCAGCCTGCCGCATCATTCGGGTTCCCAGGCGGGAGCAGGAAGAAGTATCAGTTCCTCCCAGATGCGTCCGGGCGATCTGATCTTCTACACAAACAGCGGCGGAACAATCAATCATGTAGCACTCTATATTGGCGGCGGACGCGTGTGCCATGCGTCGAATGCAAGGTCCGGTATCAAGATTTCCACCTGGAATTATCGTACCCCGGCGAAGATCGTCAACGTATTGGGCGATTAATTTCATGAAAAGTTAATAAAAATTATTTGAAAGAGAGCAGGGAGAAAAGGCAGCTTTTCCCAGCTCTCTTTTTCTGTTTCATAGGAAATTGTGTCCTATGAAATAAAAAACGCTCCGCGGGGATGCGCACTCGCGCGAAGCAGAAACATGTCGCAAGTGACCGTGCGAGACGCCCGAATGAGCCAAGGTACATCCTTGTTTGTATAAAAAGCGGTTTCAGTGAATAAAGATAATAGGAAGACAGAATACTAAGAATGAATTAGGCAGTTGAGAAAAAACATTGAATCCGCGTGTAAGATGAAAAGAGCGCAGAAAAGAGGAAAATATGATTCGGGCAAATCGTGAAAACAGGGAATGGGAAAATGAAGCGTGGGACAAGCAGGCAGATAAGGCGGGAGAAAACCGGGAACAGGCGCAGGAGGATCCGATTCAGAAGCGTGAAAATGGACAGACGGATATTACGGGAAAGAATGGCAATCACATTGAATTAATCTCGATCATCGGAGAGATAGAGGGACATGAAAATTTGTCCGGCAATACGAAAACGACGAAATATGAGCATATTCTGCCTAAGCTGGCGGAGATCGAGGAGAGCGGTGAGACGGAGGGAGTTTTAGTCCTGATTAACACGGTGGGCGGCGATGTAAGCTGTGGACTGGCACTGGCGGAGATGATTGCTTCGCTCAGCAAACCGACCGTTTCACTGGTCATCGGGGACAGCCATTCGATCGGTGTGCCGCTCGCAGTGGCGGTCGATCACTCTTTTATTGTCCCGACCGGGACGATGATGGTACATCCGGTACGGATGACGGGGATGGTGATCGGTGCCGTGCAGACGTATGATTATTTTGAAATGATTCAGGATCGTATTTTAAGCTTTGTGTCCGGACACAGTCAGATCTCCTATGAGCGCCTCCGGAGCCTGATGCTCAATACGGAGATGATGACAAAAGATCTGGGAACGGTCCTGGTTGGCGGGGAGGCGGTCCAGGAGGGACTGATCGATGAATGCGGCGGGATCCGGGAAGCGCTTGCATGGCTGAACCGGGCGATCGATGGGAAGAAACAGGAAATAGATGCACACGACCGGATGACGAAGACGGATTTTAGTGAAAATCTGAAAAGAAAGTAGAACATACGTGCGAAAATTTTAGGAAAGCGTTGCTTTTTTTCCTGAATTTGGGTATACTGAATGAGATAATAAGAATGTAAAATGAGAAAAGCAGTCTGCGGGAGGCTGTATTTTGTGAAACAGGAGGAACCGCAGATACATGGGAAATATTGGAGGCATGAGACAGGTGGCAGATACAAGCAGGAAAAGACAGAGTACAGAGCGTGCCGGGGAAACAGCTGGGACAGAGAAAAAAGCCGGGCGATCCAGAAAGTCCCCTGCGGCGAAGAAAGCGGAGGAGACGCTGAACGAGAAAAAGAGTGGGGGGAAGAAGAAAGCTTCGTCCGGAAAAGGCACCGCGAAAGGAACAGGAAGCCGAAGCCGCGCCAGCCAGGCGCCGGAGCCGGTGGAGAAAAGTGGTACAGGGGCATTTATGGGAACGGAAGTGGCGATTATTGTATCATTTGCAATATCGGTACTTTTGTTTTTGAGCAATTTCGGGCTTTGCGGCTTTGTCGGAAGTTTTCTGCGATCGACTCTGCTTGGCGTATTCGGCGTGATGGGGTATCTGGTGCCATTCCTTTTATTTATGGGAACTTGTTTTTATCTTTCAAACCGAGGCAACCAGAAAGCCGTAGCCAAGTTGGTGGCGGTTGGCGAGGTGCTTCTGGCACTTTGCGGACTTTCCCAGCTTCTCATGGGAGGCGGTCAGCATCTGGACTGGAATCTGGGCGATTATTACGCGCAGGCAGGTGGAGGCGGCTTTATCGGTGGCATTCTGATGTTGCTGTTGTGCGGAACAGTGGGAACGATCGGAGCAGTTCTGATTCTGCTGGTGCTTTTGGCACTCGGTGCTGTGTGCATTACGGAGCGTTCCCTGGTAAACTTCGTTAAACAGGGCAGCGGAAGGGCGTATGAGTATGCGAAAGAAGATATGAGCCGCCGCCGTGAGATACATGAGGAGAAAAAGGAAGAAAAACGCCGTCTGCGGGAGGAACAGCGGGTTCGTGGCGTTGATCTTGAGGGCGCCAAGCTGACCGAGCTGCCAGTGATGCGGAATTTCTTGGAAGGAGTCCCGGAGGGAACCGTGCTGGGACCGGAGGACGCACCGGAGGAATTCCGTGAGATGCATGGAAGACAGGAAAACTTGCAGGATGAGACAGCGGCTTATGATGATTGGACCGATGTTCCGGCAGAGGGAAAAAATCTGGCACAGGATTCCGGACAGGGAGTAGAGAAGAAGAATCCGGCAGATGTATTTCGCGGTCAGATATTTCACGGCGGCGGAGCGGTAGAACCGGAACCGGTGGAGTATGAAGAAGATCCGGTGGAGTACGAAGAAGAACCAGTGGAATCGGAGCAGGATCCATATACATACGCTGGTTCAGAATCCCAGCTTCAGGAAGAAGCGGAGCGCGAGACGGCGCGGGCGGTAAGAGAGACAGAATTTGCGGAGGAGCCTGCAGAGACAGAGGACAGTGCGAGCGACCAGTTACTGAAACGCCTGTATGTACGCCGTGATACCCGGACGATGGAAGAATTTGCCGGCGGCGAGAGTCAGAAAGGTCCAGGCTATTATCCGGTAGAGACACGGGAGAGACCGGCTGCGGAGGCGGTTTCCGGTTTGACCGCGGAGGAGGTTCATACAGATTTAGGGCATCAGGATGTCTTTGAACCATCGGAAGACGAGTGGGAAACCGTTTCGATGGAAAATGAGAATGAAGGGAACGGACCTATATCTGGGGAAACAGATTCCGAGCCAATTGATGGCTATTATAAGACGCTGGAATCGGAACGGGGCGAGGCAAAGGGCAGTTTCTTTGTCCCGGAGGATTCCAAAACGGTCGTGACTGCATCCGGAAAGGTGATCGAGACAGATACAGAGGCGATACAGAAAAAACTGGAGCAGAAACGGGAAGAACGAAAAGCACTTCCAGTTGAGGAACTAACGGTTCCAGAGCAGATCGAGCGCAAGGAAGAGGAAGAAAAGAAGATCCAGAAAGAATACATATTCCCGCCATTGACGCTTTTAAAACGTGGCACGGGACAGACCGATTTCTCGGATCAGGAGTACCGGGAGACGGCGATCAAGCTGCAGCAGACGCTCCAGAACTTTGGCGTGGGTGTGACGGTTACAAACATCAGCTGTGGACCGACGGTTACCCGCTATGAGCTTCACCCGGAGCAGGGTGTCAAGGTCAGCAAGATTGTAGCGCTGGCGGATGATATCAAGTTAAATCTGGCAGCGGCGGACATCCGTATCGAGGCGCCGATTCCTGGCAAGGCGGCAGTCGGTATCGAGGTTCCGAACAAGGAGAACCATGTGGTTCTGCTGCGCGATCTGCTGGAGTCGGAGACATTTAAGAAATATCCGTCCCGGCTGGCATTCGCGGTCGGAAAAGATATCGCAGGTCAGACGGTTGTCAGCGACATTGCGAAGATGCCGCATCTTCTGATCGCGGGTGCGACCGGATCGGGTAAATCAGTCTGCATCAATACGCTGATCATGAGTGTGATTTATAAAGCAAAGCCGAGCGAGGTCAAGCTCATCATGATCGATCCAAAGGTGGTAGAGTTAAGTGTATACAACGGTATTCCGCATCTTTTGATTCCGGTTGTGACCGACCCGAAAAAGGCATCCGGAGCCCTCAACTGGGCGGTGGCAGAGATGACCGACCGTTACCAGAAGTTTGCAAAATACGGTGTGCGCGATCTTAAGGGTTTCAATGCCAAGGTTGCGTCGATTGCGGATATCGACGATCCGAAGAAACCGGAGAAACTGCCCCAGATCATCATTATCGTGGATGAGCTTGCCGATTTGATGATGGTAGCGCCGGGCGAAGTAGAAGATTCGATCTGCCGTCTGGCACAGCTGGCGCGTGCAGCGGGCATTCATCTGGTGATTGCGACGCAGCGACCATCGGTCAATGTCATCACCGGTGTGATCAAGGCAAATATTCCGTCGAGAATTGCTTTTTCCGTCTCTTCCGGAGTGGATTCCCGTACCATTATTGATATGAACGGCGCGGAGAAACTGCTCGGAAAGGGCGATATGCTGTTCTATCCGTCGGGTTATCAGAAACCGCAGCGTGTACAGGGCGCGTTTGTGTCCGACAATGAGGTTTCGGATGTGGTCGGATTTTTGAAACAGGAGGGGCTGACCGCAGAGTACAGCGCCGAGGTTGAGTCCAAGATCCGTTCGACGGCGATGGATGTGGGCTTTGGCGGCGGTGAGCGCGATGCCTATTTTGCACAGGCAGGTAAATTTATTATTGAGAAAGACAAAGCATCCATCGGCATGCTGCAGCGTATGTTTAAGATTGGCTTCAACCGTGCCGCGCGTATCATGGATCAGCTTGCAGATGCAGGCGTGGTCGGTGAGGAAGAAGGCACGAAGCCGCGTAAGGTGCTGATGAGCATGGAGCAGTTTGAAAACATGATGGAAGAAGGATATTAAAAAGCGGAATCATTATAAAATATCAAAATCAGGAGGTATCCTATGAAGCTTAAAAGCTGGCTGAAAGAATTGCCGTATACATTATTGCAGGGCAGCCTGGAGACGGAGGTTGACGAGGTGGTCTACGATTCAAGAAAGGTGGCGCCGGGGACGGTGTTTGTGTGTATGCGCGGGGCAAACGTCGATTCGCATACCTTTATCCCGGATGTGGTTGAAAAGGGCGCGCCGGTTCTGGTGGTCGAGCATCCGGTTGAGGCACCTGAGAACGTGACGGTCATTCAAGTGAAGAATGGACGGAACGCGCTATCGCTTCTTTCGGCGGCACGTTTTGATTATCCGGCGCGGAAGATGACGGCGATCGGTGTGACCGGCACGAAGGGAAAGACGACTACCACTTATATGATCAAGGCGATTCTGGAGGCAGCCGGACAGAAGACGGGTCTCATCGGAACGAACGGCGCTGTGATCGGTGAGAATCATTATCCAACCAAAAATACGACGCCGGAATCCTACATTTTGCAAGAATATTTTGCAAAAATGGTGGAAGCGGGCTGCCGTTACATCGTGATGGAGGTTTCTTCCCAAAGCTACCTGATGCACCGGGTAGACGGACTTTTCTTTGATTATGGAATTTTCCTGAATATTTCCAATGATCATATTGGCCCGAATGAACATGCAAGTTTTGAAGAATATCTTTACTACAAAAAGCAGCTTTTGAAAAACTGCCGGACAGCGCTGGTCAACCGCGATGATCCGAACTTTGATGCGATCGTAGAAGGGGCGACAGCAGAGATCCTGACCTTTTCATTGGAACAGGCGGCTGATTTTACAGCGGATGACATTCACTATGTACGCGAACATGATTTCGTGGGCGTCGAATTTCAGACGCATGGACGATATGAGAGCGATCTGCGTGTCGGCATTCCGGGCAAATTTAACGTGGACAATGCGCTGGCGGCAGCGGGCGTGTGCAGCTTCTTTGATCTGCCGAAGGAGAAAGTCTGCCATGCGCTGGAACATATCCAGGTCGATGGACGGATGGAGATTGTATATAAATCAGCAAAGTGCACCGTGATCGTTGACTACGCCCACAATGCGGTCAGCATGGAAAGTCTTCTTCTGACGCTGCGCGACTACAAGCCGAAGCGTCTCGTCTGCGTCTTCGGATGCGGCGGCAACCGGGCGCGCGATCGCCGGTACTCGATGGGAGAGATTGGCGGAAAGCTGGCAGATCTGTCGATCATCACGGCGGATAATTCCCGCTTTGAGAAAGTGGAAGATATTCTGGCAGATATCAAGGTCGGACTTGCAAAAACCGACGGCAAATACGTTGAAATCCCGGATCGCCGCGAAGCGATTGAGTACAGCTTGTCCCATGCGGAGGATGGCGATATCATCGCGATCATCGGAAAAGGGCATGAGGATTATCAGGAGATCGAGGGCGTGCGCTATCATTTCCTTGATCGGGAAGTAGTGCAGGAGACGGTGAAGAAGCTGCATATGTAATCAATTTGGAGGCAAAATATGGACCATATTACAGTCAGACATATCGTGGAAGCAGTGTCGGGAACACTGCTCTGCGGAGATGCAGATACAGAGTTAAAACACATCAGCATTGATTCCCGGAGTATGCGCGGGGCGGATCTGTTTGTTCCGCTGATCGGGGAGAAATCAGACGCGCATCGTTTCCTGGTTCAGGCGATGGACAATGGGGCGGCAGCCGCACTGACTTCGGAGCATGAGGCGGCACCGGAGGGCTTTCACGGCGCCCTGATCCAGGTGAAAGATACGAAACTGGCATTGCAGACGATCGGACGCTGCCTGCGGGCACGCCTTTCTATCCCGTTAGTTGGTATCACCGGCAGCGTGGGAAAGACGACGACGCGCGAAATGGTGGCGGCGGCGCTTTCAGCGAAATATAAGACATTCAAGACACCGGCAAACCACAACAGCCAGATCGGTGTGCCACTCACGATCTCGGAGATTTCTGAGAATGATGAGATCGGCGTGCTGGAACTGGGAATGAGTGAGCCGGGCGAGATGGCGGTGATCGCGGAGATTGCGGCGGTGGATTCGGCAGTCATGACGAATATCGGTGTGACGCATATTGAGAATCTGGGCTCCCGCGAGAATATCTTAAAAGAAAAGCTGCATATCCAGGACGGTATGAAGGCAGGCGGAATCCTGTTTGTAAATGGAGATAATGATATGCTTTCTACCGTGCATGCAAAAGCAGGCTGCCATACCGTCCGTTATGGACTTGGAGCAGATAACGACTACCGCGCCGAGGATCTTTCATATCTGGATGGATTTCCGTCCTTTACGATGGTACACGGCGAGGTGCGCGTCCCGGTGAAGCTGACTGTTATGGGCGAGCACAATGTCATGAATGCGCTGGCTGCCCTGGCGGTTGCGGATGCCTACGATGTGCCGCTTGCCGATGCAGCGGAAAAGCTGCTTGAATTTGGCGGGTTCAAGAACCGTCAGCAGATTTATCATAAAAATGGTTATACGATCGTGGACGATACCTACAATGCAAGCCCGGATTCGATGAAAGCGGCGATAGGTGTGCTTTCTTCCCTGCCGGCAGGACGCAGAATTGCGGTTCTGGCGGATATGAAGGAACTGGGAGAGAATACGATTCAGTTCCACCGTGAAGTTGGTGCGTTTCTGGCGGAAAAACCGGTCGATATCCTGGTTGTATATGGCGAACTGGCGCAGGCGATCGCCGAGGGAGCAAAGAAAGTCAAACCGGATCTGCATGTCGTTTCGTTTGAAGAGGACGAAAAAGAAGATATGCTTGACTGGCTGGATGCACAGATCGGTGAGGGAGATGCAGTCCTGTTCAAGGGTTCCAACAGTATGAAGCTGGGGGAGACGGCAGCGAGGTTTATCTCAGTCGAGAAGACTCCCACCTCTTCAGGTGGTAAGTAATAGCAAGTTTGTCTCAGTAGGAGTCCATTCTCCGACTGAGATAAACGCTCCGCGAGGATGCGCAGTGATTCTGTAGAGAATATGTCAGCTTCGCTGACCAGAATCACGCGCCAAATCTCACGGACGTTCGACTTGAATTAGAAATAGAAAGAGAAGGAATCATGGCGTATCAATACGCGGATATTATTATAGATATATCCCATGAGAAGGTGGATCGCCCGTTTCAGTACCGGATTCCGGCGCAGCTGGCGGAGGAGATTACGGCGGGAACGTGCGTGACGGTACCGTTTGGAAAGGGTAATTCACTTCGGACTGGATATGTGGTGGGAATGGGAAATACGGCGGAGTATGACCCATCCCGCATCAAGGAGATAGCTGGGATCGCACCGGGCAGTATGTCGGTGCAATCTCAGCTTATCCGTCTGGCGTGGTGGATGCGGGAACGTTATGGCGCGACGATGAACCAGACGCTCAAAACCGTACTTCCCGTCAAGGAAAAGATAAAACCGCGCGAGAAAAAGACGCTGCATTGTCTTTTAAAACAGGAAGAGCTGGAAGCGGCAATCCTGGCGGCACAGAAGCGGCATTATAAGGCGCGGGTGCGGCTCCTTGAGGCATTCCGGGACAATCTGGATATTCCGATGGAATTTGCCCGACGGGAGCTTGACCTGACCCTGGCGGCGATCCGCCCGATGGAGGAACAGGGACAGCTTTCAGTGAAAGTTTCCCGTGAGGAACGCGGGTTAAACCATGCAAAACTGCCGCGTCCAGCCGGACAGACCGTGCATCTCAATGAAGAGCAGCAGGCGGCGGTTGACCGTTTCTGTGAGGATTATGAGATGGGGAAACGTGAAACGTATCTGATTCACGGCGTTACGGGAAGTGGAAAGACCGAAGTCTACATGGAGCTGATGGCGCGTGTCCTGCGGGATGGAAAGCAGGTGATTCTGCTGATCCCGGAAATTTCGCTGACATATCAGACGGTGATGCGGTTTTACCGGCGATTTGGCGATCAGATCGCGATTCTGAATTCCCGTCTCTCTGCGGGAGAACGCTATGATCAGTGGGAACGGGCGGCGCGGGGCGAGGTTTCCGTGATGATCGGACCGCGGTCGGCGCTGTTTGCCCCATTTTCCAATCTGGGACTGATTCTGATCGACGAGGAACATGAGGGCGCCTATAAGAGCGAGACGATGCCGCGCTATCATGCAAGGGAAGTAGCGGCGGAGCGCGCCCGGCTTTCCGGGGCTTCGCTGGTCTTGGGCTCAGCGACTCCTTCTCTGGAATCGTATCTGCGGGCTCAGAATGGCGAATATGTGCTTCTGCCCCTGCATCACCGGGCAGTGGCGGGAAGTATCCTGCCGAAGGTACAGATCGCTGATATGCGTGCGGAGATGCAGGCAGGCAATAAATCGGTGTTCAGCCGGTCATTGGATGCAATGTTGACAGAGAGACTCGCACGTGGCGAGCAGGCGATGCTTTTTATGAACCGGCGCGGCTATTCCAATTTTGTTTCCTGTCGTTCCTGCGGAAAGGCGGTGACCTGTCCGCATTGTGATGTTTCCCTGACACTACACGGGAAGAACCGTCTGGTCTGTCATTACTGCGGCTATACGATTCCGCTGATGAAGCAGTGTCCGTCCTGCGGATCACCGTATATTGCCGGGTTTGGGGCCGGAACGCAGAAGATGGAAGAATTTACGAAAATTCGGTTTCCGGATGCGAGGATCCTGCGGATGGATGCGGATACAACGGCAAAAAAAGGCGGACATGAAGCGATTCTGGAGGCATTTGCAAATCGTGAGGCAGATATTCTGATCGGCACGCAGATGATTGTAAAAGGGCATGATTTTCCAGGAGTGACGCTGGTCGGAATTCTGGCGGCGGATCTTTCCTTAAATACGCCGGATTACCGCAGCGCGGAGCGGACGTTCCAGCTTCTGACGCAGGCGGCTGGCAGAGCGGGACGCGCCGGGAAGCCCGGCGATGTGGTCATCCAGACGTACCGGCCGGAACACTATGCCGTGCAGGCGGCAGCGGCGCAGAATTATGAGCTGTTTTACAGCCATGAGATCAATTACCGGAGGCTGCTTCGTTATCCACCAGTCTGCCAGATGGCTGCGGTTTATTTTGCCTGCGGCGATGAGGTGGTGCTGGATAAATGTGCGGAAATGGCGGCGCGGCGGCTGCGCGAAAGTGCCGAGTGTATCGGTCCGGTTCCGGCACCAGTATACAAAGTTAATGACATCTACAGAAAAATTTTATATATAAAGTGTGAAAAATGTGCTATACTGGATCAAATCAGGGGTCAGATTGAAACCCTGGCTGCCGCAGATACAAAATGGCAGGCGGTCCAGATTCAATACGATATATCATAGAGAGGAAGAGTGTATAAAATGGCAATCCGGTCAATTAGAACTATTGGCGATGAGGTACTGAAAAAAGAGTGTAAGGCAGTGACGGAGGTAACCGATCACACACTTGAACTGATAGAGGATATGTTTGACACGATGTATTCAGCCGGCGGCGTAGGTCTGGCAGCACCGCAGGTCGGTATCCGCAAACAGATCGTAGTAATCGACGTGGAGGACGGCAACCAGTATGTCCTGATCAATCCGGTCATCGAGGAAATGTCCGGCAGCCAGACTGGTCAGGAAGGCTGTTTAAGCGTTCCGGGCAAGGCTGGTATGGTAACCCGTCCGAGCCACGTAAAGGTACGCGCGCTGAACGAAAAAATGGAAGAGTTTGTCCTGGAAGCAGATGATTTCCTGGCACGTGCGATCTGCCATGAGTGCGATCATCTGCACGGACATCTGTATGTGGAGTTGGTAGAAGGTCCGTTAGAGGATGTAACGGCAGAGGAAGAATAAAGCACATTGGCAGAATGAGAGAAAAACAAGAGTGGGGTGACAGGCAGATATGAAGATCGTATTTATGGGAACACCGGATTTTGCGGTTCCGACACTGGAAGCGCTCTATCAGAGCCGGCATGAAGTAGCGGCGGTGGTGACACAGCCAGATAAGCCGAAGGGACGCGGCAAGGCGATGGCAATGCCGCCTGTCAAGGAAAAAGCGCTGGAATATGGAATCCCGGTGTATCAGCCGGTGCGCGTCCGCAAGGATGAGGCATTTTTTGAGGAATTGACGAAGATTCAGCCGGATGTGATCGTCGTGATTGCATTTGGTCAGATTCTGCCGGAGCGGATTCTGAACCTGCCGAAATACGGCTGTATCAACATCCATGCGTCGCTTCTGCCAAAATACCGTGGGGCAGCCCCGATCCAGTGGGCGGTCATCAATGGCGATGAGGTCAGCGGTGTGACGACGATGCAGATGGATGTCGGTCTGGACACCGGAGATATCCTGGATACCGTGGAAGTACGCCTGGATCCGAAAGAGACAGGCGGCAGCCTGTTTGACCGCTTGAGCCTTGCGGGAGGAAAGCTGATTCTCTCCACGCTTGAAAAAGCGGAGGCGGGAATCCTGCATCCGGTTAAACAAGATGAGGCAGAGGCAACCCATGTGACAATGCTCGATAAGTCGATGGGGCAGATCGACTGGTCGATGGATGCGGCAGTGATTGAGCGCCTGATTCGCGGCTTAAATCCATGGCCGAGCGCTTATACAAAATTTGAAGGAAAAACCCTGAAAATCTGGTCGGCGGATGTCGAGGAAGATGCGGCGGGAAGGCCGTCACCGGAGACATTCGGACAGGTGGTATGTGTCGGTAAAGATGCATTCTCTGTCCAGACCGGCAAAGGGCTTCTCACAATTCGGGAACTTCAGCTGGAAGGCAAGAAGCGGATGGATACGGCGGCATTTTTACGCGGATATCCGGTGGAAACGGGAGTAAAGCTCGGATAAAATGAATGCTTCAGCAGGAACTGAACTGCTACAGGCAGCCAGGCGTTTGAAAGGAGTTGGAGTGATATGTACGGATACGGATATGGATATTACAGTATGTTTGATCCGACGATGATTCTGGTATTAATTGGTGTATTTCTGTCATTAGGGGCATCTGCGAAGGTGAAAAGCACCTACGCGCGGTTTTCAAGAGTCCGGAGCATGACTGGCATGACGGGAGCCGAGGCGGCGAGACAGCTTTTAAATTCACAGGGCATCTATGATGTCCAGATCCGCCAGGTGGCAGGCAGTCTGACCGACCACTATGATCCGCGGACCAAGACTGTGAATTTATCTGAGAGTGTATATGGTTCTACTTCGGTCGCGGCGATCGGTGTTGCGGCGCATGAGTGCGGACATGCGATGCAGGATGCATCTGAGTATGTTCCGCTGCGCCTGCGCGGTTCAATGGTGCCGGTGGTCAACATCGGCGCACAGCTTTCCTGGCCTATGATCCTGATTGGTGTCCTGATCGGCGGCATGGGATCTCCGATCGTTTCACTTGGAATTCTTTTATTTTCCTTGTCGGTGCTGTTCCAGCTGGTGACGCTTCCGGTTGAGTTCAATGCATCCGCGCGTGCGGTACGTCTGCTTGATTCAACAGGGATTCTTCGCGGGGAAGAAGTTGGATATACCAAACAGGTGCTTGGTGCGGCGGCACTGACGTATGTGGCAGCGGCGGCTGGTTCGATTTTACAGCTTCTGCGTCTGATTATATTATTTGGAGGACGACGCGATGACTGATGGAACTGCGCTGCGTGAAATAGCGGCAGAAATTTTGACTGAGATTCTGGAAAAGGGACAGTATACACATCTGGCCCTTTTTCAGGCTCTTTCTAAATATCAGTATCTGGAGAAATCAGACCGCTCGTTTTTAAAACGGATTGTGGACGGGACGGTGGAGTATAAAATCCAGATTGATTATATTATCAACGCATATTCCAAAACAAAAGTTCATAAGATGAAACCGTTTATCCGCACACTTCTGCGGATGAGCGTGTACCAGATTTATTATATGGACCGTGTACCGGATTCGGCGGCGTGCAATGAGGCGGTGCGCCTTGCGAAAAAACGCGGATTTTCCGGACTTTCCGGCTTTGTAAATGGTGTGTTGCGTTCTGTGGTGCGTGGAAAAGGCAAACTGACCTTCCCGGATGATTCAGTGCGGTATTCAATGCCGGACTGGATTTTATCTCTCTGGGAGGAAAACTATGGGGCAGAGACGACGCACAGGATGGCACAGGCTGGTCTGGAGAAACGTCCGTTTATGGTGCGGTTTGCCGAGAGCCGTGCAGGGAAAGAAGAGATTCTTGCCTCCCTGTCCGCCCAGGGCGTGACGGCAGAGGAGACAGCGGCGGGAAGCGGCGTTTACCGTCTGACGGGAGTGGACTATCCAGAGAGTCTGGATGCGTTCCGCGAAGGACTAATCCGGATTCAGGACCTGAGTTCGTCGCTGGCAGGTGATGCGGCGGGTATTAAAGAGGGTGATTTTGTACTCGATGTCTGTGGGGCACCGGGTGGAAAAGGGCTTCATGCGGCGGATCTGCTGTACGGAACTGGACAGGTTGAGATCCGGGATGTGAGTGATTACAAGGTATCTTTGATCAAGGAGAATATTGCCTGCAGCGGCTGTACAAACGTCTCTGCCTGCGCCTGGAATGCGTGTGAATTCGATGCTTCGATGGAGCAGAAAGCGGATGTGGTCATTGCCGATCTGCCGTGTTCAGGACTTGGCATTATCGGACGCAAGCCGGATATCAAATACAACGCTTCAATGGACGGAATCCGGGACCTGGCTGCATTGCAGCGGCAGATGCTGTCGGTGGTCTGGCAGTACGTGAAGCCGGGTGGAGTGCTGGTTTACAGCACCTGCACGGTCAACCGTCTGGAAAATGATGAAAACCGGGCATGGTTTTTAAACGAATATCCATTTGAGCCGGTTGATATCAGTGGTCGTCTGGGGATTGATTTTCAGGAAGACAGCCTGAAAGAGGGATACATCCAGCTCTATCCGGGCGTTCATCCGTGTGATGGATTTTTCATCTCTGTGATGAAAAGAAAAGGATAACTGGACGGAACAGCGTATGAATACAGGAAAGACTCCGAGAGTGCATATAGGAGAGAGGGAGGCAGTCCGATATGGAAAAGCAGGATATAAAATCAATGACGCAGGAGGAACTGCGTGCCTTTTTGGTGAGTCTGGGTGAAAAACCATTCCGGACCGCCCAGATCTATCAGTGGATGCATGAAAAACTGGCATCTTCCTTTGACGATATGACAAACCTTTCCAAGGTACTCCGGCAGAAGCTGCAGGACGCGTGCGAGTATGTATCGCTGGAAAAGGTACGGGTGCAGATTTCGCAGATCGATGGAACCCGCAAGTACCTGTTCCGCCTCGCGGACGGCAATGTCATCGAGAGTGTCCTGATGCGTTATAAGCATGGAAATTCCGTTTGTATTTCCTCGCAGGTGGGGTGTCGGATGGGCTGCCGTTTCTGTGCTTCGACCCTGGACGGCCTGGAACGGAACCTGCGCCCGTCGGAGATGCTGGACCAGATTTATCAGATTCAGCGCGATACAGGCGAACGCGTTTCCAACGTGGTTGTGATGGGATCGGGTGAACCGCTGGACAATTACGATAACCTGATCCGCTTTATCCATCTTTTGACGGAGGAAGGCGGACTGCATATCAGTCAGCGGAATGTGACGGTTTCCACCTGTGGGCTGGTTCCGAAGATCCGGGAGCTGGCAGATCAGGGACTGACCATCACGCTGGCACTTTCTCTGCATGCGCCGAATGACGAGGTGCGGAAGAGCCTGATGCCGATCGCGCGTACATATGCGTTAAAGGATGTATTGGCGGCCTGTCATTACTATTTTGAAAAAACGGGACGCCGCATGACGTTTGAGTACAGCCTGGTGCAGGGAGTCAACGACAATCTGGACGAGGCGCGCGAGCTGGCGGCGCTGATTCAGGATCAGCACGGGCATGTGAATCTGATTCCGGTCAATCCGATCAAGGAGCGCTCTTATGTACAGTCGGGACGGAAAGCGATCGAAGCATTTAAGGGATGTCTGGAATCCAAGGGAATCAATGTGACAATCCGGCGCGAGATGGGGCGCGACATAGACGGTGCCTGCGGACAGCTCCGGAAGAGCTATATGGATAAAGAGCAGGAGAAAGAAGGTGCGGCAGTCAAATGAAAGCATACGCACTGACGGATATCGGAAAAACGCGTAAGGTCAATCAGGATGCTCAGTTTGCCAGCACGGAGCCGGTGGGAGAACTTTCCAACCTGTTTGTTGTGGCGGACGGAATGGGCGGTCATCAGGCGGGAGATTTTGCTTCGCGCTATCTGATCGAGCATATGCCGGAATATATCAAAGAGAGTGGTGAGAATGAGCCGGTCGCGGCGCTTCGAAAGGGGATCGAGGCAGTCAATCAGGAACTTTATACCCTTTCCTGTGAGCGCGAGGAGCTTGCCGGCATGGGAACAACGCTGGTAGCGGCTTCAATTCAGGGAAATACACTCTATGTGGCAAACGTGGGGGACAGCCGTCTCTACCGGATTGAGCGCTCCGGCATTCATCAGATTACCCGGGATCATTCCTACGTGGAGGCGATGGTCTCGCTGGGACAGATGAGCCGCGGCAGCCGGGAATATGAGACGAAGAAAAATATCATTACCCGCGCAGTCGGGATCGGTGGGCATGTGGAGCCGGATTTCTTTGAGGTTTCACTGAACCCGGGCGATTACGTACTGCTGTGTTCGGACGGGTTAACCAATATGGTGGATAATTCAGCAATTTACCGGATGGTGCTTCTGCCGGGAACCCTGGACACCAAGGCAAGGGCGCTCACGGCGCTCGCAAACCAGAACGGCGGGAAAGATAATATCGCGGTCATATTGATTGACCCGCAGATCAAGGAGGTGAGAGAATCATGATGCTGAAACCGGGAACCTATCTGCAGGATCGCTATGAGATCCTCTCACTGATTGGTACGGGCGGCATGTCAGAGGTGTATCAGGCAAAATGCCACACTCTGAACCGTCTGGTGGCGATCAAGGTTTTAAAGGATGAGTACAGCCAGGATGCGAATTTCGTCAGCAAATTCAAGATGGAGGCGCAGGCGGCGGCAGGGCTTTCCCATCCAAATATTGTGAGTGTTTATGACGTTGTGGATGAGGGCAGTCTTCATTATATCGTCATGGAACTCATCGAGGGAATCACGCTGAAAAGCTACATTCTCAAGAAAGGTCATCTGGGCGTCAAAGAAACGATTGGAATTGCCATCCAGGTAGCGCAGGGGCTGGCAGCGGCACATGACCAGCATATTGTGCACCGGGACATCAAACCGCAGAATATGATTATCTCGCGTGACGGCAAGGTGAAGGTGGCGGATTTCGGTATTGCCAGAGCTGTATCGTCCCAGACGATCGGGGTCAATGCGGTCGGTTCCGTGCATTATATCTCGCCGGAGCAGGCAAAAGGAAATTATAGCGACGGACGAAGCGATCTGTATTCACTGGGAATCACGATGTATGAGATGCTAACAGGAAAACTTCCGTTTGACGGGGATAACCCGGTTTCAGTGGCACTGGCGCATTTGGAAGAACCGGTGCAGCCGCCGAGCCGCATCAACCCGGAGGTGTCGGCAAGCCTGGACCGCATTATTTTAAAATGTACCCAAAAAAAGCCGGAACGCCGTTACCAGAATGCGTATGAGCTGATCGCGGATCTGCGCCATGCGCTGGTGGATCCAAACGATGATTTCCTGAAAAAAGAACCGGAATTTGATGAAAATTCCCCGACAGTCGTGCGCGGGGCAGAGGAACTGAACCGCCAGATGGAGGCACAGAGAAATCGAAATCTGGAACAGACGATGGAACATCCGGCAGTGAGTGAAAAGACCAGACCGGTTCCGACAGAAAATGAACGTGGTGAGGTAGTCTGGAAAGAGCCGGAACCGTCGGAGAACGAGATAGAAGGTTGGCAGGAAGAAGAGACGGATGTCTATGAGGAAGAAACCTCAAGGCGCCCAGACCGTAGACGGAAGGGACGCCGTATAGAAGAAGACAGCGAGGATGTCAATCCGCAGATGGAGCGCCTGCTTACGATGATTGGAATCGGTGCAGCCGTATTGATTGTGGTGGTTGTGATTGTCATTGCTGCGAAGTTGACAGGCATCTTTAATCTGGGATCTGGTAGTCAGAAGCATCCGAAGACGACCGTTGAAGCTTCTTCGGATGCGTCTGAGAGCGAGAGTCTGGAATCAACGGAGTGCAGGGTTCCGCCTATGGACGGCATGACGGAGGATGAGGCGAAGACAGCATTGGAAAAGCAGTCGTTGAAAATCCGTTATGAATATGAAAAGTCGGAAACCTCTGAAAAGGGGAAGGTCATCGGTCAGAGTATTGCCAGCGGCACGGTTGTCTCGAAACAGACGGAAGTTATCGTCACGATCGGAGAAGGCAATGAGGCAATAGATTTGACGAAACTTGGACTGGAAGAGATGTCCGGCGAGGATGCAGAGACGCTTCTGGCAGAAGAAAATAAACTGACCGTAGTAGTGCAGAAAGAGAGCAGCGATACGGTTGCCTCCGGTATAGTGATCCGATACAGTCCGTCCAGCGTGGATCCAGGCGGTACGGTGACGCTGTATGTCAGCACAGGTCCGAACGTACCGACGGTACCGATGCCGAGGATTACAGGGCTTTCAGAGGAAAATGCAAAAGTTGTTCTGGAAGCGGTCGGATTAGAGCTTGGCGAGCGCAAGGAAGCGAAGAGTTCAGAAGTGGCAAAGGGCAAGATCATCAGTCAGGATGTCCTGGAGAAAACAGATACACCGGAGGGAAGTGCCATTGGCTATACAGTCAGTCTGGGAAAAGGAACCCGCTATGTGGCGGCGATCAACGATGAATTCCAGATGAGTGAACTGTTTGGACCAAGTTCCGGAGATACGCATATCCGCGTCAGTATTGTGATGAAGCAGACGATTGCCGGCAATACTGTGACTAAGACGGTCATGGAACCGAGGGAGATCGGCGGCGATATCACGCTTCCGATTCATTATAATATCGAGGGAGCGGACGGTGTGCAGACAGGTGAGCTGCAGATCCTCGATCTGACGAACGATCGGGTTCTAAAAACGTATCAGCTTGAATTTGTGGAAGTTTCAGATAATTAATAAGAGGTAGTTGTAAGGTACAGATATGCAGGGAAAGATAATTAAAGGGATCGGCGGTTTCTATTATGTACACGACGGTATTGGAAAGGTATATGAATGCCGTGCAAAGGGAATTTTCCGAAATCGCGGCATCAAGCCGCTGGTAGGCGATGACGTGGAGATCAGTGTTCTCGATGAGGAGAAGGCGACAGGCAATCTCGATGAGATCCTTCCTCGTAAAAACCGTCTGATCCGCCCGGCGGTTTCAAATGTTGATCAGGCGGTGGTGGTTTTTGCCATCACCGATCCGATGCCAAATTTAAACCTTCTCGACCGCTTCCTCGTCATGATGGAACGGCAGGAAGTTCCGGTCAGCATCTGTTTCAACAAGATCGATCTGGTTGATGCAGCCGAGCAGGAGAAGCTGCGTGCGATCTATGAACCGGCGGGCTATCCGGTGCATTTTATCAGCACCTACGAAAAATCAGGGCTGGAGGAGTTTCATCGGTTGATCATTGGGAAAACAACGGTCTTAGCAGGACCTTCGGGTGTCGGAAAATCGTCGATCACGAACTTTATCCAGCCGGAGGCACAGATGGAAACGGGCGGTATCAGTGAGAAGATCCGCCGGGGCAAACATACGACGCGCCATTCAGAACTGTTTTTCGTGGAAGAGAGCACCTATATGATGGATACGCCGGGATTCAGTTCTCTCTATATCGAGGATTTGGAGCCGGAGGCGCTCAAGGACTTTTTCCCGGAATTTGAGGCATATGAGGATGAATGCCGTTTCTTAGGCTGTGTCCACATTGGCGAGCGCGAATGCGGCGTCAAGACGGCGGTGCAGGAGCATAAGATCGGGCAGAGCCGGTATGACAATTACCGTTTGATGTATCAGGAATTAAAAGAGAAAAAGAAATACGGCAGAAGCAGCCGTTGAGGATATTATACAAAAAATGGGAGGAAAGAACCATGATTATATTATCACCTTCGATTCTGGGGGCAGATTTTACGAAGCTGGGAGAGCAGGTCGCTGAGGTGGACAAGGCAGGCGCACAGTACATCCATCTGGATGTGATGGATGGCGCGTTTGTGCCGAGTATCTCCTTTGGAATGCCGGTAATTAAGAGCCTGCGCCCGGTGACGGATCGTGTGTTTGACGTACACATGATGGTGGAAGAACCGGGACGTTACGTAGAGGATATCAAAAAAGCGGGGGCGGATCTGATCTGTGTGCATCAGGAAGCCTGTCTTCATCTGGACCGCACGATCGCGCAGATCCGTGAGGCAGGGCTGCAAACAGGTGTAGCGTTAAATCCGGCGACCCCGGTCGAGACACTGGATGTTATTTTGCCGGAGGTGGACATGGTTCTTCTGATGACGGTCAACCCGGGATTTGGCGGTCAGAAATTTATTCCATATACGGTAGAAAAAATCAAGAAGCTGCGCGCAATGTGCAGCGAGAGGGGACTTTCCACCCGCATTGAGGTGGACGGAGGAATCACGCCGGACAATGTGCGGACGGTATTAGAGGCAGGAGCCGATGTGATCGTGGCGGGAAGCGCCGTATTTAAGGGAAACCCGGCTGGGAATGTAAAAACATTTTTAAATATTTTTCAGGAATTTGAACAGGGATGATGAAGATGAAGCGTTGTTTGATTGTGACAGGCGGAACGATTGATATTGCGTTTGCGAAAGATTTTCTCTCACAGCGCTCGTATGACTATGTAATTGCGGCAGATGCGGGGCTGGAGGTTCTGCGCCCGCTGCATATTTCTCCGAATGCGGTGGTCGGCGATCTGGACACGGTGGACAAAAAGGTTCTGGAAGAATATCAGAACCAGCCGGACATCGAATTTGAGATCCATAAACCGGAGAAGGATGAGACGGATACGGAGCTGGCGCTTTTGACGGCGGCGCGCCAGGGCTGTGAGGCAGTTGATATCCTGGGGGCGCTGGGCGGCCGTATGGATCACGCCATCGGCAATATCCAGCTGATGTATCAGTTTTTCTGCCAGGGAATGGAAGTGAATATTTATGATGCCCGCAACCGCCTGTATCTTCTGGGCGGGCATAAGGTATTTCACCGGGAAAAGGTGTATGGAAAATACATTTCGTTCCTGCCGATGACCGAGACTGTCGAGGGACTGACGCTGCGGGGATTTAAATACCCGCTCCAGCGGCGGACGATCGGGCTGGGGACGAGTCTCTGCATCAGCAATGAACTCAAACGGGAAGAGGGCATTCTGGAGCTGGAGAGAGGCGTCCTTTTGTGCGTGGAGGCACATGATTAATCAGGATAAAAAAGTGGCAAGTTATAACTGACCTGCTTAAAATGATAAAAACTGTATGTTTTTCAGGGGACAAGATTGTGCTATGATGAGTCCAATAACAAGGGAGGATGAAACATCATGGCAAACAAATCAAATCAGGCTTACAAGATCGCGATGGTCGGTCTGCTGGCAGCTCTCTCCTATGTCGTATTTACATACGGACAGGTGAAGATCACACTTCCGGGCGGCGATGCAACCTCCATTCATCTGGGAAATGCAGTCTGTGTCATCGGGGCACTCTTAGTCGGCGGCTTTTACGGCGGTTTGGGAGGTGCTATCGGCATGACGATAGGTGACCTTCTCGATCCGGTTTATATTGTATATGCACCGAAGACATTTATCTGCAAACTCTGCATCGGACTGATCGCCGGATTCGTAGCACATCGTCTGGGCAAGATTGACCGGAGCACCGATAAGAACCACATCCTTGGTTTTACGATTGCAGCAGCGGTGGCAGGTCTTTTATTCAACGTCATTGCAGATCCGCTGATCGGATATTATTATAAACTCTGGATCATTGGTAAACCGGCGGCAGAGCTCACACTTGCATGGAATATCGCAGCGACTTCGATCAATGCGGTGACATCTACGATTGCGTCTGTTGTTATATATATGGCAGTTCGTCCGGCACTCCGCAAGGCAGGTTTTCTGGATGCATTGTCTGTAGAAGCGAGAGCATAAGGCAATTTATCTCAGTCGAGAAGAATTAAAATGAAATACATACAGGAGACTGTGGTTGGGCAGAATGGGAAAAACATCTGTCCGGGCGCAGTCTCCTTGTTGCGTCATTGGAGTGTACGGCTTATGAAACACAAATGCATAGATACACGCTTGTAGAAACCAGAATCATGCTGCAGGCAGTCGTATCTGCCGCGAGAATATGTTAGATTATAAAGTTGCTTAAAATGATGTTGGGGTCAAAAGACGTTTTGACCCCTCTGATACCAGATTGCTCCGCACTATATGCTCCAGCAATCTTCGAAAACATTCGTAATTCGCTCATTTTTCTTTGAAAAATGGCTACTTACTCATGTTTTTGGCGGGTCCCAAGGTCAAAAATTCTCCTGCAAGCAAGCTTGCGTCGAACTTCTGACCTTTTGACCCTGGTATCTTAAAATTAAGAAAATGAGGAAAAATTATACATGGAAGGAATGCAGAAGAAAATAGCAGTTTTAAATGACCTGTCAGGCTACGGGCGCTGTTCGCTGACGGCGGCGATGCCGGTTATCAGCGCCCTCAAGGTACAGTGCTGTCCGGTGGTAACGGCGGTGCTGTCCAATCACGCGGGATATCCGGAATGCTATATGGATGATTATACCGATCGGATGGAGGCATACCTGGAGCCGTGGCGGAAGATGGGATTTGAGATGGACGGAATCATGACTGGATTCTTAGGTTCTGCCAGACAGGCGTCGATCGTGGCAGATTTTATCCGGGATTTCAAACGGGAAAATACGCAGGTTTTGGTAGATCCGACGATGGGCGACCACGGACATCTCTACAGCGTCTGTGACGAGGATCTGATCGAGGCGATGCGGGAGCTGATGCAGTATGCGGACGTTGTCACGCCAAATCTGACTGAGGCCTGTGCCCTGACGGACACGCTGTATCAGGAAAATGGATGGAGTAAGCGCAAGCTCTCAGATCTGACCTGGAAGCTTCACCTTTTGGGCGCGCGGTCAGTCATTTTGACGGGCGTGGTCAAGGGCAAACAGATCCTCAACGTGATCCATGAGCGCGGCAAGGAGCCGGTCTTTCATGCAACTAAATTTGTGGCGGGCAATTACCACGGAACCGGGGATATCTTTGCAGCAGTCATCGGTGCCAGCATGGTGCGAGGTGTGCCGATGGAGGAAGCCGTCAGACGGGCGGCAGCTTTTACAAAAAAATGTGTGGAAAAGACAGAAGAACTTGGTGCCCCGGAGCAGGACGGACTGTGCCTGGAGGCGTGTCTGTCCTATTTGACGAAGTTGAGTTAAATATAATGGGGCAGTCTATCCTGTTTTGTATCAAGAAGAACAGAGGTTACAGTTCACGGGTAGGCACTTTTGGAACCGAAAGTGCCGTAAGAAAACGTGATGGCAGCAGGAATTTGCCGTATTTAAATGCGAAGCCACGGCAAATTCCGCTACTGTTCACGTATGCGTGAACAGTAACGAACAGAGGAACTCTTGAAACAGGGCTTTTCATTCGTACAAAGTTGTAGTATAATTATAACTAGTTTTCGTGCAGTTAATTGCATAACAGTAGGAGGAAGATATGTTAGATCTTAAATTCGTCAGAGAAAATCCTGACATTGTAAAGCAGAATATTAAAAATAAGTTCCAGGACAAGAAAATTCCGCTGGTAGACGAGGTAATTGAGCTGGATGCCAAGAACCGTGCAGCGAAGAAGGAAGCAGATGATCTGCGTGCGAACAAGAACAAGATTGCAAAACAGATCGGCGCTCTGATGGGTCAGGGAAAGAAAGAGGAAGCAGAAGAGCTGAAGAAACAGGTAGCAGAGCAGTCTGCCCGCCTGTCTGAGCTGGAAGAGCAGGAGAAGGATCTTGGCGAGCGCATCTTAAAGATTATGATGACCATCCCGAACATCATTGATCCGAGTGTTCCGATCGGTAAAGACGACAGCGAGAACGTAGAGATCGAGCGCTTCGGCGAGCCGGTGGTACCGGATTTCGAGATCCCGTACCACACCGAGATTATGGAGAAATTTAACGGCATCGATCTGGACAGTGCCAGAAAGGTAGCTGGAAATGGTTTCTATTACCTGATGGGCGATATCGCAAGACTTCATTCTGCTGTTATCGCATATGCAAGAGATTTCATGATTGACCGTGGATTTACCTACTGTATCCCGCCGTTCATGATCCGCAGCAATGTTGTAACCGGCGTTATGAGTTTCGATGAGATGGATGCGATGATGTACAAGATCGAGGGCGAGGATCTTTACCTGATCGGTACCAGCGAGCACTCTATGATCGGTAAATTCATTGATACCGTAGTTCCGGAGGAAGAGCTTCCGAAAACACTGACCAGCTATTCTCCGTGTTTCCGTAAAGAGAAGGGCGCTCACGGCATCGAGGAGAGAGGCGTATACCGCATCCACCAGTTTGAGAAACAGGAAATGATCGTAGTCTGCAAACCGGAAGACAGCAAGATGTGGTATGACAAACTGTGGAAGAACACCGTGGACCTGTTCCGTTCCATGGATATTCCGGTTCGTACTCTGGAGTGCTGCTCCGGAGACCTGGCTGATCTGAAAGTAAAATCCGTTGATGTAGAGGCATGGTCCCCGCGTCAGAAGAAATATTTCGAGGTTGGAAGCTGCTCCAACTTAGGTGATGCACAGGCAAGACGTCTGAAGATCCGTGTCAACGGCAAAGACGGCAAATACTTTGCACACACCTTGAACAACACTGTAGTAGCTCCGCCGCGTATGCTGATCGCATTCTTAGAGAACAACCTGCAGGCAGACGGTTCTGTCCGCATTCCGGAGGTTCTGCGTCCGTATATGGGTGGTAAGAGCGAGATTCGCTAAGTTCATTTGAGTCCAGTAAAAAAACGCCATGGGTTGTGTGCCTGTGGCGTTTTTTACTGGACTCATTGTGAATTGCAGAAATATAGACATTGTCTTTTTTCAGGCGGCATTATGATGGCAGTTCTTCCAGCTGATTCGACGGCGTCGCCATCATCGAATAATTCGTATGATAAATCACAAATCCCGGAGCAGCGCCCGCTACTTTTTTGACCTGCTTTTTCTGTACATAATCGATCTCAACTTTTTCATTTTCCCGTCCCTTGGAATAGTAGGCAGCCAGCCCGGCAGCTTCCTCGAAGGTGCGGTCCGGAAGCTCTTTTCCTTCGGATTTCACAATGACATGGGAACCCGGGATTCCTTTTGCGTGGAACCACCAGTCATTTCCAGTCGCGATCTTGAAGGTCAGCTCCTCATTCTGGTAGTTGTTTTTGCCGACGTAGATATGGAATCCGTCGGAGGAAAGGTAGTGGAATGGGCGGCTTGTGATTTTTACTTTCTTTCCAGCCGGACCGTGCTTTTTGATGAAGCCATATTCCGTCAGCTCCTGCTTGATCTGGGTCAGATCTTCCTCCTTTAAGGCAATATCGAGGGAGGTACTGATGGATTCGAGGTGCTCGATCTCCTGCTTCGTCTCCTCAATGAGCTGGCTCTGAGCCTCGAAAGTACGTTTGAGTTTTCCATATTTGTCAAAATACTTCTGCGAATTTTCGCGGGCGGTCAGCTGCGGGTCAAGCGGGATCTTGACCTCTTTTCCTGTGTAGTAGTTCGTGCAGACAAGTTCTTTTTCGCCGCCGGTCAGCTCATAACCGTAGGTGTTTAACAGCTCGCCGTAGAGCTTGTATTTATCCCGTTTTTCGGTGTCCTTTAACTGTTTCTGCTGCAAATCGTATTTTTTATAATTGCGCTCCAGGGCAGTCTGGACGATCCGGCGCAGATCCGAGGATTTCTGGCGGATTCGTGTGATGACGTTCTTGGACGCATAGTAGGTCTCCAGCACTTTACTGATCGAATCAAAGTGTTCGACCTGATATTCCGGCGGGAACGAGGTCAATGGGAGAGCAGCAAATTCCATTGGCTCATCTTCACGGTATACGATGCAGGGCGAGAACTGTCCATTTTTGATGGATTCCATTGCCAGTTCCAGCGTGTGACCGAGGTGCGTGCGCTCCAGCTCATTCAGTTCCGATGCGGGGCGGTCGGCATCAATCGATGCCTCATAGCAGAATTCTTCTGCCATGACCGGGCTGATACCGGTGAAATTCGTGTAAATGGCTTTTCCTGCCGGTGCCGGTGACTGTGCCAGAATGGCGGCGAAATCATCGGCAGATGCAGTCAGCGGATCCTGCTTTGCGACCGTCTGCGGGAGGAAATATTGCCGTCCCGGCAGAACCTCGCGCACGGAGCTGACCTGCACGGAGATATGTTTGATACTGTCGAGGATCGTGCCGTCAGGGCTGCAGAAAATGATATTGCTGTATTTTCCCATCAGTTCGACGATAAGCAGCTTGCGGCAGAGGTCACCCATCTCGTCCAGATGTTCGATCTCAAAATGAATACAGCGTTCCAGACCCGGCTGGCTGACCGACACGATGCGTCCGCTTCCGATGTGCTTGCGAAGCAGCATGCAGAAATTCGGGGCAGTCATCGGTCCCTGCTTGTTGGTATCCGTCAGATATGCCAGCGGAAGACTTGCGTTGACCGAGAGAAGAAGTCGTTTCGTCTCCCGGAAGTTCTTTATGGTAAAAAGAAGTTCATCGCGCTCGGTCTGCGTGATCTTTGCGATCTTGCCGCCGGTAAGCGCGTCACTAAACTCCTTAACCAGGTTTGCGATTACAATTCCGTCAAATGCCATGGTTTTGGTGCTCCTTTATTTGTGTAGTATCTACTATTATAATGAAAGAAGACACGAAAAACAATCACTTTTAAATTCGGTTGACGCTTGCGGCGATTTGCATTATAATACCATTATCTATGGATGAAAGAGAGAGGCGTCACTATGCTTAAAAGTATGACTGGATTTGGCCGATGCGAGATGGCAACGGATGAATATAAGATTTCTGTGGAGATGAAGGCGGTAAACCACCGTTACCTGGATCTCAGCATTAAGATGCCGAAGAAATTTAATTACTTTGAGGCGGCGATTCGCGCGCAGCTCAAAAAATACATTCAGCGGGGAAAGGTAGATGTCTTTATTTCCTATGAAGATTATACGGATGAGAAGATGTCCTTAAAGTACAATCGTTCCCTGGCCGGCGAGTATATGGATTATTTCCGTCAGATGGCGGACGAGCTTGGAATTCCGAATGACGCAACGGTGATGCGTCTTGCACGGTGTCCGGAGGTCTTTACGATGGAGCAGGCGCCGGAGGACGAGGAGCATATGTGGCAGATTCTCGAAAAGGCGATCGGCGAGGCGGCAGAGAAATTTGTCGAGACACGCACACGCGAGGGTGAGAATCTGAAGCAGGATCTGCTTGGCAAGCTGGACTATATGGTAACGCTGGTCGATCAGATTGAAGAACGTTCCCCGAAGATCGTGGAAGAATACCGGGCGAAACTGGAAGATAAGGTGAAAGAGCTTCTGGAAGGAAGCAGCGTCGATGAAGGCCGGATTGCGGCAGAGGTTGTGATTTTTGCAGATAAGATCTGCACCGATGAGGAGACGGTCCGCCTGAGAAGCCACATTGAGGCGACCCGCAAGGAGCTGACGGCGGGCGGAAGCGTTGGACGTAAGCTGGATTTCATTGCACAGGAGATGAACCGCGAGGCGAATACGATTCTTTCCAAGGCAAACGATCTGGAGGTTTCCGATTGTGCGATTGCACTCAAGACAGAGATCGAGAAAGTCAGAGAGCAGATTCAGAATATTGAATAGCCGATCATGCTGGAAGAGGTATTCACGGAAAGCTGCCGTTGGCGGTGAAAATACGGAGAATATGAAATATTGTAATAATAGATAGAATTTAGAAAGCAGGCGAAATATATGGATAATCAGGGAGTACTGGCAGTTATATCCGGATTTTCAGGGGCAGGCAAGGGAACATTGATGCGTGCATTGCTGGAGCGGTATGACAATTATGCCCTTTCCATCTCCGCGACCACCCGCGCACCGCGCGAGGGCGAGGTTGATGGAAGAGAGTATTTCTTTAAGACCCGGGAAGAGTTCGAACAGATGATCGAACACGATGAGCTGGTCGAATACGCCCAGTATGTCGGAAACTATTACGGCACACCGAAGGAGTATGTGTTTTCCAACCTGAAAGCGGGCAAGGATGTTCTTTTGGAGATTGAGATTCAGGGTGCCCTGAAAATCAAGAAGAAATTCCCGGAGGCAGTTCTCATTTTTGTCACGCCGCCGAGTGCCGGGGAGCTTAGAAACCGGCTGGCAGGTCGTGGAACCGAGACACCGGAGAAGATTGCCGCACGGCTTTCGAGAGCAGCAGAGGAGTCCAAGCAGATGGATGACTACGATTTCATTCTGGTGAATGATGAGGTAGACCGCTGTGTAGAAGAAATGCACGCACTGATTCAGGCGATGCATGCCAGAACAGAAAATCACAAGACTTTGATTGAAAAAATAAAAGAAGAGATGAAGCAATTCTGAAAGGAGAAAGATGTATTATGATGCTGCGTCCGTCATATCTTGACTTAATTAATGTTGTAAACAAAGAGGCTGAGCCGGGGAAAGAACCGCTGATTCAGAGCCGTTACTCCATCGTAATTGCGACTGCAAAGCGTGCAAGACAGCTGATCGCCGGTGATGAGGCACTGGTCATTGAGAATGGAAGAAAACCGCTTTCGATCGCGATCGACGAGCTGTACCATTCTAAGGTTAAAATTGTAGCAGAGAACGATTCCCCGGAGGAAGAGGTCTAAAAGGTGACAGAAGACCGTCCCGTGTTCATTATGTACATGGAGATGGTCTTTTCTTAGATATAGAGTAACTGTTCAGTAGGTCTGCGCATTTACTGCGCTGACCGTACGAAAACATGGGCCAGCAGGCAAAAATCCCATTGCCGTAGGCAATTTTTAATGGATTTTTGCGCGTGACTGTGAAGGTACTGAACAGTTACGATATAGAATTTTTGTGACGGTTCAAATCGATTATGGTTACAGAAATTTTTTAAATATGTTATTAGGAGAGAATTGAATGAAATTACTTTGTATATCCCTTGGCTGCGATAAAAACCTGGTTGATGCAGAGCGTATGCTGGGTTCGCTGAGCCAGGATGGGTACACGTTTACCGATGACGAGCAGGAGGCAGATGTCATTCTGGTCAATACCTGCTGCTTTATCAACGATGCCAAGGAGGAGAGTGTCAACACTATCTTAGAGATGGCAGAGTACAAAAAGAGCGGAACCTGCAAGGCGCTCTTAGTCAGCGGCTGTATGGCACAGCGTTACAAGGAAGAGATCCTGCAGGAGGTGCCGGAGGTGGACGGTATTCTCGGTACGACCAGCTATGATGAGGTCAGCAAGGTGCTGGCGGAGGCGCTGAAGGGCGAGCGGGTATCTGATTTCCACGATTTGTCCGAACTTCCGGAGACGAAGATGCGGAGCAAACGTCTGGTTACGACCGGCGGACATTATGCTTTTTTAAAGATTTCCGAGGGCTGTAACAAACGGTGTACCTATTGTATTATCCCGTCCCTGCGTGGACCGTACCGCAGTGTGCCGATGGAGCAGCTTCTCACAGAGGCAAAGGAGCTCGCGGATCAGGGTGTGAAGGAACTGATTCTTGTCGCACAGGAGACGACGCTTTACGGCGTGGATTTGTATGGAGAGAAGACCCTGCCGAAACTTTTACATGAACTGGCACAGATCGATGGAATCGAATGGATCCGTATCCAGTACTGTTATCCGGAGGAGATCACCGAGGAGTTGATTCAGGCGATCAAGACGGAGGAAAAAGTCTGTCACTACCTGGATATTCCGATCCAGCACGCGAGCGATGCCGTTCTCAAGCGGATGGGACGCCGCACGAATCAGGCGGAGCTTCGGGAGCGGATCGCGCATCTGCGGGAAGAGATCCCAGATATTGCACTCCGCACGACCTTAATTTCCGGTTTCCCGGGTGAGACACAGGAGGATCATGAGGAACTGATGCGGTTCGTCGATGAGATGGAATTTGACCGCCTGGGCGTGTTTGCATACTCTGCAGAAGAGGACACACCGGCAGCCGGATATCCGGATCAGGTACCGCAGGAGGTCAAGGAAGACCGCCGCGACGAGATCATGGAGCTGCAGCAGGAGATTGCCTTTGAGAAAGCCGAGGATATGAAAGACCGTGTGCTTGAGGTTATGATCGAGGGAAAAGTGGCAGACGAGAATGCTTTCGTGGGACGTACCTATAAGGACGCGCCGAACGTAGATGGTTTGATTTTTGTCAATGCGGATGTTCCGCTGATGTCCGGCGATTTCTGCCGTGTCCGCGTAACGGGAGCACTCGAATATGATTTGATAGGAGAGTTGGCTGATGAATTTACCGAATAAGCTTACGACGCTTCGCGTCATCATGATTCCGTTTTTTGTGTTTTTTCTTCTCTGGCAGAATGGTGAAAACCATACCTTCCGTATGATTGCACTGGCACTGTTTATCATAGCCAGCCTGACCGATCTTCTGGATGGAAAGATTGCCAGAAAGTACAATCTGGTTACGAACTTTGGAAAATTTATGGATCCGCTCGCGGACAAGCTTCTAGTGTGCTCGGCGCTCATCTGCCTGATTGAGCTGAACGCGCTTCCAGCCTGGATGGTTATCATCATCATCAGCCGGGAGTTTATCATCAGCGGATTCCGTCTGATCGCCTCGGACAACGGAGTTGTCATCGCCGCCAGCTATTGGGGCAAATTTAAGACGACGTTTCAGATGGTATCGGTGGTGTTATTGATTCTGGATATTCCGGCGCTTGCGTTTGTCACGACGATCTGTGTCTGGATCGCGCTGCTGCTGACGATTGTGTCACTTGTTGATTATATTTACAAGAATCATAAAATACTGACAGAAGGGAGTATCTGATATGATAGTCGAACTGATCTCGGTAGGAACAGAGCTGCTGCTTGGCAATATCGTCAATACCAATGCGCAGTATTTATCGGAAACGTGTGCAAAGCTGGGGCTTAACGTCTATTACCAGACGACGGTAGGGGACAACCGGGAGCGCATGACAGAAGTCTTCCGGACGGCGCTCTCAAGAGCCGATCTCGTTATCATCGGCGGCGGTCTGGGACCGACGGAGGATGATATCACGAAGGATGTCTGCGCGGAGCTGATGGGAATGCCGTTAGTCGAGGATCCGGAGGTGCGGGCACATCTGGAGGACTGGTACCGGCAGCGCAAGCGCACCGATATTCCGGATAGCAACTGGCGTCAGGCGCTGGTGCCGGAGGGCGCGGTGGTATTTTCCAACACAAACGGCACAGCTCCGGGACTTGCCCTGGAGAAAAACGGTAAGACCGCGATTCTTCTTCCGGGACCGCCGAACGAACTGTATCCGATGGTGGAAGATCAGGTTTGTGCTTATATTCAGAAACGATCTGACTGTGTGATCTATTCCCAGATGCTCAAAATCTGCGGATACGGGGAGAGCAAGGTGGAGGAGATGCTTCTCGACCTCATCGACCAGCAGACGAACCCGACGATTGCGACCTATGCAAAGACGAAAGAAGTACATTTGCGCGTGACCGCGAGAGCCGAGAGCGAAGACGCGGCAAAACAGCTGTTAAAACCGGTTATCAAAGAGATCAAGAAACGGTTCGGTAATGCGGTTTACACGACGGATGAGCATGAGAATCTGGAGGATGTCGTTGTCCGCCTCTTAAAGAAATACGACCTGACTGTGACAACCGCAGAGTCCTGCACAGGCGGTCTGATCGCCGGACGCATCGTCAACGTGCCGGGGGCTTCAGAGGTCTTTAACGAGGGATACGTGACGTATTCCAACAAGGCAAAGAAAAAGATCCTGGGCGTCAGCAAGGCGACCCTGAAAAAATACGGCGCGGTCAGCGAACAGACGGCGCGTGAGATGGCTGCAGGCGGTGTATTTACGACGGATGCGGATGCCTGTATCGCTGTGACCGGCATCGCCGGACCGGACGGCGGAACCGAGGAGAAACCGGTGGGACTCGTCTATATCGCATGTTATATGAAGGATAAAGTCAAAGTAGAGGAATACCATTTCCGCGGAAACCGCGAGAAGGTGCGTGAGCAGACGGTGATTCAGGCGGTGGATCTGCTGAGACGGTCGATTATTAAGAATTATAAAAAAGATTGATCACGTAAAGGAGGGAGAGCTGACAGGTGGGTGAAATAGCCGGAAACGTGCTGTTTTTAGAGCGCCATGGATCAGGCTCTCCTTTTTTAGGAGGCGGGGACGATGATTTGGTATAAATATCTGTATCTGGGAGAAACTGCTAAAAAGCATCGTTTTTCGATTCTACAGAAACTCCGCCTCGGAAAGGTACAGCCGGGCGTTCACGTGATCACGCCTGCCTCAGGCGGACACAACCTGCTTGATATCCTGCCTGCCTATGTGCTCCGGCAGAATTATTACCGGGAGCAGGCGGATCTGCTGATCGTAGGGGTCGGCGCGGGCTACCAGGATGCCGTGGAGATGGTGGGGCGGATTGTGGATGAGACGTACCGCGAGACGGGTGGATTTGATGTGAAGACGTATCTGAGAGAGAAGGAAGACAGGCTGAGGAAAAAGAGGTAAGTATTTTGCAGCCTTTGATGAAGATTTTTTGGACTGAAAATGTCTTTTGACTCCAACATCATATGATACAGAGCTGATACATGAATTTGTCAATGAAAGAATAAGAAGTGGGAGGGGATGGATTGCTGCATATTTTGTTCATAATCTTGAAAATACTCGGAATCCTGCTTCTTGTCATTCTGGGACTGTTGTTTCTGTGCCTGTTGGCGGTTTTATTTGTCCCGATTCGATACCGGGGGAACGGAAGCTACCACAGTATCAAGGATTTTGGCGTGCATCTGCATATCCATTGGCTGCTTCATGCGGTGTCGCTGCGGATTGCTTATGAAAATGGGCTTCGATATGCGGTTAAGTTGTTTGGATTCCGGATTTTCGGGAGTGAGAGTGAAGAGAAAGATACGGAATCTGGGCGTGTGCGGGAAGGCACGCAGGCAGCGGATTCGGATGAGCTGGAATTTGTAAATGCGCAGGAGAAAACAGAGGATGATGATTTAGACACCGGTGAACTGATTTTGCGGGCGGAAGCAGCATCGGAGAAGACAGACGCCGCGATCGAGAAAGCGGAGGAAACTGCCAGGCTGCTGGAGGAGGCGGTGAAGAGACGGAGTGCGCAGAGGGAGGCGGAAATGTCTCAAGCTGTGAAGAATGCAGATGCATTTCCAGATGTGAAGGAGGCGGGAGTGTCCGAGGCAGAAGGAGAAACGCATCGGGCAAAGAATGAATTAAAATCAAATCCCAGCCAGGAAAAGCGTGAATCGTTCCTTCATAGAATCATTAGCTGGTTCAAACAAAAATGGAGCGCCCTGCGGCAATCCCTCTCAAAGCTGCTTACCCGAATCAACAACCTGGAGCACAAATGCCAATCCGTCCTTGCATTTATAGAAAATGAAGAAAATCAGAAGTTATTTCGCCTGATCAAACGCCAGCTCATGCGAGTTCTGCGGCATATATTTCCCAGAAAGCTGTCCGGGCAGGTTACGTTTGGCGTGGAGGATCCTTATTTGATGGGACAAATTTTGAGTGTGGCGGCTTTTTTGTATCCAGTTTACGGAAAGAAGGTTGATTTGACTCCGGTCATGGATGCAAATGCGCTGGACGGGGAGCTTTCGTTCCGGGGCAGAGTCCAGATTGGCGTGCTGGCATTGATGGCGCTTCGGATCTGGATGGATAAGAATGTACGGACACAGGTTTATAAATATAGAAACCGAGGAGGAAGATAATATGGCAGACAATCAGTTTGCATCGACAATCGGTGCATTATTTCAGGGTATGGATGAGTTCGTCACAACAAAGACAGTCGTGGGAGAGCCAGTGACAGTTGGCGATGCGATTATACTTCCACTCGTGGATGTAACCTGCGGCATGGCGGCGGGCGCGTTTGGTCAGTCGGCGAAAGAGAAGAATGCGGGCGGCATGAGCGCCAAGATGACGCCGAGCGCGGTGCTGGTCATTCAGAATGGCATGACGAAGGTGGTCAATATCAAGCATCAGGATGCATTGACCAAGGTTCTCGACATGGCACCGGATCTCGTCAATAAATTTGTCGGCGGAAGCACCGGACCGATCGATGCGGAGACGATGCAGACAGCTGAGAAGATGGCGGGCGAGATGGAAGAGAAGAAATAAAGAAATTAAAATCAAAACGCTTCATAGAATGATCATAGCACACGACCGAATGACAGATGTCTCTGGCAATGATCGCCTGCTATTTAACTTCTTTTGAAAACAGACATTTCAGAGAGGTATCATTCTATGAAGCGTTTATTTGGTTTAGTTCTTTTTTCAATGGGATTTGGCATGACCCTGGTGCTCATTTTCCCAAAGAATTTTCTATGGGTCAGCATCGCCATTTCTCTGATGATTGTCGGGTACAATATGTTTTGCCGATGAGATTCTATGCTTTTTCAAGCGGCAGAATCACTGTAAAGCAGCTACCCTCGTCCACCTGGCTGGATACCTCGATGGTACCGTGCATCAGGTCGATGATCCGTTTCGTGATGGAAAGTCCCAGCCCGTTGCCCTTTTCATTGGGATCAGAGTTCCTGCTGTAAAATTTTTCAAAGATCCGTTTCATCGTGGCGTCATCCATGCCGACGCCGGTATCGCGGATGGAGATGCGCACCTTATCTCCTGTGATGACGAGTTTGGCAGAAAGCATACCGCCAGCCGGGGTGAATTTGATGGCATTTTGCAGGAGATTGATCCAGACCTGCTGCAGCATCTCACAGTTGCCGTAAAATTTGCACGCCGTCAAATCAATGTCGAGATTCAGATGCTTTTTCTCCCAGAGCGGTTCCAGCAGAAGAATCGCCTGCCGGATTTGTTCGTCGAGGCTGAACGTCGTGCGGCCAGTCACGATCTCCTGCTTTTCCAGGCGGGAAAGCAGAAGAATGTTGCCGGTCATCGTGGTGAGCTGGCGCGTGCTGTCGATGATGATGCGCGTGTATTTATTCCGGTCCGCTTCTGAGAGAGATGGATCCTGCAGCAATGTCGCATAGCCCTCGATGGCGGCGAGCGGTGTCTTGAACTCATGGGAAACCGTGGTCACGAAATCATTTCGCAGCGATTCGATGCTGTTTAACTCCTGTACCATACGGTTAAAATTGTCGGTTAGTTCACAGATCGCCTGCAAAGACTTCGAATTTGGCACATGAACAGAAAAGTCTCCGTCTGCTACCTGCTTAGCGGCAAGGCTTATGGAACCGATCGGGCGGAGGATTTTCGACCAGAGGAACAGCGACAGCGCGATACTGAACGCAAGGCTGCTCAAAAATGACATCAGACGCGGAAAATTCGGACCGAAAATCCGAAAAACTTCGTGTTTATCTGTTCCGCTTGTGAGCATCGAGACAAAATATCCGGTCAGCATCGGTATCAACGAGGACACCAGGAAGAAAAAGACCAGGAGGGTCAGCCAGTAGAGTGGAATCTGGAAATATTTGGTAAAGTTCTTGCTGATCATGCTTCTGTTTTCACCGCCTTATAGCCGAGACCCCGCACGGTCATGATGATAAAATCATCGCAGTTTTTAAACCGTTCGCGCAGCCGGTTGACATGCACATCGACCGTCCGTTCGTCGGTTGTCGAGTCAAGCCCCCAGATTTCGTCCATGAGCTGCTGCCTCGTGAAAATCTTATTTGGATAAGAAAGTAATTTATATAGAAGATAAAATTCTTTCTGCGGCAGAAGCGTCTCCTGCCCGTTGACCGTGACCGTCAGTGCATCGTAGTCGAGAATCGTATTTTGGCAGACAATCCGATGCTCCGTCGCGATCTTGGCGCGTTTGAGCAGGGCGCCAACCCGCAGAATCATCTCATTGACATCGATCGGCTTCACCATGTAGTCATCCGTGCCTGCCTGAAAGCCGCGCTGCTTGTCTTCGAAGCGCTCTTTGGCGGTGATAATCAGGATCGGCATCGTAAATCCACTCGTCCGCAGGTGATCAATCAGTTCATATCCGTCCATTCCGGACATCATAATATCCGAAATAATGAGATCTACATATTCAGAATCTAAAAGAGATAATGCTTTTTCGCCGCTTTCTGCCGGAAGCGCCAGATAACCATTGTTGGTGAGTACCGTGCAGAACAGGGAACGCAGTTTCGCATCATCTTCTACCACAAGAATGTGAAACATATCCGTAAAACCTCCCTATAATCCAATTAAAAAGATGTAATATCATAAATATTCATAGTATACCATAAGTACTAAATTCAGCTCTCACCTTCGGCTCGGCTTCATTAAGGACTTAGGTATGACTCGCACTAAGTTCGAAAAGACCTCACTAAGTGCTCATATTATACCACATAAGTTTAAACTGATTGTGAACGGTGCAACACATTTTTTTCACGGTTCGTTTACATTCAGTTTATATGTAGTTGAAACTCGTTTAAAAATGGGATGATATACTAGGGACAATTAGGAAAAACCAGAAAGGAATATGCGAAATGAGTAAACTATCTTCTCTGATGGAAGCGGCAAAGCAGAATAAAAAGAAAACAGCCATCATCGCGGTGGTGGTGGTGCTCGTACTTGCGGCGCTTTTTATGCGTTTCAAGGGTGGCAGCAAAGGAGGTCCAGGCGGCGGTCCGGGAGGTCCGGGCGGCATGCAGGACACGCAGATGGACAATGTGGCGACGGTTGCGGCTGAGAATCCAAAGATCGGAACGATCCAGCGGACAACCAGCACATCCGGTACTGTCGAGGCATCGGACGTTGTCTATGTCTATGCGAAGGCATCCGGCGATGTGACGGGCGTCAACGTCAGCGTCGGTGATATGGTAACAGCGGGTCAGCTTCTCTGTACGATCAATACTGAACAGGTTGAGACGGCGAAAAATGCGATGGACTCTGCCTCTGTTAACCTGACCGAGGCACAGAGCAATTTAAGCCGTATGCAGCTTCTTTATCAGGGGGGAGATATTTCTGATCAGGAATGGGAGCAGTATCAGAACCAGGCGAAGACGGCACAGTTAAATTATGAATCGGCAAAATTAAACTACGACCGTCAGGTGGAATACAGTTCCGTGACCGCACCGATCTCAGGCAAGATTGAGACGATGGATATTGATGTATATGATCATGTCAACCAGCAGGCGCAGCTCTGTGTTATCTCCGGCGAGGGAGATAAAAGGGTATCGTTCTACGTATCCGAGCGTGTTATGAGCAACTTAAATCAGGGTGACGCGATGACCATTGTAAAAGATGGAACGACTTATGATGGTGTGATTACCGATGTCAGCAGCATGGCGGACGAGAGCAACGGTCTGTTTAAGATAAAGGCAGAGCTGCCGGAGGCGAACAGCCTTTCAACGGGAAGTACTGTCAAGGTAACAGTAACGTCTGAGCGTGCAGAGAATGTCATGACCGTGCCGGTAGATGCAATCTACTATGATAACGGTGTTGGAAATGTCTATGTTTACCAGGACGGAACGGTACATAAAGTGGAAGTCGAGGTGGGGCTTTATAATACGGAGCTGGCGGAGATTAAGTCCGGGCTGACGGCAGAGGCTCTCGTCATAAGTACATGGAGTTCCCAGCTTTATGAGGGTTCAACCGTTAACTTAAAGGGTGAAGAAACAGATGCGGAAGCAGCGGATGAAGCTGGAAACCAGAAAGCCGATGCCCTGGCAGGCTCTGAAAATGGACAGAAAGCGGGCGCTCCGGCAGATGGCGGAAAGGATCAGCCTGCGGGTGATGCAGGCACCCCGAAAGATGCAAAAAATGGACAGAAACAGTAGGACAGGAGGAATGTAAGACATGGGAGTAACGAAATATATCCTGAAACATCCGGTTACTACTGTCATGGCTCTGTTGTGTCTGGTTGTATTCGGTATTTCATCGGTCTTTTCGGCAAAGCTGGAGCAGATGCCGGATATGGAGACGCCGATGTTGATTATCATGGCAAATTATTCAGGCGCAGGACCGGAGGATATCAGTGAGCTGGTAACTGAACCGATCGAGGATGCGATCGGTACGCTGGAAGGTGTGGACACGATTACCTCCGAATCCAGCGATGGACGTTCGATGATCATGCTTCAGTATGACTACGGCACCGATATGGATGAGGCGTATGACAACTTAAAGCAGAAATTGGACAATATCCAGCGGGAGCTGCCGGATGATGTGGAACCCAGTGTTATGTCGATGAACTCTAATCAGGGAGACAGTATGATGCTTTCGATTGCACATAAGACGCAGACAAACCTCTACGATTATGTGGATCAGAAGATAGTACCTGAATTAGAACGAATTTCTTCGATTGCAAACATTGAGACGCGAGGCGGTTCTTCTAAGTACGTCAGCATTGAATTGCAGTCTGAAAAAATGGATCAGTACAATCTGACCATGCAGGATGTTGCGAGTGCCATCAGCGATGCGAACGTGGCATCCCCATCGGGTGATGCAGATGCCGGAAACCTGGAGCTTTCCGTTACTACCTCCTTAAAAACAGAACAGGTAAATGAGCTGCAGGATATTCCAATCAAGACGCCGGCAGGACAGATTATTTCTCTGTCGGATGTGGCAAATGTGTTTGAGGCAACGAAAGACCGGGGCGGCATTTCCCGTTACAACGGTCAGGAGACGATCTCCGTTTCGATTCAGAAGCAGCAGGACAGCACAGATATGGAAGTGTCCTCGGCTGTAAAAGAGAAAATTGAAGAATTGATGGCGGATGATTCGGATCTGACAATCACGGTTGCAAATGATACATCTGACACGATTCTTGCTTCCTTAAAAGATGTAGCAGAGACAATGGTTCTGGCGGTTATCATCTCCATGTTTATCATTTTCCTGTTCTTTGGCGATTATAAGGCGTCCCTGATCGTCGGAAGTTCCATTCCGACTTCGATTTTGATGTCCTTGATTGCGATCACGATGGCAGGATTTTCGTTGAACGTTATCACGATGAGTGCGCTGGTACTCGGCGTCGGCATGATGGTCGATAACTCGATCGTTGTACTGGAGAGCTGTTTCCGTGCAACGGCGGAGCAGGAAGACAAGGGGGCGCTTGGCTATTTTTCAGCAGTGCTTCACGGAACCGGCATTGTCATCAACTCGATCATCGGTTCGACGATCACGACCTGTGTCGTATTCCTGCCGCTGGCATTCTTAAACGGTATGACCGGACAGATGTTCAAGCCGCTGGGATTTACGATCGTGTTCTGTATGTCGGCGTCCCTGCTTTCTGCGATGACGGTGGTTCCGCTGTGTTATCTGTTCTATAAACCGAGCGAGGCGAAGCGCGCCCTGATGGGACGTCCGATTGAACGTTTACAGAAATGGTACCGCGGCATCATGGATCGTCTGTTAAACCACAAGGCGATGGTTATGGGATTTTCGGTTCTGATACTTGTACTGACGGTAATTCTGGCGAGCGGAATGCAGACGGAGCTGATGACATCGGATGATACCGGTACGGTCAGCGTCAGCATAGAGACGCGTCCGGGGCTGAAACAGGAAAAGATCGAGGAGGCACTGGCAGAAGCGGAGGCGATTGTTTCCGCGAGCGACCAGGTTGATTCGTACATGCTGCGTTACAACGGAGACAGCGGCGAGATCAGTGCCTATCTGAAAGATGACCGTACCATGAAAACAGACGATGTAGCCGATCAGTGGCAGAAAGAGATGGATAACATTGCAAACTGTACGATCGACGTATCGGCATCAACTTCCATGAGCTTCATGGGAAGACAGCGCGGCTATGAAGTGATTCTTCACGGCACGCAGTATGATGAGTTAAAAGAAGTTAGTGATAAGATTGTCAAGGAAATGACAGCAAGAACGGATGTCATCAACATCCATTCCAGTATTGAGAATAATGCACCGATCATTACCCTGAAGGTTGATCCGGTCATGGCAAAGGCGTATGGACTCACGGCTTCCAGTATCGGAACGACGATCAACCAGATGTTGAGCGGTATCGACGCGACGACACTTAAAATTGACGGCGAGGACATTACGGTAACGGTTGAGTATCCGGAGGGCGAGTACGAGACAGTTGATAACATAAAAGATATTATTTTGACGGCAACAAATGGACAGAAGGTGGCACTGACCGATGTGGCAAATGTCGTATTTGAGGACAGTCCGGCTTCGATTTCCAGAACCGACGGTGCATATGAGATCACAATCTCTGCCGATTACACCGGTGATAATGTACAGCAGCAAATCAACAGTGAGGTAATTACTCCGAACTTAAGTGGTACAATCAGCATTGGGCAGAACAGCCGTGACCGTATGATGAAGAGTGAGTTCAGCTCCCTGTACCGCGCGATTGCGATTGCAGTCTTCCTGGTATTCGTTGTCATGGCGGCACAGTTTGAGTCTGTGAAGTTTTCCATCATGGTTATGACGACCATCCCGTTCAGTTTGGTTGGTTCCTTCGGATTACTGAAGCTGACCGGCGTCAGCATCAGTATGACGTCCCTGCTCGGTTTCCTGATTCTGGTCGGAACTGTTGTAAATAACGGTATTCTTTACGTGGATACGGTCAACCAGTATCGCTCCACGATGGATCTGCGGACAGCGCTCATCGAGGCAGGTGCGACCCGTATCCGGCCGATTCTGATGACAAGTATGACAACCATCCTCTCGATGATTCCGATGGCACTGGCAATCGGAAGCAGCGGTTCCACGACACAGGGTCTGGCGATCGTAGATATTGGCGGTCTGAGCGTAGGTGTGATTGTCGCGCTCTTCATGGTTCCAGTATATTACGCACTGCTGAGCCGGAAACCGAAGGAAGAGATACCGGACATAGATTAATTGGAAACAGAATAGGATAATTGTTAAAATCAGATATATCGGAATGGAGTGACATACATGAATCGAAATAAAAAAAAATGTCTGAAGCATCGGATTGCGGCCGGTGCAGCAGCCTGCTCACTGGGGCTTTTTCTGGCGGCAGGTGCGCCGGTCCAGGTATTGGCAGGCAGCCCGCAATTTGCATATTCCACAGAAAAATGGGCTTCGCTGCAGGATGATAAGCTCGAATTTGACGAGATTGCTGATCTAATCCATGAGTACAACAGCACAGTGGAGAAGAACCGGATCGAGTACAAGGATTATCAGGGCAAAGACAGCAATGAGATCGCGCAGGAATATTATGACGCGGCAGATGAGATCGAGAGCAGTATCGAGTACCCGGATTCAGATGATGCGAATTATGGTTCCGCGCTGGCAGCAGCACAGAGAAGCGAGGCTTCCGCGACCCAGATGCGCGAGCAGGGCGATAATAACGTCGATGATGCGAATGTTAAGGCGTGGGGGTATACGCAGACCGAGAAATCGTTGGTACAGCAGGCGCAGAACCTGATGATCCAGTACTGGAATGCCCAGGAAAACTTAAAGAGTGTGCAGAACCAGGTGTCCAAGGCAGAAAAAGACTATGAGACGGCAAACTTAAAGCTTTCATCCGGAAGCGCGACCCAGACGGATGCACTGGATGCCAAGGAGACTCTTTTAAAGGCGCAGGCGTCCATCACGACGGCGGAGAGCAATATTGCATCGACGAAGGAATCCCTGTGCCAGATGCTTGGATGGAAATATGGCGCATCAGTAGAAATCTGTGCATTACCGGACCCGCAGGAACAGATGAGTGCATCGATCAACCTCGAAGAGGACATTGCGAAAGCACAGGAAAATAATTATCAGTTAAAGATTCTGGCACGTCAGGTCAACAACGCGATGACAAGCACCCTTAAAGAGCAGTACCAGACAACTCTGACCAGCGGGAAGGAGGCAGTCAAGTCGAATGTCCAGTCGGCTTATCAGAATCTGAAGCTGTCTGAGGCACAGTATGAACAGGCAAAACGCAGCCTTGAATTAGAAGAAAAGACGAAACAGACCAACGACCGCAAGCTGGCAGCCGGACTTATCAGCCAGAACGCATACCAGAGCGCAACCTATTCCTATGAATCGGCATCCGTGGCAAAAGAGACGGCAGCGATGTCGCTTCTCCAGGCGCAGTTCGCCTACCAGTGGGCGGTGGACGGCCTGGCGTCCACGCAGTAGAAAGGGGTGGGTGGATGATGCGAAATCTGAAAGGAAAATGGATGAACGCGGAAGCTGGGACAGAGCAAAAGATGCGCAAGGAGCAAGAAAGAGACCGAAGCGGTGCAAGTGCTTTGGATGTGCATCTGGACGGTCATAATGTGAAACGAATCGGAAAAAGCAGATTGAGTCGTTCGATCGGAATTGCCCTGGCGGCTTGTATTCTTGTATCGAGCCCGGCGCAGGCGGCGAAAACGCCTTTGATTTCCGGCACAGAAAGTGATTCAGACAGCGAAGCAGATGGTCCGGCGCTGGAAGATGGCACCATAACCGAAAATAGCGCAGACAATACGATCGCCAGCCAGTCGGGCTCCTATACGGAGGAACAGCTAGCGGATTCTGTGATAGAGTACGGGGAACTGGAGGCGCTGGTGCGGCGCGGCAATGGAACGGCTGTCAGCGCCGATTACAGTTATCAGGACAGCCTTGCCGTCTACCAGGAAGCCTACGATGCGATGATTTCCGGTGCCCGGGATATGAACTATAAAGCAGACGAGCTTGAAGATGCGGGCGGAGATGAGGCACTGATCGGCACCTATGAGCGAAATGCACAAACGCTGTCGATGGCAGCGAAGCAGTATAAAAAGTCGCTCACTTCCTTAAATTCGGCGTCAAGCCGTGCGTCCAGAAACCGGACGGTCTGGCAGGTCGTAAAGATCGCACAGATCCAGTGGGGCACCTGCCGGCAGCTTCAGGACGAGGTGGAGGCGGCTGCCAAGACGGCGGAGAACTATCAGGCGCAGGTGGATCGCAAAGAGAGGGAACTGGCAGCGGGGCTTTGCACGGAGACGGATCTGCTGCAGGCTCAGAAAAACCTGCTAAGCGCCCAGACAGCATTACAATCCACGACCGATCAGGCAAATAAGGCGCTGCGCCAGCTTGCCATTTTACTTGGAAAGAGCGGAACTTCTATTACGCTGGGGGAAATTCCAGCCGTATCGGCAACGGAACTGGCTTCTATGAATCTGGATGCGGACCGCGCGGCAGCTGTCATTGCAAGTTCCAGTGTCAAATCAGCCAGACGATCCTCCGCAACCGGAGATGCGGCGCGCAAGCTGCGCCACCAGCAGATCGAGGAAGCCGAGAGCGCCGCAAGCGCCTCAGCGGATGAGCAGTACGCTGAGATAGCGGCATTAAGCCTAGAACGCGACGCGACGCAGGCAGCCTACCAGTCTGCCGAAAAAACATACGGCGCCACCCAGATTAAGTATCAGTCCGGTGCGATTAATAAAGCAACGTATTTACAGGGTGAGGCGTCTTATCTGCAGAAAAAAGCAGAATTAGAGACAGCTGAAATTTCCCTGCGGACGGCGTATGATGCGTATGAGTGGATGTTGAAAGGGGTTGCGTGAGGAGCGGGTGATGGCGATTCCTGAGATTGTATAATTTTTTGTATGGATATGTGGAATAGAATTTTATAAGATGGGCTTGAAAAAGACGGCACTGCCCGGATGGGTAGTGTCGTTTTGTTACTGTTCACAGGTAGGCACTTTTGAAACCGAAAGTGCCGTAAGAAAACGTGGTGGCAGCAGGAATTTGCCGTATTTAAATGCGAAGCCACGGCAAATTCCGTTACTGGGCACGTATGCGTGAACAGTAACGTCGTTTCTCGTGCTTTCGGTGTGATAACAAATTTGTATTTGCGTATTGTTCCGGTCAATGGTACAATCATAGGCGGAATTTTGAACCGGTAAACGATAGACTGAAAGGGTACGCCCGTTCACGGACCCATGGAAAAGGCCGGAAACGAAAACGGGAGGAACATATAGATGCAGCAGGAGAATATGAAGACATTGGAATCTCTGGAAGATTTTCGGCATTTTTCGGAAAAAGAGCTGGAAATACGGTTTGACCAGCTTAAGAAACAGATTGTACCAGCGGACAAGACAATCCGGGAGCAGGCAGAAAAGCATTGGGGGCATGTGGCAAAACCGCTTGGCAGTCTGGGAGTCCTGGAGGAAGATATTGTGCGGACGGCGGCAGCGCAGGGGGAGAAAGTGCCAGACTTCTCCAAGCGTGCGCTTTTGATTTTTTGCGCGGATAATGGGGTGGTTGAAGAAGGGGTATCACAGACCGGGCAGGAGGTTACAGCGGCAGTTGTTTCGAATATGACACGCGGGAGGAGCTGCTCCTGCCTGATGGCAGAAAAGGCAGAAACGGACGTGTTTCCGATCGATATAGGAATCGCCTGTGAGGTGGAACATCAGGGGAAACTTCATCCCCTGACAGAACGGAAAATCCGGCGCGGGACTTCCAATTTTACAAAAGCAGCAGCGATGACGCGCCAGGAGGTGTTGACAGCCATTTTGACGGGAATCGATGCAGTGCGTGTGCTGAAGGAGCAGGGGTACCGCTTGTCTGCAGTGGGTGAAATGGGGATCGGCAATACGACGACCAGCAGTGCGGTCGCATCGGTTCTGCTGCAAAAGGATCCAGAACTTGTCACTGGAGCTGGGGCGGGTTTAGATTCGGCTGGATTGAAACGGAAAACGGAGGTAATCCGGCGTGGAATCGGACTGCATCACCCGGATCCCATGGATGGCATGGAGGTATTGCAAAAGGTAGGCGGATTCGATCTGGCGGCGATGGCAGGTGCTTTTTTGGGCGGTGCCATCTATCATGTTCCGGTTGTGATTGACGGGGTTATCGCGGCAGCTGCGGCGGCAGCTGCTGGAAGAATTGCACCGGCAGCGACGGACTATATGCTGGCAGCCCATGTATCGGCGGAACCGGCGTCTATCTGGCTGCTTGATTTGATAGGAGTAACTCCGGCTATCCAGGCGGGACTTCGACTCGGAGAAGGTACAGGGGCGCTGGCGCTGTTTCCACTGCTGGATATGGCGCTGTCCATTTACCGGGATATGGATACGTTTGCGGAGATGGAAATAGAGGAATATAAGCCGCTGGTGTGATGAGATATACGGATTAAAACATTTTTTGCGTATGTTTTTAAAGCATGGAAACTGCTGCAATTCGGTGAAAAAGAGGATAAATGAACGATGTTATATATAGTTACAGGCGGCAGTGGCAGCGGTAAGTCCGAATATGCCGAACAGACTGCCGTGCAGTGCCGGAACAGGAACGGTGGGACACTCTGGTATCTGGCGACGATGCGGATTTGGGATGATGAAGGCAGAAAACGGGTGGAGCGCCATCGGCGGATGCGCGCGGCAAAAGGGTTTGAGACGATTGAGCGGTATACGGGGTTAGAAACATTAGAATTAGAGGAGAGATTCGAAGAGTCCAATTCGGCTGGTTTGGACGCTGAACAGGAAAACGATAGTTTGAAGCGCTGGGAGTCCTGCCGAGTGGCACAAAAACCAGTGCTTCTCCTTGAATGTATGTCCAACCTTGTCCTCAATGAATTTTATGCTCAGGAAAATGGTGCGCAAGAGCGGATTCTGCAAGGAATAAAACGCTTGCAAAACCAGTGCCATGACCTTATCATTGTAACGAATGAGATCTTTTCGGACGGTGTGACGTATGATCTGGAATCGGAGCGGTACATAGAGCTTCTGGGACGGATCAACCGGGAACTGGGACAGATGGCGGATTCGGTGACGGAAGTGGTGTATGGAATTCCGATTGCGGTGTCAACACCTGTTTTTGCAGCCGATGAAAGGACAAAAGATGTAGGGTAGTCAGTGAGTGGAACAGAGCGGAATGCCTGCTAAAGTTATAGTTGCCAGAATAGAGTCAGGGGGATCGAAGATTGAATCTGATAGGAAGTTTTGTCATTGCATTTTCTATGTATTCACGCATTCCGATGCCGCGCATGGACTGGACGGAAGAGCGGATGCGCTATGCGCTTTGTTTTTTTCCGCTGATCGGGGCGGTGATCGGGGCGGTAGAGATAGCCACGTTTGCGCTCTGTGAAATTTTGGGTGCTGGAGTTCTGTTCCGGACCTGCCTGTTGACGGCGGTTCCACTATTGATTACTGGTGGAATCCATATGGATGGGTATCTCGATGTGACGGATGCGCGCCATTCCTACGGCGAGCGGGAAAAAAAGCTGGCGATTTTAAAAGATCCCCATACAGGGGCGTTTGCGATCATCGGTCTGGGGCTGTACCTGCTTCTCTATGCGGGGGCAGTTTCTGAGCTTGTGGGAGCAGATGTGTGGCTGCTGCCGGGGGCGCTTATGCTGGAACGCGCCTGCAGCGGCTATTCGGTGGTGGCATTTCCAAAGGCGAAAAAGGACGGGCTTGCCGCTGAATTTTCCAGAAGTGCCGAGACAAAGGTTGTTCGCGTGAGTATGGCAGTTTTAGCAGTGTTGGCGATCAGCTGGATGATTTACTGGGGACATCTGCGCGGCGCTCTGGCAGCGTTGACGGCTCTTGCAACCTTTGTTTGCTATTATCGTTTTTCCATGCGGGAATTTGGCGGCATCAACGGCGATCTGGCAGGGCATTTTCTGCAGAGCTGCGAGCGGAATGTGCTGCTAGTGCTGGCGGCGATGCGGCTGGCAGGTACGTGCCTGCGATTTTTGAATTTTTAAGCGAGGAAAAGCAGAATGATTTTTATAATTGGCGGCAGGGAACAAGGAAAGACAGCGTATGCGATGAAATTGTGGGAAAAACGTACTTTGGAACGGAGGAAAACAAAAGACTTATCCACCGTTCTGAATCGATCGGAAAATCCAGAAGCGTGTAGAGTTACGGCACGCATCGCGGACGGGAGATTAGAAACGGACGAACAGACGATCATGCAGGCGGATCTGATCACGCATTTTGAACTGTTTGTGAGGCGTGAGATGGAAGCCGGGCGCGATCCATACGTGTTTGCAGAACGCCTGATGCAGGAAAATCCGGATGCATTCGTGACGGCGGATGAAATCGGCTGCGGCATTGTGCCGATGGAAGCATTTGAGCGCGATTATCGGGAGACAGACGGGCGCATTTGCCAGCGGATCGCCGCATATTCGGAGGAAGTGCACCGGGTTATCTGCGGTCTGGGAATGCGGATCAAATAAAAGAATAGTTGGGAGTAGACAAAATGACAGCAATCAGTAAAGTATTGACAGGAATGATAGAAGGCAGAATGGTCGGATATCACTTAGCTGCGATTCTGGCAGGTTATCTTCTGGATCTGTGCCTGGGTGATCCGCATTCGATGCCGCATCCGGTCCGGGCGATCGGAAATCTGATTGTGTGGCTGGAAAAATATTTGCGTCCAGCTGGAAAAAAGCATGCAACGGAACGGGGGGAACGCCGCGCGGGCGTTCTTTTTGTGTGTCTGGTGCTGCTTGTGACAGGCAGTGTGGCAGGCGCAATCCTCTGGATTTCCCGTCTGGGCGGCATCTGGATTCAGACAGTAGTCGAGGCGGTCATGACTTACTATCTGCTGGCGGCGCGCTCCCTGCGGGATGAGAGCATGGCGGTCTGCCGGAAGCTGGAGGCGGGAGATACCGAGGGAGCCCGCTATGCAGTGTCGATGATTGTCGGGCGCGATACGAAACCTCTTTCAGAGGCGGGGATCGCACGGGCGGCAGTTGAGACGGTAGCGGAAAATGCGTCGGATGGAGTGATTGCGCCTTTGTTTTATCTGGCGATTGGAGGTCCGCTTCTTGGCTGGCTGTACAAGGCAGTCAACACGATGGATTCGATGGTCGGATATAAAAATGACAGGTATCTGCATTTTGGACGCGCGGCAGCAAAACTGGACGATCTGGTAAACCTGATTCCGTCGCGCCTGGCAGCGCTTTTATTGATAGTAGCTGCATACCTTTTACGATATGACGGAAAGAATGCTTACCGTATCTGGCGGCGTGATCGCCGGAACCACAAAAGCCCCAATTCCGCGCAGACCGAGTCGGCATGCGCCGGCGCGCTGGGCTTGCGACTGGCGGGCGATGCCTGGTATTTCGGCAAGTTAGTTCCGAAGCCATATATCGGTGATGAGATACACCCGATTGAACCGCAGGACATCCGCCGTGTCAACCGCCTGATGTATGGAGCGGCGGGAATCATGGGACTTCTGGCACTGGTGATGCGGGCCGTGATTTTGTTTTGATAAGGGAATTTTAACAAAGAAGAATATAAAAAAGGCAAAAAATCCAAATAATGAAACAATCAAACAGATAAAAATATCAAAAACAGAACGAACGAAGGAAAGAGTAACCAGATAAAGAATACACAAAAAAGAGGGAACAACAGGGAGGAAGCATCTATGCCATACACGCACGGCGGCGATATTTACGGTGATGCAGCCGTAGAGTTAGATTTTTCAGTCAATACAAATCGTCTTGGAATGCCGCAGGCTGTCCGTGATGCTGTGATTGCATCGGCGGCTGCTTGGGAACAATATCCGGATGCTTTATGCCGGAAGCTGCGGCGTGCAGCGGCTGCTTTTTATGAGGCAGACGGCACGCCGATTCCGGAGGACTGGCTCGTGTTTGGAAACGGTGCTTCGGATATTTTATATGCAGTTGTCTCAGCGATTCGGCCCAAACAGGCGATTTTGCTGGCACCGGGATTTTCGGAGTATGAGCAGGCGCTTCGGATGTGCGGCTGCGAGATCCGGTGGCTTCATTTAAAGGAAGAAAATGGATTTTCCCTGGAGAGTGCGAGGGAAGAATTGTATGCCATGCTTTGCGATGGCTCCGGGGATGCATCGAAGATAGCTTCGGTCCCAACTTTATCCTCTAAACGTGAAAACGTCTGGGAAAAAATTTTGATTCTCGGAAATCCCAATAATCCGACAGGGCGCGCTATTTCAGCCACCGAGCTGGAAAGGTTGGCGGAGGTCTGCCGGGAAACACATACCTGGCTTATGCTGGACGAGTGTTTTCAGTGGTTTTTGGATACACGGAGAGAAGGTTCGTTTGTTGGAAATTTGTTAAATGGTGTTGGAGATCACGTTATCCTCTTAAATGCCTTGACCAAAATCTGCTCAATGGCAGGTCTTCGCCTGGGCTATGGCATCATCCCCAATGCCGGACTCCGGGAACGCCTCGAGAAGTTCCGCCAGCCGTGGAGTGTCTCGGCTCCGGCACAGGCGGGCGGAGTGGCGGCATTTGCGGTACTGGCGGATCATTCAGAAGGAAATCTGCTGGAATGGACGGTTAAATCTTTGCAGACGGAACGTCCGCGGCTGGCGGAAAAACTGGAAGAACTGGGATTTATCGTTTATCTGTCCCAGACAAATTATCTGTTGTTTCGTTCGCCGGATGAGGATTCGCGCGATTACAAACAGGGATGTTTAGAGCATGGCATTTTGGTTCGCGCCTGTGAGAATTTTGAAGGGCTGAACCGTCATTATTACCGGGTGGCGGTGCGGAACCGGGGAGAAAATGAAAGGTTGATAAATATTTTGAAAGAGGTACAATCTGAAGAAAAACACAATGTGAATTTGTAATATAAAACGAAACCATAAAATAATCTCTGTCATTTGAAAGGACAAATGGCAGAAAAATAGTTTCGGTTAAGCACAAAATAGCTTCGAATTAAATAGCTTTGAGCAACCATTATTTGGTAAGACACTCAAAAATAAGGAGGATTTCACCGTGGCAAAAGCAATCATGATACAGGGAACGATGTCCAATGCGGGAAAAAGCCTGCTGGCGGCGGGACTCTGCCGGATTTTCAAGCAGGACGGCTATCGCGTGGCGCCGTTTAAATCGCAGAATATGGCGCTGAACTCCTATATTACCAGCGAGGGATTGGAAATGGGACGCGCACAGGTAGTGCAGGCGCAGGCGGCGGGCTGTGAGCCATCGGTGGACATGAATCCGATTCTCTTAAAGCCATCCAGCGATGTCGGTTCTCAGGTGATCGTGCGCGGTGTCCCGATCGGCACAATGCCCGCGAAGGAATATTTCAAGTATAAAAAGCAGCTAATCCCGGAAATCAAGAAAGCGTTTCAGCACTTGTCCGAACAGTACGATATCATCGTGATCGAGGGCGCCGGCAGCCCGGCGGAGATCAACTTAAAATCGGATGATATCGTGAACATGGGAATGGCGCGCATGGCGGGTGCGCCGGTGCTGCTTGCCGGGGACATCGATCGGGGCGGTGTGTTTGCACAGCTCTATGGAACGGTAGCGCTTCTGGAACCGGATGAACAGGCGATGGTAAAGGGGCTTATCATCAACAAATTCCGCGGCGATAAGACGATCCTGGATCCAGGTGTTGAGATGATCGAGAAATTATGCAAGATTCCGGTGGTCGGCGTCGTTCCGTACATGGATGTGGATATCGAGGACGAGGATAGCTTAAGCAGCCGCCTTTCATCCACAGGGCGGAATAATACCCTTAAACAGGAAAACAAGTCATCTGAAAAACATGTAGAGGCATGGATCGACATTGCAGCCATCCGCTTTCCGCGTTTATCCAATTTCACTGACCTGAACGTCTTTGACCCGATCCCCGGCGTTTCAGTGCGTTATGTGAGCCGTCTGTCTGAGCTGGGACGACCGGATCTGATTGTTCTTCCGGGAACGAAGAATACGATCGAGGATCTGCTCTGGATGCGGCAGAATGGTCTGGAAGCGGCAGTTTTAAAGAAAGCAGCCGGAGGAACGCCGATCTGGGGCATCTGCGGCGGCTATCAGATGATGGGACAGACGCTGTCAGATCAGGAAGGAACCGAGGCGGGTGTGCCTGGGCGTACGATCTCCGGTATGGGACTTCTGCCGTTACAGACACAGTTTCAGGAAGAAAAGACCAGAACGCAGGTCAAGGGATGTTTCGGGACGGTCAGCGGTATCTTTTCCGGGCTTTCGGGGATGGAGGCGGAAGGGTATGAAATACATATGGGAGAGACATCATCGGTCGGCGGTGATATTGTTAAGAACGTGATCAAGGAGCAGGAAAAAGCCGTAAATCATAGTTTATTGAAACTCAGGGAAGAACAGGCGGGAAACCACACTGAAAAACAGGATGGCTGCTGCCGGGACAACCTTTACGGCACTTACGTCCACGGCATTTTTGACAAGGCAGAGGTGGCGGAGACGATTGTCTGTGCGCTGATGAAAGAAAAAGGAATGGAGCCGGAAGTCGGCGGATTATCGTTTGATTATGAGAAATACCGGGAAGAGCAGTACAACCGGCTGGCAGACACGATGCGGAAGTACTTGGATATGGAAGCAATTTACCGGATTCTGGAAGAGGGAGTGTAGATAGATGGATGAGAAAATGAAAGAACTCAGTCAGGTATTGCCGTCGGAGATCGAGGCGAGAAGTTTTGAGATTATCACCGAGGAGCTGGGGGAACGGACATTTCCGGAGAAAGAAGCACCAATTGTGAAACGCGTGATTCACACGACAGCCGACTTTGAGTACGCAGATTCGCTTGTATTTTCACCGGGCGCAGTCGATAAGGCGTTGGAAGCCCTGAAAAATGGGGCGTGCATCGTGACTGATACGAATATGGGAAAATCCGGTATCAACAAGCGCGCGCTTGCGTCGCTGGGCGGTGAGGTCTACTGTTTTATGGCGGACGAGGATGTCGCGAAGAAAGCGGCAGCGTCCGGGACCACCCGTGCGGTTGCCAGTATGGACAAGGCGGCAGAAATGGGAAAAGACTGTATTTTTGCAGTTGGGAATGCACCGACCGCGCTGGTGCGTCTGTACGAGTTGATTCAGGAGGGAAAAATCCACCCGAAGCTCATCATCGGCGTGCCGGTCGGCTTTGTCAATGTCGTGCCGTCCAAGGAATTGATTATATCCTTGCCGGACACTCCTTATATTGTGGCAAGAGGCAGAAAGGGCGGCAGCAATGTAGCCGCCGCGATCTGCAATGCATTGATTTATCAGTTGACGCGCAAATAAGATGTGATGGTGTTAAATCTGCGGTATTAAAATGTACATGGATGCATTCTCAAAAGATATGCTGGATATGGGCGGATGTTTATCAGCAGCCAAAGCCACCGCCGCCACAGCAGCAGCACAGAAGCAGGATCCAGATCAGGCAGTCGCAGTTGTTGCCGCCGCATCCGTGATCAAAGCATCCGCCGCCACATCCGCCGCAGCACAGCAGAATCAGAATCAGGAAGAGACAGTTGTTGTTGCCGAAACCGCCGCATCCACAGCCACAATTACAGCCGCAGCTTCCTCCGTTGTTATCACATCCGCAACCGCAGTTGGTAGCCGCTAAATCACTCATGGTTATGTCCTCCGAGATTTTCTATACACTTCATCATATGAGGGGCAGCTTGCCACAGTTTCCATAAATCAGGAAAATTAGGACGGAAATATTTTACTATAAATTTTTTGTTGAAATAATCGAGATAACCGGGCGGATCGACATGGATGTTTATCCATAACGATTTGTCACAGAACATTGTACAACGAAATGAAAAGAGGAATGAAAATGGAACCGTTATATTATCAGACACCGTATGTAAAAGAATTTGATGCCATCGTCACCGCCTGCCGTCCGGCAAAGCACGGATTTGAGGTGGAACTTTCCCAGACCGGATTTTACCCGGAGGGCGGCGGACAGCCGTCGGACACCGGATGGATCGGGGAAGTGCACGTGACACATGTGAAGGAGAAACATGGCGTGGTTGTTCATGAGACGGACGCGCCGCTGGAGGTGGGAAGCACCGTTCACGCGGCCATCGACTGGGAACAGCGTTTTTCCAACATGCAGCAACATACGGGAGAACATATCATATCGGGGCTGATTCATGCTGCATACGGATATGATAATGTCGGATTTCATATGGGACACGATGAAGTGACGGTCGATCTGAATGGTCCGCTTAACTGGGAACAGTTAAAGGAAATCGAGAAGAAGGCAAATGCGGTTGTCTGGGCAAATCTTCCGGTACAGGTGACATATCCGGGTGAGGAGGAATTGAAAACGATCGATTACCGCAGCAAGAAAGAGCTGACCGGTCAGGTCCGCATCGTAGAGATTCCGGGGGCGGATATCTGTGCCTGCTGCGGCACACACGTGGATTACACGGGAGAGATTGGCGTGATCAAGGTGCTTTCCCTGATGAATTACAAGGGCGGCGTGCGTTTCTCCATGCTCTGTGGTGACCGTGCGCTGGAGAATTTTGAGGCGAAGACGGAGCAGATGCAGACGATCTCTAACCTGCTTTCTGCAAAACCGGAGAAGGCGGCGGAGGCGGTCAGCCATCTGAAAGAGGAGAGCGGGCGCAAGGACGGTGAGATCAACCACCTCTGGCAGCGCATTCTCACCATGCAGGCAGACGTCTATCCGCAGGATCAGAAAGCGCTGGCTGTATTTGAGCAGGGCATGACGCCAGTTCTGGTGCGTCAGTTTGCAAATCTGCTATTGGAACAGGAAAAAGGAGAGACCGTGCTGGTGTGCTCTGGCGATGACGCGTCAGGTTATAACTACACAGCCGGAAGTCTCGGCCGTGATATGCGTGCATTCGGAAAAGAATTAAACGCCCGTCTGCAGGGACGCGGCGGCGGGAGCACCCAGATGGTGCAGGGAACATTCCGGGCGTCGCGGGAAGAAATTGAAAAAGTCTTTCAAGAGCTGGCGCGGATAGAAGAGTAGTTGTTTAGAAGGTTTGCGTGTTTACTGCGTGAAATATGAGAAACGGTTTGACTTAGATTCATAAAACGGAAAAAAGCTTTCTGTGCAGCAGGGCCAATCTGCCATGCAGCCAGGAAGCTTTTTTATACAGTTTCTATCGCATCATTCAAACATTTTTTATACAACGGCAACGTACATACCGTGTACACCTCAGAAGAGAGCTTACTCCCCCTGATACATAAATTTAATCAGTCGGTCTAAGTCCTCTTTCTCATAAGCGACCAGCTCCAGCTCTTTGATATAGCCATTGGAAAAAATATTTGCCATCGACAGATACTGGGACAGCTTGGATTTCAGGTTGATGCGGTCGCCCTCCGGGGAAACCAGCTCGACGGTTCCTTTGCAGGAATCAATTACTTTAAAAAATGTGTTTACATCGGAAATGTTCTGGATTTTCATATTTAGCCCTCCTTCATGGATTGGCACACAACCCTGTGTGCAGTTTATAATTTTGTCAATCTTTTAACAATGATAATTATAACAGACCTCTATAAAGGGCGCAATGCTCACATTTTCCAAAAAAATCCTTAAAAAAATATCCCTGTATGTCAAAAATACAGGGATGTCCAAGAAAAGATTGTCTATTAATTGTCAAAATCAATATGAAACGTGTCGTTATTTGCGGTAATATGAACATAGGAGAGATTGAAGGACTCATCCAGAATGTCTACTTTGTATTCAAATACGACGCCATTGTCTTTTTTGGAGAGAAACAGATAGGTTCCATTTTCTTTTTCCTCCATCTGATCGCAGATGTCGTTGTAGATATCCTCGCCGTTTACCTCGCCCGGATAGCCGGAAGCTTTGATCTTGTCTTCGATTGCTTTGTAAAATTCTTCCATCGTTGTAACTCCTTTATTGGTATTAGTCAATCTTTTTATACTCATTGTATTGAATTTAAATGTGTTATAAGTATACAAAATCTGCACCGTTCTGGCAAGATAAAACAAGGATTACTTTTTACGTATACGGGTATTAATAAAAGAGGGTTACTGTACACGCATACGTAAAAAGTAACGGAATTTGCCGTGGCTTCGCATTTCAATACGGCAAATTCCTGCTGCCACCACGTTTTCTTACGGCACTTTCGGTTCCAAAAGTGCCTACCCATGAACAGAAACAAAAGAGGTTCTAAAATGAAAAATAGGTCTGCCTCATGCTTGATTTATAAAACGTGAAACCTTATAATAATACGGAAATACGGTTTTGAAGAGATGAACTCAATTCCGGTGGCATAGAAACAAACGAAGTAACTGTTCAGTAGGTCTGCGGATTTATTGCGCGTGGCTGTGAAGGCACTGAACAGTTACCAAACGAAAATAGTGGGAGAAGAGAAATGTCCTATTTTCCGATTTTTATAGATATGACAGATCGGCAGGTACTGGTTGTGGGAGCTGGAAGTGTGGCATCGAGGCGGGTCGGCGTGCTGGAAAAATTTGGCGCAGCGATCACGGTGATTGCACCGAACACTTCGGAAGAGATACGGAAGCTGGCGGATTCACGGAAAATCCGTCTGATTGAACAAACCTATGAGGAAGTTCGAGATACGATCTGGCAGGAAAAAAACTTTTTTATGGCGCTGGCAGCGACCGGGCAGACGGGGACGGACGCAGGGATCAAGGAGGATGCGTCGAGCCATTCCGTCTGGTTTAATATGGCTTCCGATAAAAGTCAGTCAGAGTTTTATTTCCCGGCGCTCGCCCAGGGCAGAGAACTGACAGCCGGATTGATTTCTGGCGGAGCGGATCCGGGATTAACGCATCGTGTGGCAAAAGAAGTACGCCGCGTGCTGGCGGAAGCAGAGGTAGAAGATACTTAATATATTTTATAGAGGAGATTAAAAATTGACAGATAAAAATAGGATCCGCGTAGGCAGCCGCGACAGTGCGCTGGCAGTTGTTCAGTCAAAGATGGCGATCGCAGCGATGCAGAATGTCTGTCCGGAGACAGGATTTGAATTGATCACGATGAAAACGACGGGAGACAAGGTGCTTGACCGTCCACTTGATGCGGTTGGCGGCAGGGGATTGTTTGTAAAAGAGCTGGATCAGGCGCTTTATGAAGGGCGGTGCGAGCTGACAGTTCATTCCTTAAAAGATATGCCGCTCTGTCCGCCGGAGGAGCTGCCGGTGCTGGCGCTTTTAGAGCGCGAAGATTGCCGCGATGTGCTGGTTCTGCGTGAAGGCTTATCCGAGCTTCCGGCACACCCGGTAATCGGAACTTCCAGCCGCCGCCGCGTCCTACAGGGGCAGAGATTATTCCCGGATGCAGAATTTAAGGGGATCCGAGGCAACCTGAACACGCGTTTGCGAAAGCTCGATTCTGGCGAATATGATGCGCTGATTCTGGCAGCGGCGGGGCTGATTCGTCTGGGATTTGCAGATCGCATCAGCCGTTATTTTTCTGTGGAGGAAATGATCCCGTCAGCAGGACAGGGCATTCTGGCAATCCAGGGACGGCGTGACCGGGAGATCCCTTTTGTGAAAATGGTTCACTCTGAGGAGTCTGCGGTTTTAACCAGGGCAGAACAGGGCTTTGTCGCCACGCTTGGAGGCGGATGTTCGTCGCCGACGGCAGCTTCGGCGGTGCTTGAAAATGGAAAAATCAAGCTGAGAGGTCTTTATTATAAGGAAGAAACGGGAGAAGTCCGTATTGGTTCCATTGAGGGGGAGGCAGAGAAAGCAGCGGAGCTTGGAAGAAAATTGGCGGAACAGTTATCGGGAAAGCCTGCACTGTCTCCGCTGGGGAAAGTCTACCTTATCGGCTCGGGGCCTGGCGATTCAGGGCTTTTTACCCTGCGCGGCAGAGAACTTCTGGAGCAGGCGGATGCCGTCGTCTACGACGCTTTGGCAGGCGACGCGGTACTGGGCTGGATTCCGGAGCACACGCGGAAAATTGACGTTGGTAAACGGAGTGGACGCCATTCGAAGAAGCAGGAAGAAATCTTAGAAATTTTATTAGAGGAAGCGAAAAAGGGCGGAACGATCGTGCGCCTCAAGGGCGGGGATCCGTTCGTCTTTGGACGCGGCGGCGAAGAAGCTGAATTTTTAAAGAAACATCAGATCCCGTTTGAGGTGGTTCCGGGTATCAGCTCCAGCCTGGCAGTTCCGGCATATTTTGGCATCCCGGTGACGCACCGAGGATTGGCGGGATCGTTTCATGTGATTACCGGACATCGAATGGAGGGCATGCCGGCTCTGGATTTTGAGGCACTTGCTCGGGTCGGCGGCACCTTAATTTTTCTGATGAGTGTTGCGAATGCGCCGAGGATCTGTGAGGGGCTTCTGAATGCGGGAATGAAACCGGAGACGCCGGCGGCATTTCTGATGAACGGAACCCTTGCGTCCCAGAGAATGATCCGCGCAACCCTGCAGACACTTCCGGAAGAGGGTGTGCGTCAGGGCGTCAAGGCGCCTGCCATCCTTGTGATCGGGGAGGTCTGTGCGCTTGCTGATACGTGTGCATGGAGAGAAGAAAAGCCGTTGGCAGGAAAACGGATCGTGATTACCCGCCCGAAGGAGCGCAGCCAGAAGCTGGCGGAACATCTGCGCGATGCCGGAGCGGAGGTGCTGGAATTTCCGACGATTGAGTTAAAACCGGTCTGGAAAAAATCAGAAAAAGCGGATGCTGGCACAGCGGATAAAGAAAAACTGTATGAACTGGTTCGGAATCTGGAATCGTATCACTGGCTGGTGCTCACGAGTCCGACAGGGGCGCAATATTTCTTTGCGCTTTTGAACCAGATGCAGAAAGATTTCAGGAGCCTTTCCCATCTGCGTTTTGCTGTGATCGGCGAGGGAACCGCGTCCGTCTGCCGGGAACACGGCATTTACCCAGATTATATTCCGGAGCGCTTTTATGCGGCAGATCTCGGAAAAGGGCTGGCAAAACAGGTGAAGCAGAACGAACGCGTATGCATCCTGCGCGCCAGACATGGTTCGCCGGAACTGACGCAGGCATTTGAAGCTGCCGGAATATCCTATATGGATGTGACACTTTACGATACGATCACGCCGGAGGAATCGCCGCTTGCAGCGCGCATCCGTGAACTCCTAAAAGAGGGCGCGATCGATGCGGTCACGTTTACGAGCGGATCGACGGTACAGGGATTCCTGGATATTTTACAGCCGGATAAGGAGACATTGAACGGATTTACAGCCGTCTGTATCGGAGAAAAGACAGAAAAAACCGCCAGCGCGGCGGGAATGAAAGCCGTACTGGCGGAGTCCGTCTCGGAAGAAGGGATTGAGCAGGCGCTCTATCATATGTAAACATATAAACAGACGTCTGTTCATCAGGTTCATGAAGAAGTTTTTATATAGATTGTAAATGCCTGAACATACGGAACCGATAGAAGCGTGAGCGGGTAAATCAGCATTTTAGCTGTTTTTCTGCTGTAACCGGGCTTTTATGTTGTCCAGCAGCAGTGCAGAAACCCGCAGACCGCCGTAGCCGCTTCCAAGATGGATATCTGGTTTGTTGGCACCGTGAAAATCGGAACCGCCGGTGGAGACCAGACCGAGACGCGAAGCTATTTCACGTAAATGAAGACTGTCGGATTGAGAGTGTGAGGAATAATAAATCTCGATGCCCATCATTCCGGCTTCTTTTAAATAGGAGAGAAGCTGCTCGGTCTTTTTCCAGCCAAGTTTATACTGGAGAGGATGTGCGAGCGCTGGTAAACCGCCAGCTACACGGATCAGGCGGATCGCTTCCTCCGGCTCAATCATCTGCTTCGGGCGGTAATATTTTTTGCCGTCCCCGAGGTATTTATCAAATGCCTGGCTGACCGAAGTGACACAGCCTTTTTCAAGCAGTGCGCGTGCAAAATGGGCACGGGTGATGACAGTGTGTTCATTTCCGTGAATTAAATCTTCATATTTAATGGGAAATCCATCTGCCTGAAATAAAGCGAGAAGCTCTTCATTGCGCCGGTTGCGGATCTCGCGGACCTGCCGCAGTGCAGATAAAAGTTCCGGGCAGTGCGGGTTCAGATAGAGCCCCAGAATATGGATTTCTTTTCCTTCATAAGGACTGGAAAATTCGGCACCGGGAATGACAGTCAGGGAGGTGTTCTCGGCTGCCTGCATGGCTTCCGCAACGCCGTCAACTGTATCATGATCCGTCAGCGCATAGGCGGTCAGACCGCATTGGAGCGCCAGCTTTGTCACTTCGGTGGGCGTGAGTGTTCCGTCCGAAGCAGTAGAATGAACGTGTAAATCAATTAACTGCATAGATGCAGACCTCCTTCTGCTGTAAGACTACCCGCATTAGATGGAAAAGTCAAGTATGCGGCAGATACCCGCTGCAGTTTGCCAGTGTGTAAACGGGAACAAAAATGATTGTTTACATCAGATATATTTGAAAGAAGAAGCGTTATACAAAAAACAGAGCGGCTGTGGAAATTTGTACCAGGAAAAGGTTGTGGGGATCAAAAAAATTTATAAGTTAATTTAAGAATTATGTTATTTTCTTTTCCTGGAATTGTGCTATACTGTAGCAGGGATATTTTCAAATAAACACATATAATAAAATTTCATGGAAAAGACGGACAGGTGATGGAAAATGAGTGAGTACAACAGAAATTCTTCAGGAGGAAGGAATTTTGAACATAGAGGATTGGAGGGCGGAACGCTGAGTTCGTACAACAGTACCGGGCATCGTTCGTCGTCCGGAACATCCAGCCATACAAAAAGTACAGCTGCGCACACAAGCACGGGACGCCGGGATACTGCGATGAACCGGGCGGCAGCCGGTCGGAGTGGGCATACTTCCGGGCGTTATAAAAAGAAGAGAAGAAACCATCTGGATATTACACAGATCCTTTTGATCGTGATCGGTGTCCTGGCGGTTATCCTGATAGCGGCGATTGCCTCCCGCGGGTGCGGTGGGGGCAGCGCGGCAGGCGGGGCGACCGAATCGGATGCCGTACAGGAGAGTACCGTGGCAGATGGAGCGGTGACCGTCAACGGCGTCAATATTTACGGAATGACGCAGGAGGAGGCGCGCAAGGCGATCCTTGATTCATTTGACTGGAAGATGAAGGTCAAATACGAGGACAAAGAGGCCGACGTCACCAATCTGATGGCGGATAAAGTTGATCAGCTTCTCGAGGAGATCTATGCAAGTGATCTGAAACCGGGTGAGACATATGAAGTCAACACGGAAAATATGATCGAGGATGCCAAGGCAGAGGCAGCACTGATTGCCGGAAACTGGAACATGGCAGCCAAGAGCGGCGGTATCTCCGGTTACAATAAGGAAACGGGCAAGTTTGAGTTCAGCGAGGGCACCAAGGGACTTGTCATCGATCAGGACAAGCTGGCACAGGCGATGGTCGATGCGATTGACAAGAAAGAGTTTGATGCCGTTCTGACCGCAGAGACGAAGGAAGTCGCAGCGGATTCGTCGGTACAGGATAAGTACAAGACAATGTCCACCTACACAACCACGACGACCTCCAACAGCAACCGAAACGAGAATATCCGTCTGGCGGTCGCAGCGTTAAACGGAACGATTGTCAAACCAGGACAGGAATTTTCCTTTAACAATACGACCGGTGCGAGAACCGAAGAAAAAGGCTACAAGCCGGCAACCGCATACTTAAATGGCGAGGTTGTCCAGGAGCCAGGCGGCGGTGTCTGCCAGGTATCTTCGACCTTATATAACGCGGTTGTATTTGCGGGGCTTAAAAGTACGGAGCGCCACGCACACAGCTACGAGCCGTCCTACGTTACACCGGGCGAGGATGCGGCAGTCAGCTACGGCGGACCGGACTTCAAGTTCGTCAACAACTCGGAATATCCGCTGGCTATCAAGGCAAGCTTCAGCGCATCTGATCGAAAACTGACGATCGCACTGTATGGAGTTCCGATTCTGAAAGAGGGTGTCAAGATTCGTATGTCTTCTGAGAAGACAGGCGAGATTGATCCGCCGTCTGCGGTTTATACCGAGGATGGTTCCTTGCAGCCGGGTCAGGAAGTGCAGACAAAGGCAGCGACTCCGGGCAGCCGCTGGTCCACGGATCTGGTTACCTATGAGAATGATAAAGAAGTGAGTCGTGAATTTTTTCACAATAGCAGCTATCGTGGAAAGGCAGCGCAAATCAAACGTAACAGTTCCGCTACTGTAGCGACCAACGCAACGGAGACAACGGCGGCAGCAGAGAGCACCGCAGCTGAGACAAATGCAGCTAATGAGAGCACAGCGGCACATGAGACAACCACAGCGGCACCGTCCAGCCCTGACGGCGAGACAAAAGCTCCGACCACGACAGCGGCGGCATCCAACGAAGGACCACAGGAGACAACTCCAGAGCCAGAGGAAACGAACCCGGTTGTGGAAGCAAATGGACCTGGAAGCAATTAAAATCAAGGCAAAACTAAGGTGAAATATAGAAAGTGCTGTAAGATAGATTGCAAAAATGAATGATAAAAGGGCATTCAAGCGGCATTTGAATGAAAAGCACCGCTGGATGGAGAGTCTTTCTTCATCTGGCGGCGCTTTTTTTCATATTTTATGGTTTTATCGACTATCTGAAAAAACAGTAGACAGCTTTTTTGTAATTGTTCGAAAAATAATACCGGATATAAATCAAATTTATTTGCATTTTGACGAGAATTTGTTATAATATTATCAGGTAAATTTCCAGGACAATCTATTTGGGGAGATTTATTACTGAATACATTCACTATCAATAGGAGGAATATTCATTATGGCAAGAAAGATGAAAACCATGGATGGAAACCACGCAGCAGCGCATGCTTCTTACGCATACACCGACGTGGCAGCTATCTATCCGATTACCCCTTCTTCTCCGATGGCTGAGGCTACCGATGAATGGGCAACAGACGGAAGAACCAATATTTTCGGCCACACAGTTCAGATTACAGAGATGCAGTCTGAGGCAGGTGCAGCAGGTGCAGTACACGGATCTCTGGCAGCAGGTGCGCTGACAACCACGTACACCGCTTCCCAGGGTCTGCTTCTGATGATCCCGAACTTATACAAAATTGCAGGTGAGCAGCTCCCGGGCGTATTTAATGTTTCGGCTCGTGCACTGGCCAGCCATGCGTTATCCATCTTTGGTGACCATTCTGATATTTATGCGTGCCGTCAGACAGGCTGCGCGATGCTGTGTGAATCCAGCGTACAGGAAGTTATGGATTTAACCCCGGTTGCACATCTGGCATCCATCAAGGGCAAGATTCCATTCATTAACTTCTTTGATGGTTTCCGTACATCCCATGAGATTCAGAAGATCGAGACCTGGGATTATGAAGATCTGAAAGATATGGCAGATATGGATGCAATCGATGCATTCCGTAAGAATGCACTGAATCCGAACCACCCGTGTCAGCGCGGTTCTGCTCAGAACCCGGATATCTTCTTCCAGGTAAGAGAGGCTTGCAACCCGTACTACGATGCACTTCCGGCGATTGTTCAGGAATACATGGACAAGGTCAATGAGAAGATTGGCACAGACTACAAGCTGTTCAACTACTATGGCGCTCCGGATGCAGAGCACGTTATCATCGCAATGGGTTCTGTCAACGATACCATCGAGGAGACGATCGATTACCTCGTAGCAGCTGGAAAGAAAGTCGGCGTTGTAAAGGTTCGCCTGTACCGTCCGTTCGTAGCCAGCGCACTGGTAGACGCTATTCCGGATACAGTTAAGCAGATTTCCGTATTAGACCGCACCAAAGAGCCAGGTTCCCTTGGCGAGCCGCTTTACCTTGATGTAGTAGCAGCATTAAAGGGTACAAAATTCGATCAGACTCCGATCTTCACAGGTCGTTACGGACTTGGTTCCAAGGATACTACACCGGCTCAGATCGTAGCTGTATATGAGAATACAACCAAGAAACAGTTCACCATCGGTATCGTAGATGATGTTACCAATCTCTCCCTGGAGCTTGGCGCACCGCTTGTTACCACTCCGGAAGGAACTGTAAACTGTAAATTCTGGGGTCTTGGTGCCGACGGTACTGTAGGTGCAAACAAGAACTCCATCAAGATCATCGGCGATAACACCGATATGTACGCACAGGCTTACTTCGATTATGACTCCAAGAAATCTGGTGGTGTTACAATGTCCCACCTTCGTTTCGGTCATAAACCGATCAAATCCACCTACCTGATCCACAAGGCAAACTTTGTTGCCTGTCACAATCCAGCTTACATCCGTAAGTACAACATGGTTCAGGAACTGGTTGACGGCGGTACATTCCTGTTAAACTGCCCGTGGAACATGGAAGAGCTGGAGCAGCACTTACCGGGACAGGTTAAGAAGTTCATCGCTGACCACAAGATTAAATTCTACACCATCGACGGTGTTAAACTGGGTATCGAGACCGGTATGGGTCCGACCCGTATCAATACCATCCTTCAGTCCGCATTCTTCAAGCTGGCAAATATTATTCCGGAGGAGAGAGCGATCGAACTGATGAAGGCTGCTGCAAAGGCAACCTACGGTCGTAAGGGCGAAGATGTTGTTAAGAAAAACTGGGCTGCTATCGATGCAGGCGCTCAGAACGTTGTAGAGATTCAGGTTCCGGAAAGCTGGAAGAACGGCGAGGACGAGGGACTTGAGATGACTCACGCAACCGAGGGAAGAGCAGACGTTGTTAAGTTTGTCAACACCGTTCAGGCTGCTGTCAATGCTCAGGAGGGTAACAACCTGCCGGTATCTGCATTTACCGATTATGTAGATGGTACAACTCCGTCTGGTTCCGCTGCATACGAGAAACGTGGTATCGCAGTCAATGTACCGGTTTGGAATCCGGACAACTGTATCCAGTGTAACTTCTGTTCTTATGTGTGCCCGCACGCAGTTATCCGCCCGATCGCGATGACCGAGGAAGAGGCTGCTGCCGCTCCGGAAGGAACAAAGACACTGCCGCTTACAGGTATGCCGCAGTACAAGTTCGTGATGACTATTTCTTCCTTGGATTGTACCGGATGTGGTTCCTGTGCAAATGTCTGCCCGGGCAAGAAGGGTGAGAAAGCACTTACGATGGTAAGTCTTGACAAGAATCTGGAGGCTCAGAAGGGTTATGACTACGGTCAGACACTTCCGATCAAACAGGATGTCATTGATAAATATAAAGAGACAACCGTTAAGGGAAGCCAGTTCAAACAGCCGTTACTTGAGTTCTCCGGCGCTTGTGCAGGATGCGGCGAGACTCCGTACGCAAAACTGATTACTCAGCTGTTCGGCGATCGTATGTACATTGCCAACGCAACCGGATGCTCTTCTATCTGGGGCAACTCTTCACCGTCCACACCTTACACCATGAACAAGGCTGGCAAGGGTCCGGCTTGGGACAACTCCCTGTTCGAGGACAACGCAGAGTTCGGTTATGGTATGCTTCTGGCTCAGAACGCAATCCGTGACGGCTTAAAGGGTAAGGTTGAGGCTGTGATGGCGGCAGAACAGGCGACCGATGAAGTGAAAGCAGCTTGCAAAGAGTGGCTGGATACTTACGGAATCGGTGCATTGAACGGCGCAGCTACCGACAAGCTGGTAGAGGCTCTGGACGGCATCGACTGCCCGAACTGCAAGGATATTGTGAAGAACAAAGACTTCCTCGCTAAGAAATCCCAGTGGGTATTCGGTGGCGACGGTTGGGCTTACGATATCGGTTTCGGCGGTGTTGACCACGTACTTGCTTCCGGCAAGGATATCAACATCATGGTATATGATACCGAGGTTTACTCCAACACAGGCGGACAGTCCTCTAAGGCAACTCCGACCGGTGCAGTTGCACAGTTTGCAGCAGGTGGTAAAGATGTGAAGAAGAAAGATCTTGCTTCCATCGCTATGAGCTACGGCTATGTATACGTTGCCCAGATCTCCATGGGTGCTGATTATGCTCAGACTGTTAAGGCAATCGCTGAGGCAGAGGCATATCCGGGTCCGTCCTTAGTCATTGCTTATGCTCCGTGTATCAACCACGGTATCAAGAAAGGTATGGACAAGGCTCAGACCGAGGAGAAACTGGCGGTAGAGTGCGGTTACTGGCACAACTTCCGTTACAATCCGGCTGCAGAGGACAAGAAGTTCACTCTGGACAGCAAGGCACCGACAGGTGACTACCAGGCATTCTTAAAGGGTGAGGTTCGTTACGCATCTCTGGCTCTGAAGAATCCGGATAGAGCCGGCGCGCTGGATGCAAAGAACGAGGAAGAGGCAAAGGCTAGATACCAGTACCTGAACAAGCTCGTTACTCTGTATACAAACAACTAATGAATCACTGATTCATGAATATATGACATACGATATATAAAACGTATGACTGCAGAAGCTCCGTCGAAAGATGGAGCTTTTGTTGTGTAATAGGGAATTCCCTATTACACAACAAGGCACATTCTTTTTTAGGGGGGAAAATTGTATAATAGAGTGTTTTTGTGGTATCCTGTATATGAAAAGGATCTGAAAATTATATGCTTCAATAAAACAGGAAAATAAAAAATATTTCAGGCAATGTTGAGAGAGATAATTCGATATAGCATTTAGAAAGCGGGGAAATCAGGATGGCACAGGGCAAAGATTTTTATATTCCATTTCAGGATGGGAGCGGCAGAATCCATGGCATCTGCTGGGAGCCGGAGGAAACACCGTGGGCGGTCATTCAGGTGGCGCACGGTATGATCGAGCACATTGGCAGATACGAAGAATTTGCACAGGCGATGAACCGGGCGGGGATTGCGGTCATCGGGCACGATCATCCGGGACATGGACGGACAGCAAAACCAGGGGAATTGGGCGAGTTCGCGGAGAAAAATGGTGTCCGCCGCGTGAACGGTGCGATGGCGCAGGTGGCACGTTTTGCGAAACACAAGTTTCAGGGCATTCCGCATATTCTTCTGGGGCACAGCATGGGTTCGTTTTTTGGACGCCGTTTTATCACGCATTATGGAGAATGGCTGGACGGCGCAATTTTCATGGGAACCGGAAGCCAGCCGGAACCACTTTTGTGGCTGGGCGGAACCGTCGTGGCAGCGGCAGCGTGGCTGGAAGGAAGAAATGGACGAAATGAGCGGTTGCACCAGCTGGTTCTTGGAAGCTATAACCGCTATTTTGAAAAAGGAAAAACGGAACATCAATGGCTGTCGCGCGTGACGGAGGAGGATGAAAAATACGAGGCGGATCCATACTGCCAGTTTTTATTTACCGATGGGGCATTCGTCGATTTTTTCCAGGTCATGCTGGATTTGAAGCGGAAGAGAGGCTTTGATGGAATTCCGAAAAATCTGCCGATTCTGCTGATATCGGGAGAGGAGGACCCGGTCGGAGAAGGCGGACGCGGTGTGCGGCGCGCGATGGAAGATCTGCAAGAAACCGGATGTACCAATGTGGCGATGCAACTTTATCCGGGGGCAAGGCATGAACTGTTTCATGAGATCAACCGGGAAGAGGTATTTGGTGATATTGTGGACTGGGTAAGTAAATTATAAGTAATACTTATAACTTACTTAATGAAAAATAATATACAAATGAAAAAACAATCTTTACAGTTCATATGCTTTTTTTTATAATTGAGAATGTTTTGGAAACTGTGTAAAAAGGTAGTTTTAAATTGGGTACAGGGAGAGAAAATCTATGGAAAATGAAAAGAAATTTACGGGACCTGCCTATGAGTTTGAGGCGAAGATGCCGTTGAAACAGGCGATTCCGCTGGGACTGCAGCACGTGCTTGCGATGTTTGTCGGTAACCTGACACCACTTCTGATCATCACAGGCGCCTGTGGTATCACGGGCGGAAACGATCTGGCACAGCTGCAGATCGAGCTTCTGCAGAATGCGATGTTGGTGGCGGGACTGATCACGCTGCTGCAGTTATTTTCGGTTGGTCCGGTCGGCGGCAAGGTTCCGATTATCATGGGAACCAGCTCTGGTTTCATCGGTGTATTCAACAGCGTGGCGGCTACGATGGGCGGCGGTATTTTAGCGTACGGCGCCATTATGGGTGCTTCGATCATCGGCGGTCTGTTCGAGAGTGTGCTTGGATGCTTCTTAAAGCCGCTTCGCCGATTTTTCCCGTCGGTCGTAACAGGTACGGTCGTTCTTTCGATTGGTCTGTCATTGATCGGGGTCGGCGTCAATTCCTTCGGCGGCGGCAGCTCGGCGCAGGACTTTGGTTCCATGGAAAATATGCTGCTTGCTATTTTTGTCCTGATTGTGATTCTGGCAGTGAAGCACGGAACGAAGGGATATTTAAGTTCCTCCTCGATTCTGGTCGGAATTATTGCCGGTTATGCTGTAGCATTCATCATGGGTCTGGTGCTTCCGCACACGGGCATTGCAGCGGACGGAACCGAATATACCAAAGCATGGGTATTAAACTGGGATAAGGTAGCACAGGCGAGCTGGATCAGCATTCCGCCGATCGTCCCGGTTAAAATTGTCTTTGATATGCGCGCAATTTTGCCGGTTCTTATCATGTTTATTGTAACCGCTGTTGAGACGGTCGGAGATATTTCCGGTGTCGTTGAGGGCGGTATGGACCGTGAGGCGACCGATAAAGAGCTTTCCGGCGGCGTTATCTGCGATGGACTTGGTTCCAGTATTGCGGCGCTGTTCGGTGTTCTTCCGAACACTTCGTTCAGCCAGAACGTAGGTCTGGTTACAATGACAAAGGTAGTCAACCGCATGGCACTTGCAACCGGCGCGGTATTCCTGATTCTGTGCGGTCTGATTCCGAAGCTGGGTGCGATCGTTTCGATCATGCCGCAGTCGGTACTGGGAGGCGCAGCGGTTATGATGTTCTCTTCGATCGTAGTTAGCGGTATTCAGCTTATCACGAAAGAGAAGATGACTTCACGCAACCTGACCATCGTCTCTGTTGCACTGGGTGTTGGTTACGGCATGGGTGCACATGCAACCATCCTTTCCAAGATGCCGGAAGCAATTCAGCTTGTATTCGGCGGATCTGGTATCGTTCCGGCAGCTTTCATGGCGATTATCCTGAATGTGCTGCTGCCGAAGGATGAGGCGTAAGAAATAGGAAGATTAGAAAAAGGTCATAGGTACATAAAAATATAAGATCCATCTATAAAATATGGAATGTATGGCTGAAAGTGATACGTAGATTGATAAAAAGGGACTGGCATCATGCTGCATGTGTGATGTCAGTCCTTATAGTTTTATTCGATTGTTACCAGATTCTCCAGGCGTTTGAGCTCCTCCGGCGTGTCTACATCCATCAATTCCTCCGGCACTTCGGCAGTCACATACTGGACAACGTCTGGATGCTGGCGGAGAACATGGCTTCCGCCAGCTTTTTCCGGCAGATGGAGCAGTTCGTCAAAATATGCCCGGTCGAAGAGAATCGGGCTTCCGACGGTGGTTGAGACGGAAGGTTCGGGAGAAGCCGTCATTTGGATGCTGCAGAGCTGTACAATCGGTGATTTTTCTGCAATTCCTGAATTCTGAGGCAATTTTGATTTCAAAATGGAAAAATCAGAATCTGGGAAAACAGATTCAGAGTGACCTGGTGATATTCTGCATTCGAGATAGCGCCGGCATATCCGTTCCAGTGTCCGTGGACGCAGAAGCGGCTGATCGCCGAGTGCAAAGAGACAGCCTGATAAATCCGGGTGCCTTTTTAACATGTGTGTAAGTCCCAGGCAGAGCGCCTCGTTCCGATTGGGAAGTGTATGAATCAGCACCGGAATTCCCAGGGACTGACAGTAATCGTGAACCTCCCGGGAGCGCGTCACAACGAGACGATCGGCAAAGAGCGGAACAGAACCGATCACATTCAGAACCGAGTGGATGAGCGGAGCACCGTGGAACGAAGCCATGAGCTTGTTCGAGCCGAAACGTTTTCCAAGACCGGAGGCCATGATGATGCAGGCGATCCGGACATCGTTTGAATTTTGCAAACAAGTGAAAGAGGACGTTTGTGTTCCAGAAGAGAAAAAAACAGATTTCCGCCTGCAAAAAAATTCTTCATATAACTGTTTCCCACTCTCCGTACATGCATCCCGATATGCCTCATACTTAGCTAGAAACTCCCTCGCCTCCGCCGTCATCTGGCTGCCTCCGCCGCCTTTTCCGCCGGTGGTGCGGACGGTCAGTGGAAATCCAAGCGTGGCTTCGGCGGAGCGGATAATCCGAAGTGCTTTTGTATACGCCATATTCATGGACAGAGCGGCGGAGCGGAGCGATCCGGTTTCATCGATGGCATGAAGAAGCTGACGAGGACCTTCGCCAAAGAAACGATGGTTTTCGTCGTTGCAGAGGTAGGTACGGATGGATGGTTTCATAGTTTTTGTCAAATCCTCCTAATCTTTTCTGGAAAAAGGGGTCTCGTTGTATTTTAAAAATAACAACGGAATTATACCATGTTTTATGCTATAATAAAAGATGGATAATTTTGTTATTTAAGAAATAGATGAAAAAGAGGAAAAACCTATGATGACGATTCGAGAATATAAACGGGTAGAAAGCCTGGAGGAAGCCTGGGAGCTGAATCAGAAAAAAGCGAACCGGGTGATAGGCGGTATGATCTGGCTGAAGATGAGCCGGGGCAATGTAGGAACCGCGATTGATATTTCAGAGCTGGGGCTGGATCAGATAGAGGAGACAGAGGATGCGTTTGAGATTGGCGCGATGGTTACCCTGCGCCAGCTGGAAGAACATCCGGGATTGGCGGCATACACAGACGGTGCCATGCGCGAGTCGGTGCGCCATATCGTCGGCGTGCAGCTTCGGAACCTGGCGACAGTCGGAGGCAGTATCTATGGCAGATTTGGATTTTCAGATGTCCTGACGATGTTCCTGGCGATGGACACCGAAGTGGAACTTTACAAAGCTGGACGGATGCCGTTGGTGGAATTTGCAAAACAGATCGGCGGCCGGGACATTTTAGTCAAATTAATTGTCCATAAAGACAAAGCCGTATATCACTACCAGTCCGTGCGGAATACGCAGACTGATTTTCCAGTGCTGACCTGTGCAGCGGCGAAACGGGCGGATGGAGCATATCGTTTTAGCATCGGTGCGCGTCCGGGGCGTGCTGTGTTGTTCGAGGCATCAGCGGAGACAATACAGGCGCTTATAGAGGAAAAGCAAAAGGCTGAAACAAAAGCAGATGCGGATGCCGATACCAGAGAAAAGCAGGACAAGACGCAGACCGGGAAGAAAGCAGTCTGTCTTGCAAAGTGGATCCGTGATCAGGTTCAGACGTCTTCAAATATGCGCGGCAGCGCTGAATACCGGAAACATTTAACCGGTGTTCTGATAAAGCGGGCGGTGCGTGTGCTGGAAAAGTGCTAAACGAAATAGGACAATAAAATGATCGTATAACAGTATGAATATTAGGAGATTCACATATGATGCAGATAACGATTACTCTAAATGGAACGAAGATTTCCCCGGAGATTGAACCGGATACGCTTCTGATTGATCTGGTACGCAGTCAGGGCTGTTACAGTGTCAAGCGCGGCTGCGAGACGGCAAACTGCGGACTCTGTACCGTATTTCTGGATGAAAAACCAGTGCTTTCCTGTTCCGTGCTGGCGGCGCGGGCGGACGGTCACAGCGTGACGACGCTGGAAGGACTCCAGGAGGAGGCAAAAGAATTTGGCGCATTCATTGCCGATCAGGGAGCCGAACAGTGCGGCTTCTGTAATCCGGGCTTTATCATGAATGCGCTGGCGCTGTTCCGGGAAAAAGAGTTCCCGGAGGAGAATGAAATCCGCGAATATCTGGCAGGAAACCTGTGCCGCTGTTCCGGTTATGAAGGACAGCTTCGCGGCATTCTGGCATTTTTAGACTGGAAGAGAGAAAAACAGAAGGAGGCGGCAGAATGAGAGTAGTCAATACTTCTGTACGAAAAAAAGATGCGATGCAGCTGGTAACCGGACAGCCGGTTTACGTGGATGATCTGGCGCCGCAGGACTGCCTGATCGTCAAACTTCTGCGTTCCCCGTATGCGAATGCGATGGTAAAAACGATCAACACCGCGATCGCAATGAAAGTTCCGGGCATCGAGGCAATTTATACCTGGGAGGATGTGCCGCAGGATGCAAAGCGCTACACACAGGCGGGGCAGACATACCCGGAGGCGAGCCCGTATGACCGTCTCCTGATCGACCGCCATGTCCGTTTTCAGGGCGATATCGTGGCGATTGTAGCAGGAAAAGATGAAAAATGTGTCGATAAAGCACTCCGCCTGATCAAGGTACAGTATGAAGTCTTAGAGCCGGTTCTGGATTTCCATACGTCAAAGGACAACCCGATCCTGGTTCACCCAGAGGACAACTGGGAGAGTCTTGCTCCGGTCGGCGCAGACAACAAGCGCAACCTCTGCGCGCACGATGAGTGCGGCAACGGGGATGTCGAGGCGGTTTTAAAGGACTGCGACATCGTGATTGATCATGTATACCACACAAAGCCGTGCCAGCAGACGATGATGGAGACATTCCGTACCTATTGTTCGATCGATACCTACGGAAGATTAAATATTTTAAGTTCCACGCAGATCGTGTTCCACTGCCGCAGAATCGTGGCAAATGCGCTTCATATCCCGAAGTCGATGGTGCGCGTGAGCAAGCCGAGAATCGGCGGGGGGTTTGGTGCGAAGCAGACGGCGGTCTGTGAAGTCTATCCGGCATTCGTTACCTGGATGACGAAAAAACCGTCGAAGCTGATTTATAGCCGGATGGAGGCACAGACGGCGTCTTCGCCGCGCCATGAGATGGAGATGCATGTGCGTCTGGGCGCGATGAAGGACGGCACGATCCGCGGCATCGATCTTTACACATTGTCCAATACCGGTGCTTACGGCGAGCATGGACCGACAACCGTTGGACTGTCAGGACACAAATCGATCCCGTTGTATGGAAGTGTTGAAGCATTCCGCTTTATCAGCGATGTTGTCTATACGAATATCATGTCGGCAGGCGCGTACCGTGGCTATGGTGCGACACAGGGACTTTTCGCGATCGAGTCGGCGGTCAATGAGCTTGCAGACCAGATTCAGATGGATCGCTTTGAGATCCGCCTGAAAAACATGGTTAAAGAGGGCGATCTGATGCCAGCATATTATAATCAGGTTAATACAAGTTGCGCACTCGACCGTTGTGTAAAAAAAGTGCGTGAGATGATCGGCTGGGAAGACAAATATCCGGTGCGTGACATGGGCAATGGCAAGGTCCGCAGCGTCGGCATGGGTATGGCGATGCAGGGATCGGCAATCACGGCGATGGATGTCGGAAGTGCCCGTCTCAAAGTCAACGACGAAGGGTTCTATACATTGTCGCTCGGAGCGGCAGATATGGGAACCGGCTGTGACACGATTCTGGCGCAGATTGCGGCGGAAGTGCTGGAATGCCCAATCGACGCGATCACGGTGCTGGGCGCGGACACGGATTCATCCCCGTATGACTCAGGTTCTTATGCATCGAGTACGACCTATCTGACCGGAAAAGCGACCGAACGGTGTGCGTTGCGCCTGCGTGAGCAGATCTGTAAACTGGGTGCAGAACTTCTGGGCGTCCCGGCGGATGCAGTGGAATTTGACGGAAAAGAGGTATTCACAACCGAAAAAGCCGGGGATGAGACGAAGAAGATCGCTCTGGCTGATATCGCAACGGCGTCCATGTACGGGCATGAAATTCCGCTGGAGGTAACCGAGTCGAGAACCGCCCACATTTCCCCGCCTCCGTTTATGGCAGGTGCGGTTGAGCTTGAGATTGATATGGAGACAGGCGAAACCAGCGTTATTAATTATGCGGCAGCGGTAGACTGCGGTACACCGATCAATCCGAATCTGTCCCGCCTGCAGGTTGAGGGCGGTCTGATGCAGGGAATCGGCATGGCGCTGACGGAAAATATTACCCGCAATGCACAGGGGGGTGTGCGTGAAAATTCCCTGATGCAGTATAAGATTCCGACCCGGATTGACTATGGACATTTAAACGTCGAATTTGAGAGCAGTTATGAGCCATCTGGTCCGTTCGGAGCGAAGTCGATCGGTGAGATCGTTATCAACACGCCGCTTCCGGCAATTGCCGATGCAGTGTACAATGCAGTCGGAAAACGATTTTATGAGCTTCCGATCACGCCGGAGCAGATTGCACGCGCGGCGGCAGAGAAGCTGGGAGAAGATTTTATTTAAAGAGATAGATTAAAAACAAAAAGCTGCAGCAGAATGTTATAAGTTAGCATTTTGCGGCAGCGTTTTGTTTTTTTTGTGCGCACAAGCAATTAATTAGTGTCATAGTTTTAAGCTGTTTTGGCTTGCATTCTGCCGCAGGTCTATATATAATGAAAGAGTGAATATCTATTTTAGGTCTGGTAAATCTGATTTCATGATTCAAATCTATTTATTTTAATTTCAAATCAAATTCAAGTAGAATCTCTTTTATCTCAGTTGAGAAGACCCCACCTCTTTTGGGTGATATCAATTTCAGAGAAGATAAGATTGTTATAATATATTTTTAATTCTAAAAATTCAAAATATCATTAAAAGTATCCAAATTTTAAGCCTGTATGATATGAAAAATACAAGGCAAGGTAAAAAATCAATAATAGGGGGAAATATATGTTCAGTAAAATAAACAGTTTCAGCACCCGCGGCATCGATGGCTACCGGATCACGGTGGAGGTTGATGTGAGCAACGGATTGCCGAGTTTTGTCATGGTGGGCTACCTGGCGGAGGAGGTGCGGGAGGCGCAGGAGCGCGTTCGGACCGCACTTCGGAATGCGGGGTTTTGCCTGCCGCCTAAGCGGATCACGGTCAATTTATCGCCAGCCGGGGTGCGGAAAGAGGGAACGGGGTGTGATCTGGCGATCGCGGCAGGAATTTTGAGGTGCTTGTGGGAACAGGGTGAAAAGGCAAAAATAAGAAAGACGGATGAAACCTGCCCGGAAATGGATGGGGTGGAAGATGAGGAGAACAATTCTGCACCGGATTGGGACCAATGGGCGTTTATCGGTGAACTGGGTTTGGACGGCAGCATCAAGCCGTTGACCGGTGTTCTCTCGATGGTCTATGAAGCGCGCCGCTGCGGAATGAAACGGGTTTTTCTATCCGAAGAGAATGTACAGGAGGGACGGGCTGTGGATGGAATCGAGATCGTCGGAGTCCGGGATGTGAAAGCGCTGACGGCTTGCCTGCAGCATCCGGAACAGATTCACGGACAATGGTTCACACCAGATCTGTTTCAGGCGGGACAGGAAGAATTTGACGTCGATTTTGATGAGATCGTCGGACTTCCGCTGGTGCGGCAGGCAACCGAGGCGGCAGCAGCGGGGCGTCACAACATTCTCTATATCGGACCGGCTGGAACGGGAAAAACGATGGCAGCTCGGCGTATTCCGACAATTTTGCCGCCGCTTACGCTGGAGGAAAGCATTGAAGTTTCGAAGATATACAGTATCTGCGGTCTCCTGAATCCAGACACACCGCTGGTTTTGCAGCGTCCGTTCCGCAGCCCGCATCACAGCACGACCGCCCAGGCGATGGCGGGCGGAGGACGAAATCCGAAGCCCGGGGAGATCTCACTCGCCAGTTATGGAACCCTTTTTTTAGATGAGTTAACGGAGTTTCAGCCGAAAATTTTGGATTTGCTGCGTCAGCCGATGGAGGAAGGAAGCATCACGGTTTCCCGTCTCAACCAGACGGTTGTATTTCCGGCAAAAACGATGATTGCGGCGGCGATGAATCCCTGCAAATGCGGTTTTTTCCCAGATTTGGGAAAATGCCGTTGTACTCCAACCCAGATCCGCCGGTATCTGAACCGCGTTTCGGGACCATTTTTAGATCGAATCGATATTGGGGTGGAAGTACCGCGGCAGGATTTGGGGATGATGGCTGCAGAGAAGAGTATAGATGAGGGGAGTTTTCCACAGACAGAGCAGAGGAATTCCTCCGCTGTCATGCGCGCCCGCGTCATGGAGGCGCGCGCTCGACAGGAAAAGAGGTTTGCAGACGAATCGATCTCCTACAATAGCCAGATGACCCGCCGCCAGATCGAAGAGTATTGCCGTCTATCCGGGGAAGATGCGGTATTTCTGGAGAAGGTCGAACGGCAGCAGGGAATCAGTGCCAGGGGACACGGAAAGATTTTAAAAGTAGCGCGCACACTTGCCGATCTGGATGGACAGGCGGAGATCGGGCGGACGCAGTTGGCGGAGGCGATTGGATTCCGGAGTTTTGAAAAAAAATATTGGGGGAGTCTCTGAAAAGAAGCATGTCTAAAAGATCGAAAGAATAAAAAGTTTAACAAGGGTTGTAATTGTTATATCAGATGTGAGATGACTCCCACCTCTTCAGATGGCGAGAAGCAAATTAGTATCAGTGGTGGGAGCCAATCCCCCATCTGATATAGCCTCCGGCAGGATTGCTTAAGATGCGCAAAAGAAGTATGTCATGCTTTGCATGACGCGCATCTCGCAGCAAGAATGCCGAGGCATTCTTGAAGGTAAAAGGCAGTCGATCTGACATATATAGGGGGAAAGATATGGAAATAGGAAAAGAAGAGAGCAATGTACAGAATGCTCAGCTTTCTATGCAGGAACTATATAGAAAAACACCGGAACCGCCGCATAAAAATGTGCCTCTGACAGAAAATATGCAGTATTCCGACCGTGAGCGCATCCATGCCTACTGGCTATCGCGAGTGGATGGAATCGGCGCGGTGACGGCGGCTAAATTATATGAATCGTGCGGCAGTTTTGAGGGAATCTATGAGCGGGTTTTATATAATAGGAAGAAACTGGATCCGTTTATATGTTCCTTTCTCGGAAAGGCTGTGAAAAAGGGGCTGGAGGAAGCGGTTCTGCTCTTCAAACAGCGCGTGGAAGAATACGATAGGCTGGAGGAGCAGGGGGTACGTTTCATTCTGTGCGGTGAGGCGGCATATCCGAAGCGCCTGATGCATATCTATGATAAACCGATGTGGCTGTTTGTGCGTGGAATGCTTCCAGAAGATGCGAAACCATCCGCGGCAGTCATCGGGGCGCGCAGCTGTACGCCGTATGGACGACAGGAGGCAGAGTATTTCGGTCGGATTCTGGCAGAAAATGGCGTGCAGGTAGTGAGCGGCATGGCGCTGGGGATCGATCAGGCGGGGCATAAGGGCGCGATGGATGGCGGCGGACTGACGTATGCCGTGATGGGCTGTGGGATTGACACCTGTTATCCGCCATCCGGCATCCGACTGCATGCGCGCATCCGTGAACAAGGCGGCATATTGTCAGAATATGGACCGGGTGTACCGCCGACGGCATCCCATTTTCCAATCCGGAACCGGATCATCAGCGGACTTTCCGACCTGGTGCTGGTCGTGGAAGCACGAAAAAGAAGCGGCTCCCTGATTACGGCGGATCTGGCGCTGGAGCAGGGAAAAGAGGTATTTGCGCTGCCGGGACGGCGCATCGATCCGCTCAGTGAGGGCTGCAACCGGCTGATTGCACAGGGAGCGGGGATCGTGACGAAACCGGAGGATGTGTTGGATTTCTTCCATATAAAATGTAAAAATTCTTGTAAAAAAACAATAAAATCAGTAAATGCACTTGCCAAGTCGGAAAAAATGGTGTATAGTTGCCTAGATTCACAACCGAAACATCTGGAAGCGGTCATGAAAAGCTGTGGGGTGACAGCAGGGGAATGTATGACTGCGCTTTTAAATCTGGAAATGCAGGGATTGATCCTGCAGCCAATGAATCAATATTACGTTAGGAAGATTGTATAGAGGTCTGTTATGGCAAAAAATCTGGTTATTGTAGAGTCTCCGGCGAAAGTCAAGACAATTAAAAAATTTTTGGGTTCCAACTATGAGGTGGACGCCTCCGGCGGTCATGTGCGCGACCTCCCTAAGAGTACGCTGGGAGTGGACGTAGAGCATGGATATGAGCCGAAGTATATCACCATCCGGGGAAAGGGCGATGTGTTGGCGCGTCTGCGGAAAGAGGTTAAAAAAGCAGATAAGATTTATCTCGCAACTGACCCGGACCGCGAGGGAGAGGCGATCTCCTGGCACCTGATGAAAGCATTAAAGCTGGATGAACAGAAAGATAAAAAGGTTTACCGTATCAGTTTCAATGAGATTACAAAAAACGCCGTCAAGGCATCTTTAAAAGAGCCGCGTGCCATCGATGAAAATCTGGTGGATGCACAGCAGGCGAGACGTATGCTCGACCGTATGGTGGGTTACCTCATCAGCCCGCTTCTCTGGGCGAAGGTCAAGAGAGGACTCAGCGCCGGTCGTGTGCAGTCGGTCGCGCTGCGTATGATCTGCGACCGTGAGGAAGAGATCAATGCGTTTATACCGGAAGAATACTGGACGCTGGATGCAAAGCTCCACGTACATGGCTCCAGAAAGAAGCTGACCGCCCATTATTACGGCGATAAGGACGGCAGGAAGGCAATTCACAGCAAAGAGGAAGTGGAGGCGCTTATGAAGCGTCTGGAGGGCTGTGAGTACGAAGTGCGAGATGTGAAGCTGGGCGAGCGCGTGAAGAAGGCGCCGATCCCGTTTACGACCAGTACGCTGCAGCAGGAGGCATCCAAGACGCTGAATTTCTCAACGCAGAAGACGATGCGCCTTGCCCAGCAGCTCTATGAGGGCGTGGATATCAAGGGACGCGGTACAATCGGTCTGATCACCTACCTGCGTACCGATTCCACCCGCATCGCGGCAGAGGCAGATGAGGCGGCGAGAAGTTATATCGGCGACCAGTTTGGGGCAAGTTACGTGTCCGAGGCGCCGGCGGCGGCAAAATCAGACGCCAAGATCCAGGACGCACACGAGGCGATCCGTCCGACCGACATTACACTGACGCCGGTACAGGTAAAAGAACAGCTTTCCAGAGACCAGTTCCGTCTGTACCAGCTTATCTGGAAGCGCTTCACGGCGAGCCGGATGCGCCCGGCGGTTTACGAGACAACCTCCGTCAAGGTAGCAGCCGGAGAGGAGCTTTTCACCCTGTCGGCGTCCAAAATCAAATTTGACGGCTTCATGTCCGTCTATTCACAGGACGAGGATAAGGAGACCGACGGCGTTCTGAACGAGTCGCTGGAAGCAGGCATGAAGCTGGATTTAAACCAGTTAGAACCGGCACAGCATTTTACACAGCCACCGGCACATTATACAGAGGCGTCGCTCGTCAAGGCGCTGGAAGAGCAGGGCATCGGACGGCCAAGTACCTATGCACCGACCATCACGACAATCATCGCGCGCCGCTATGTAGCGAAGGAAAATAAGAACCTCTATGTGACGGAGCTTGGCGAGGTAGTCAACCGGATGATGAAGAAGGCGTTCCCATCCATCGTTGATTTGCAGTTTACGGCAAATATGGAGTACCTGCTCGACAGCATCGGGGACGGCACGATCGGCTGGAAGACCGTTATCGAAAACTTTTACCCGGATCTTGACAAGGCGGTTAAAGAAGCGGAGAAGACGCTTGAGAGCGTCAAGATTGCTGACGAGGTGACGGATGTGATCTGTGACCAGTGCGGGCGCAACATGGTAATTAAGTATGGTCCGCACGGCAAATTCCTTGCCTGCCCTGGATTCCCAGACTGTAAAAACACGAAGCCGTATCTGGAAAAGATCGGCGTGAAGTGCCCGAAATGCGGTGGTGAGATTGTCATCCGTAAATCGAAAAAGGGCAGAAGATATTACGGCTGCGAAAATAACCCGGACTGCGATTTTATGACCTGGCAGAAACCGTCAAAAGAAATGTGTCCGAAATGTGGACATATTATGCTCGAAAAGGGAAATAAGCTTCTTTGTTCTAACGAAGCCTGCGGTTTTGTAAAAAACTCATAAAAACTCTTGAAATAGATATTAATTATTAAAAAAAATGAAAAATACAGAAAAACTCTTGCTATTATACGAAAATCGTGTTACAATTCTTACAGGTTAGGATCGAATTCTAATTTACGATAAAGGCAAAGGAGGTAACTGGTAAAATGAGCGTTCAATTACTGGACAAAACTAGAAAAATTAATAAGTTATTGCACAACAACCATTCTCATAAGGTTGTGTTCAATGACATTTGTGAAGTCCTCAGTGACATACTGGAATCCAATATTCTCGTAATCAGCAAGAAAGGTAAAGTACTCGGAGTTGCGATTCATGAGGGTGTGGATGAGATCGAAGAGTTGATCAAGGATCAGGTCGGCGGTTTTGTTGACCGTATGTTGAATGAACGCCTTTTAAGCGTTTTGTCAACGAAGGAAAATGTCAACCTTGCCACATTGGGATTCGCCGAGGAGAACGTGAAGAAGTATCAGGCGATCATCACGCCTATTGATATATCCGGTGAGAGACTGGGTACTCTGTTCATCTACAAATCAGATGCACAGTACGACATCGACGATATCATCCTGAGTGAGTACGGAACCACTGTTGTCGGACTTGAGATGATGCGTTCTGTCAACGAGGAGAATGCAGAGGAGACAAGAAAGATCCAGATCGTTAAATCAGCGATCAGCACCTTGTCCTTCTCCGAACTGGAAGCAATTACCCACATCTTCGATGAGCTGGAAGGCAACGAGGGCATTCTGGTAGCCAGCAAGATTGCAGACAGAGTCGGCATTACCCGTTCCGTTATCGTCAATGCACTCCGCAAGTTTGAGAGTGCAGGCGTTATAGAGTCCCGTTCGTCCGGTATGAAGGGAACCTACATTAAGGTTCTGAACGATGTTGTATTTGATGAGTTGAAAGCGTTAAAAGCGCAGAACAACCGTCCGTCATCCAATGTATAAAAACATATAAGACATTTTAAACAAAAACAAAAGTTTTGACAAAACGTGAAAAAGTGTGAGGGATAAAAAAGGACTCGGTGAGAGCCCTTTTTTATGTAATAGGAAATTCCTTGGAATTCCCTATTACACAAAAAGGCACTAACGTGCCAATGATGCGCACTCGCGCGAAGCAGAAACATGTCGCAAGCGACCGCGCTCGGCGCGAGAATGTGCCAAGGCACATTCTTTTTTATTTGCACAATATTTATTCTAATGCATCCTTAATCTCCCCATCCGGCACATCCATCGGATAGTTTCCGGTGAAGCATGCCGTACAGAGCGGAAGTCCGCCTGCCATCTCCTCGAGATCTTCAACCGGCATATATCCAAGCGAATCCGCACCGATCTCCCGGCAGATTTCTTCGACGGAATGGCTGCTGGCGATGAGCTGTTTATTGGAGGGGACATCGGTACCGAAATAGCAGGGGAAGAGGAATGGCGGAGAGCTGACGCGCACATGGACTTCCTTCGCCCCGGCTTTTTTGAGCATGCGGATCAGGTTTTTCATCGTCGTACCGCGCACGATAGAGTCATCGACGAGGACAATGCGTTTTCCCCTGACAGCCGGTTCCAGAATATTAAGCTTGATACGGACGCTATTTTCGCGTTCTTCCTGGGTCGGTTTGATGAAGGTTCTGCCGACATAGCTATTTTTATGGAAAATAATCTCATATGGAATGCCGGATGCCTTCGCATATCCCATCGCGGCGGTCAGACCGGAATCCGGTACACCGGCGACGAGGTCGGCATCGGCAGGGAAGGAACGTGCGAGAGCAGCGCCGCCGCGCAGCCTTGCCTCATAGACGCTCACATTATCGATGTGGCTGTCGAGGCGGGCAAAATAGATGTATTCGAAAACGCAGTGCGCCCGTTTTTCCTGCTGCAGGCTTTTATCAGAAAAAACGCCGTCGCGGGTGATGGTCACGATCTCACCCGGTTCGATATTACGGATAAATTCGCCGCCGACCGAGGTGATGGCACAGCTTTCCGATGCCATGATCCAGACATTTCCCTTTTTGCCGAGGCAGAGAGGACGCAGACCAAATGGGTCACGAACACCGATCAGCTTGCGCGGGCTGGAGATAATCAGGGCATAAGCGCCACGTGTTTTTGCCGCGGTCCGTTTGATTGCCTCTTCAGCGGTCGGGGCAGCCAGACGTTCTCTGGCGATGTGGAACGCGATTACCTCTGAATCCATCGTCGTCTGGAAGATTGCGCCGGTTTCTTCAAGCTGGCGGCGCATCTCAAACGCATTTACCAGGTTTCCGTTGTGCGCTAGACAGAGTGTTCCCTTAAAATACTTAAGTACCAGTGGCTGTGTGTTTTCGATGGTAGAAGAACCGGTTGTGGAGTAGCGGACATGACCAACTCCCAGATTGCCGCCGAGGCGTTTTAACGTCTCCTCATGAAATACCTCATTGACAAGTCCCAGCCCTTTGTAGCAGTTGACAACGCCCTTTGGACCGTTCGTGTCACAGACTGCGATGCCGCATGACTCCTGACCGCGGTGCTGGAGTGCGCTGAGTCCGTAGTACATATCTCTGGCAACATCGCCGCCCTCCAGGTCAAACATTCCAAATACGCCGCATTCCTCACGAAGCCCGGTTTCGTATGTGAGTGACTCCCTCATGATATAAACCTCCTTTGTATTCAAGATACCTGAATGATAAGAAAATAACAGGGATAACAACCCAAAATTGACTGCAAAATATCAGTATAAAAGACAATATACCAATATTTTGCAGCCAAATCATAACACATTTTTCTCGATTTTTCAATCAAGTCATAATATTGACATGTCAGATTATACGGAGAACAGAAGTTCATCGTAAGTCGGATACGGCAGGAAGGAATCCGGAATCAGGGCTTCTGCGGTATCAACGCTGCTTCTCAAGTCATCCATCTTGGCAAGAATCGTATAGTGGAAATATGCAACCTTCTCGATATTATCTTCCATGGATTCTGCCGCTTTTTCAGCCTCTGCCAGTGCTTCGGTTTTCTCGGAAATCTCGGTGTAGAGACCGGACAGCTTCTCAAGCAGTTTGCTCTCGGCGCTGATCGGTGCGTCCGGCAGGATTGCCTTTGTCTTTGCGGCGGTTTCAGCCAGCTCCTTGCAGTAGGAGAGGACGGACGGCAGGAAGGTCTTCTTCATCATCGAAAGCATCGTCTTTGCCTCGATGTTGATGGTCTTGATGTAGTTCTCTTCCTTGATTTCGTAGCGGGAGAAGAGTTCCTCCTTGGTGTAGATGCCGTGTTTCAGGAACAGTTCTACGTTTTTCTCAGCAATCAGGCGCGGAAATGCCTCTGCGCAGCTCGGCAGGTCGAAGAGTCCGCGTTTGTGAGCTTCCTCTACCCATTCGCTGGTGTAACCGTTGCCGTTGAATACGATGTGACGGTGATCACGCAGCACTTCCTTTAAGAGCAGATGGATTTCTGCCTCCAGAGCCTTGCCTGAAAGACCTTCCAGACGGTCTGCAAATTCGCCTAAAACTTCAGCTACGGCTGTATTGATGACAATGTTCGGTTCCGATACAGAGAGAGCGGAACCTGGCATACGGAACTCGAATTTATTGCCGGTAAAGGCAAACGGAGAAGTACGGTTGCGATCGGTTGTATCTTTGATAAAGTGCGGCAGAACCTTTGCGCCCGGCTTCATGGTCTGGACTTCTTTTGCCTCAGACTCGAGATCTTTTTCCACAATATCGAGAACTGCTTCCAGATCATCTCCGATAAACATAGACACGATAGCTGGCGGTGCCTCGTTGCCGCCCAGACGGTGGTCATTTCCAGCAGTTGCAACTGATACGCGGAGCAGATCGCCGTAGACATCGACTGCCTTGATCGTTGCGAACAGGAAGAGAAGGAACTGTAAGTTCTTTGCCGGATCGCGGTCCGGATCAAGAAGGTTTTCGCCGGTGTTGGTCGATAAAGACCAGTTGTTGTGTTTACCGCTTCCGTTTATGCCCTCAAATGGTTTCTCATGGAGCAGGCACACAAGACCATGTTTCTCTGCCACACGTTTCATGATTTCCATAGTGAGCTGGTTGTTGTCAACTGCCACATTGGTAGTCGTGTAGATGGTGGCAAGTTCATGCTGCGCCGGAGCTACCTCGTTGTGTTTGGTTTTTGCCGGAATACCGAGCTTCCAGAGCTCTTCATCCAGTTCTTTCATGAAAGCGGAAACTCTCGGACGGAGAGCGCCGAAATAGTGGTCATCCATTTCCTGACCCTTCGGAGCTGGTGCGCCAAACAGAGTTCTTCCGCAGAACTTCAAATCGTTTCTCTTATTAAACAGCTTTTTATCAACCAGGAAATACTCCTGTTCCGGACCAACGGTGGAGACAACGCGGGTCACATCTTCATTTCCGAAGAGCTTCAGGACACGCAGCGCCTCGCGGTTGATGGTTTCCATCGAACGCAGAAGAGGGGTTTTGGTATCAAGTGCCTCGCCGCTGTAGGAACAGAATGCGGTCGGGATGCAGAGTGTATCGTCTTTAATAAATGCCGGGGAGGTTGGATCCCAGGCTGTATAACCTCTTGCCTCAAAGGTGGCACGAAGTCCGCCGGATGGGAAACTGGATGCATCCGGTTCGCCCTTTACCAGCTCTTTGCCGGAGAAATCCATGATAACTTCGCCATTGCCAACCGGGTTGATGAAACTGTCGTGCTTCTCAGCAGTGATGCCGGTCATCGGCTGGAACCAGTGTGTGAAGTGAGTTGCACCATTTTCAACGGCCCATTCCTTCATTGCAACTGCGACTGCATTTGCAATGTCGAGATCCAGATGACTGCCATTTTCAATCGTTTTGCGGAGTGCCTTATAAACATCTCGCGGCAATTTGCTTTTCATGACTTTGTCGTTGAATACAAGACTTCCATACAGTTCAGGGATGTTTTTTTTCATAACTCATGTCTCCTTTCAGGTTTTATGTCTGCGATTTTGTGATGATTAAATCCACGTAAGATGAATGTGCTCTGACACATTCTCACGCCGGGCGCGGTCGCTTGCGACAGCTTACATCTTCGCGCGAGTGCGTATCATTGGCACGTTAGTGCCTTTTGGTGTAATAAGGAATTCCAAGGAATTTCCTATTACATAAAGAAAAGGGCACCTCGATCATCTCGAAGCGCCCTTGCTTTTATGTGTAGTAGTATACACGAAAAATTCTGAATGTCAATACAATTTGCACACGAATTTTGAAAAAATGTTTCAAGGGAGGATATTGTACAAGATTTCTTCTATTTAAGTCGAACATCTGTGAGACTTGGCGCGTGATACTGGTCAGCGAAGCTGACATATTCCATACAGAATTACTGCGTGAAAAAAAATTAAAAAACCTCTTTACAAACTCAGAAAAATAGTTTATAGTTTGAACATAAAAAATTGAATCCAACGGGGTGGGCAAGGATGCCATGATAATCATGGTATTCGTGCCCACTTTTTTAAAAGGCAAAGATGGAGACTCTGTTTCGAAGAATCCGACAGAAAGACGCGGTCACCGGCTGAGAGCCGTGTCAGGAGGGAGCGGGACAATAGGGAACACTCCGGAGCCGGATGACTGAGAGCAACGCTGGACACCCCGCCAGCCGCCGCAGGTAGGTCATCACGTGACTGCGCGTTAAGCAGCGAAAGAGTAAAAAGAAAAACAATCGTTTCTTTTTAAATGCGGGTGGTACCGCGGGAATATCCCGTCCCGGAATGATGTGAGTGAACGTCATTCCGGGACTTTTTGTGTAATAGGAAATTCCTTGGAATCCCCTATTACACAAAAAGGCACTAACGTGCCAATGATGCGCACTCGCGCGAAGATGTAGTTTGTCGCAAGTGACCGCGCTCGGCGCGAGAATGTGCCAAGGCACATTCTTTTTCATTATTCCCGTCCCGGACATATCAAAAAGCAGAGAAAGAGAGGAAACAGCGATGGAATTTATGACAGGTAAAAAGGAAAAAGAAGTGCTGGATCTGGCAGCCGTGTTTGCAGACGGTATGGATGGACGGGAAGTAAAGGTAAACGGCGCGATCATGAGTGTCCGCAACATGGGCGATATCGCATTTGTGATTCTCCGGAAACGTGACGGCGTGCTGCAGACTGTCTATGAAAAAGGTGTGACCGACGCGGATTTTGCTGAATTAAGAGAAGAAACATTCGTAGAAGTTTCCGGTGTCCTCCGAAAAGAAGAGCGGGCGCCGAGAGGCATGGAACTTCGTTTAAAGAGTGTTCGGATCCTCTCGAAATCGGAAGAACCGATGCCGATTGCCGTATCAAAATGGAAAATGAGCGCATCTCTGGAAGCCAAACTGGATATGCGTTCTCTGACACTCCGCAACCTGCGGGAGCGCGCACGTTTCAGAATCCAGGAAGGAATCGCACGGGCATTCCGGGAGTACCTGCATGGAGAAGGATTTACGGAAATTCATTCCCCAAAGATCGGAGCAAAAGGAGCCGAGGGCGGAGCAAACGTCTTTAAACTCGATTATTTTCACCGCCCGGCGGTGTTAGCGCAGAGTCCGCAGTTTTACAAACAGATGATGGTCGGCGTGTTTGACCGTGTGATGGAGGTTGGTCCGGTGTTCCGTGCGGAGAAGCATAACACGAAACGTCATTTAAACGAATATACCGGACTGGATTTTGAGATGGGATATATCGATGATTTTACCGATATCATGGCGATGGAAACCGGATTTCTTCAGCATATGGTGGAAATTTTAAAGAAGGAATATTCCACGGAGCTGGAAATCCTTAAAGTCAAACTTCCGGAAGTAGAGAAGATTCCGGCAGTGACCTTTACCGAGGCGAAACGCCTTGCCTCCGAAAAATATGGAACCCAGATCAAAAACCCATACGATCTGGAGCCGGAGGAAGAACACCTGATTGGACGCTACTTTAAAGAAGAGTACGGCGCCGATTTCGTGTTTGTCACCCATTATCCATCCAAGAAGCGTCCATTCTATGCGATGGATGACCCGACAGATCCGAAAGTAACACTCAGCTTTGACCTTTTATTCCGTGGACTGGAAGTCACAACCGGCGGACAGCGTATCCACAGCTACACCGAGTTGATGGAGAAGATTGAAAAACGCGGTATGGATACCGAGGGAATGGAACAGTATTTAAGCACCTTCAAACACGGTATGCCGCCTCACGGCGGACTCGGTATCGGTCTGGAACGTATGACGATGCAGCTGCTTGAAGAGGAGAATGTCCGTGAGGTTTCGCTCTTCCCGAGAGATATGAGCCGTCTGGTACCGTAACGTGACAGGACGCAATTTCCTATGAAACAAAGAGCTTGTCCATAACACATATTATAATAGGAAGGAACAGAACTTATGGCAGTGAAAATAGACGATGAAATGATTGATTATGTTGGTATTTTAGCAAAGCTTTCCCTTTCCCCGGAGGAAAAAGAGGCAGCGAAAAGCGACATGAGCCGGATGCTTGAGTATATCGATATGCTGAATCAGCTTGACACTTCGGAGGTAGAACCGATGTCGCATGTCTTTGACATTCACAATGTGTTCCGCGAAGATTTCGTGGAAAATGGAGATGAATCAGATGCGATGCTTTCGAATGCACCAGAGCAGAAAGAAAAACAGTACAAGGTGCCGAGGACAGTGGAGTAAAAAGAATTAGAGATATAAGCAGCGATATGGAGGAAATCAGGATGGGAATTTCAGAATTAACAGCGCTGGAGCTGGGAAAAGAAATTAAAGAAAAACGAATCTCCGTCCGGGAGGCGGTACAGGCATCTCTGGAACAGATTCATAAATATGAAGATATAGTTCATGCTTATGTAACGCTGACCGAGGAGGCAGCACTGGCACAGGCGGATGAGATCCAGAAACAGATTGACGATGGCATCCTGACCGGACCGCTGGCGGGCGTTCCAATGGCGATCAAGGATAATATTTGTACAGAGGGAATTGAGACAACGTGCAGTTCCAAAATTTTAAGGGGATTTGTACCTCCGTACTCAGCGGAGGCAGCGCTAAACCTCAAAAAAGCCGGTGCGATCCTGCTTGGCAAGACAAATATGGATGAATTTGCGATGGGAAGTACGACCGAGACATCCTGGTTTGGACCGACGAAAAACCCGTGGAATACAGAGCATGTACCGGGCGGATCTTCCGGTGGCTCGTGTGCGGCTGTCGCAGCGGGAGAGACCTTTTTTGCTCTTGGTTCAGATACGGGCGGTTCCATCCGCCAGCCAAGTTCCTTCTGCGGCGTGACCGGCATCAAACCGACCTATGGAACGGTTTCCCGGTATGGTCTGATCGCCTATGGTTCCTCGCTGGATCAGATTGGACCGATTGCGAAAGATACCGCAGACTGCGCGGCAATTCTGGAGACGATCGCTTCCTATGATAAAAAGGACAGCACCTCTGTCAAGCGGGAGGCGTACAATTTTACCGCTGCCCTGACCGGAGAGGTAAAAGGGATGAAGATCGGAATCCCGTCCGATTATCTGGGCGAAGGACTCGATGAAGATGTAAAAAAAGCCGTTCTGGCGGCAGCTGAGGCGTTAAAAGAACGCGGGGCAGAAGTGGAGTTTTTTGATTTAGGCATGGTTGAGTATGCGATTCCAGCATATTACGTCATTGCATCGGCGGAGGCAAGCTCCAACCTGTCCCGGTTTGACGGTGTGAAGTACGGTTACCGCACACCGGAATATGAAGATTTACATGAAATGTATAAAAAGAGCCGTTCCGAGGGCTTTGGACCAGAGGTAAAACGCCGTATCATGCTCGGTTCGTTCGTTTTGAGTTCCGGCTACTACGATGCATATTATCTGAAAGCACTCCGCACAAAAGCATTGATTAAACAGGCATTTGACAAGGCGTTTGAGAAATACGATGTCATTCTGGGACCGGCAGCGCCGTCCACGGCACCGCTGCTGGGCGACAGCCTTTCCGATCCGATGAAGATGTATCTGGGCGATATTTATACTGTTTCGGTCAACCTGGCAGGTCTTCCGGGCATTTCAGTTCCGTGCGGGCTGGATTCGAAGGGACTTCCGATCGGGCTTCAGATGATCGCAGACTGCTTCCAGGAAAAAAAGCTGTTTGGCGCGGCATCTGCATACGAAAAGGCGAGAGGTGCATGGAAGCTTCCGGTTATGACAGACAAGGAGGGCAGATAAGATGAAGAAAGAATATGAGACAGTCATCGGCTTGGAGGTACACGTAGAGCTGGCGACGAAAACCAAGATTTTCTGCGGCTGCTCCACCGAATTTGGAGCAAAACCAAATACTCATACCTGCCCGGTTTGTACCGGTATGCCGGGTTCTCTGCCGGTTTTAAATAAGAAGGTCGTTGAATACGCGATGTCTGTCGGTCTGGCGGCAAACTGTGGTATCAACCAGTTCTGTAAATTTGACCGGAAAAACTATTTTTATCCGGACAATCCGCAAAACTACCAGATTTCCCAGCTGTATCTCCCGATCTGCCACGACGGTTATATCCCGATCGATACGCCTGCCGGTGAAAAGAAAATTCGTATTCATGAAATTCACATGGAGGAAGATGCCGGAAAGCTGATCCACGACGAGTGGGAAGACTGCTCGCTGGTTGATTACAACCGAAGCGGCGTGCCGTTGATCGAGATCGTTTCTGAGCCGGATATGCGGAGTTCTGATGAGGTTATTGCCTACCTCGAACGCCTGCGCCTGCTGGTACAGTATCTGGGCGCATCCGATTGTAAGTTACAGGAAGGTTCGATGCGTGCCGATGTCAACTTATCGGTCCGTGAGGTGGGAAGTGAGACATTTGGTACGAGAACCGAGATGAAGAACTTGAACTCTTTCAAGGCGATTGCCCGTGCGATCGACGGCGAGCGCGCCCGCCAGATTGAGCTGCTGGAAGAGGGCAGGAAGGTCATCCAGGAGACGAGACGCTGGGATGACAACAAGGAATACTCCTATGCGATGCGTTCTAAAGAGGATGCGAAAGATTACCGTTATTTCCCGGATCCGGATCTTCCGCCGGTCTGCATCAGCGATGAATGGCTGGAATCCGTCCGTGCCGCCCTGCCGGAATTGCAGCCGGAAAAAATGGCACGTTACCAGAGTGAATATGGTCTGTCTGAATATGACAGCCGCATTCTGACTGAGTCTAAGAAGATGGCGGATATGTTTGAAAAGACCACTACCATCTGCCAGAAACCGAAGAAAGCGGCAAACTGGCTAATCGGCGAGGCAAGCCGCCTGCTCAAGGAAAAAGGACAGGACGCTGAAAGCCTGTGGTTCTCCCCGATGCATCTGGCACAGCTCATCGATCTGGTCGATGCCGGAACGATCAATAACAACACGGCAAAAGAAGTATTTACAGCTGTTTTCGAGCAAGATGTCGATCCGTCCGCCTATGTCGATGCACACGGACTTGGCATGGTCAATGACGACAGTGCCCTGGAACAGGCAGTTTCCGATGTGCTCGCCGCAAACCCGAAGACGGTGGAAGAGTACAAGAGTGGAAAGACAAAGGTACTTGGATTTCTGGTTGGTCAGGTGATGAAAGCGATGAAGGGCAAGGCAAATCCGGGTAAAGTGAATGAAATGATGACGGAGAAGCTGAACGCGTAAAAACGCCTTTTTATAAATGAAAATTATAATTAGCTTTTAAAGAAAAGTAAAAAGAAACTGTCTACAGATGCTGGATTTCTGGATGATTCGTGATTTGTAATCGGAATTACCAGAAATACCATCTGTAACAGTTTCTTTTTTATAATTATGTTATAAATGATGCGATGTGATTACTCTACAATATCCAGCTCCTTGCTGAAGGAGTTCAGAATCTCGCATCCGTCCTCAGTAATCAGCACCAGATCCTCGATTCTCACACCAACTTCGCCTTCTACATAAATACCTGGTTCGATGGAGAAGATATTGCCAACCTCAGCGACCTTGGTGTTCGCAGAAGAAACATCGCCGTACTCATGTACTTCCAGACCGATGAAATGTCCCAGCCGATGGGTAAAGTTCGGACCATATCCGGCATCCTCGATGATCTGGCGGGCAGCTTTATCGACTTCGCAGAGCGGAACGCCCGGTTTCAAAATTGCTTCTGCGGCAGCATTTGCACGGCGGACGGTCTCATAAATAGCGCGGTGCTTCTCAGATGGTACTTTTTTATAGAAGAAAGTACGTGTCATATCGGCACAATAGCCATCCTTCCTGCATCCAACATCAAACAGGACGGTGTCGCCTTCTTTTAGAACCGTGTTGTCCGGACCGTGGTGTCCAAGCGCGCAGTTTGCACCGAAGCCAACCAGTGGTTCAAAGGAATATCCGTCTGCACCGAGACTCTTATAAATATCTAACATCTTGGAAGCGATCTCTTCCTCAGTTACGCCCTCATGGATCAGACCTCGGAACTGTGCCATCGCCTTATCGTTGATTGCGGAAACCGCACGCATTTTTTCACGTTCTTCGTCATCCTTGCACGCACGGACCTCATCGACGCAGATGGAGCTGACCTTGTAGGAGGAAGCGCCCGAATGATCGATGACCGGAATCAGGAAACGGGCAGCAAATGTTTTATCAATACCGAGCGGTTTGCCTGCCTCAACACAGTCGCACAGAGGAGTCAGGTAATCGTCTGTATCCGAGAAGCGGAATTTCTCTACGCCCAGATCTTCCGGAACGGTAAAGAGGTTATTGATAAAGATCTTATTCTTGCCGGACTGGTTAATGTAAAGTGCCAGCAGACGTTCACCCGGATCAATAAAACGACCCGTCAGATAATAGATCGCATAAGGATCGGAAATAATCATCTGCTCGAGTCCCTCTGTTTCCATTTTCTTCAAAACGTTCTCAAGTCGCTGTGTGTTCATCATGATGTCCTCCTTATAAGTAAAGTGGCTGTAACTGTGAAGATGCCAGACAGTTTACGCCGTAAATTATCTACCCTTATTATAAAACGCGCCGGGAAAAAGTCAACGATTAAAAGAACGCTTGAAAAGCGCATGGAAAGGGGGTAGAATAGTATCAACTGACCAGCCTTCGAAAAATGAAAGGACTTTTATTTTTAAGATACGAAAGGATGAAAAACATGGCGAAATCCTATGAAATGGATATGTGCAATGGTCCGATTCTCGGAAAGGTACTTACATACTCCATTCCGCTGATGCTTTCCGGTGTGCTTCAGCTTCTTTTCAATGCGGCAGATGTGATCGTGGTGGGGCGTTTTGCAGGCAGCCAGTCTCTGGCTGCAGTCGGCTCGACCAGTTCCCTTATTAATCTTCTCATTAACGTCTTTATCGGTCTGTCGATCGGCGCGAACGTCCTGGTAGCGCGCTATTATGGTGCGAAGAATGACCGTGACATGAGCGAGACAATCCATACGGCGATCACGGTCAGCCTGATAAGCGGGCTGTTTCTGGTCTTTTTGGGTTTGTTTACCTCACGTTTCTGGCTGGAACTGATGGGGACGCCGGACGATGTCATCGATAAATCGACGATCTACATGCGGATTTATTTTGCCGGTATGCCGGCAACGATGGTGTACAATTTCGGAAGTGCAATCCTGCGCGCGATCGGCGATACGAAACGTCCGCTGTATTTCCTGACCGTGGCGGGTGTTATCAATGCGGCACTGAACGTATTCTTTGTTACCCAGCTCCAGATGGATGTAGCAGGTGTCGCGCTGGCAACCGTGATTTCCCAGTGTATTTCCGCATTTCTGGTTATCCGCTGCCTGATGCGTTCAGATGGCGCGATGAAGCTGTCGCTTTCCAAGCTGGAAGTCAACCGGAGAAAACTTCTTCTTATTATAAAGGTAGGCCTTCCGGCTGGTATTCAGGGAGCAATTTTTGCGATCTCCAACGTACTGATTCAGTCGTCTGTCAATTCCTTCGGTTCGATCGCGATGGCAGGCAACACGGCATCGCAGAATATCGAGGGATTTGTGTATACCTCGATGAATGCGCTGTACCAGACCAATTTAAGCTTTACGAGCCAGAATATCGGAGCGGAGAAATATACGCGGATCAAAAAGATCCTTGCCACCTGCCAGGGCGTCGTTGTGACAGTAGGACTGGTGCTTGGATTTGCAGCATACCTCGGCGGTCCGTGGCTGTTGCAGATATATTCAGAAGACGCCGACGTTATTTCCTATGGACTGCTCCGGATGTCGATCATCTGTACGACGTATTTCCTGTGCGGCGTGATGGATACGATGGTCGGAAGCATCCGCGGACTTGGGTATTCGATCCTGCCGACGCTAGTCTCTCTGACCGGCGCCTGCGGACTGCGAGTGATTTGGATCTTTACCATATTTGCAGCGCAGCGGTCGCTGGCGATCCTGTATCTGTCGTACCCAATCTCCTGGGCGGTCACTGCGACGGCACATATGATCTGCTTCTGGCGGGCGGCGAAGAAGATGCCGAAGGAAGATGGCCATCCGGTGCGGGGATAGAATTTGAAAAACATAAACAGAACGTCATTAAAAAATAATTCGATTGATAATCTGATTGGTGTAAAGAAAAAATACTTGACACCAATTAGATTATCGTGTATGATAACACAGGTGATGAGGAATGGAAAAAATTGTTGAACAGGGTCTTTTGTATGATTTCTACGGAGAACTCCTGACAAAGCATCAGCAAAGTGTATATGAGGATGTGGTATTTAACGATCTGTCCCTCAGCGAGATTGCAGACGAACAGGGCATTACCCGTCAGGGTGTGCATGATCTGATCCGGCGCTGTGACCGTACACTTCTTGGTTATGAGGAAAAGCTTGGACTGATTGCCAAATTCCAGAAAACCAAGGAAAAAGTAACTGAGATTCATCGGTTGACGGAAGAATTCAGCCAGACACAGAATCAAGCGCTGATTGAGGCAATCGGGCGAATCTCAAACGAGATATTGGATTTATAATGCAGGAGGTTTTTGATGGCATTTGAAAGCTTGGCAGACAAACTGCAGAATGTGTTTAAAAACCTGACAGGCAAGGGACGACTCAGCGAGAGCGACGTAAAAGCCGGACTCAAAGAAGTCAAGATGGCCCTTCTGGAAGCGGATGTAAGCTTCAAGGTAGTAAAACAGTTTATCAATTCTGTACAGGAGCGGGCGATTGGAACCGATGTTTTAAATGGTCTGAATCCAGGACAGATGGTAATAAAGATTGTCAACGACGAGCTGGTCAAGCTGATGGGCTCCGAAATGACAGAGATTGCGTTAAAACCGGGCAATGAGATTACCGTCATCATGATGGCAGGTCTCCAGGGTGCTGGTAAGACGACCACGACGGCAAAGATTGCCGGAAAGCTCAAGGCAAAGGGAAAAAATCCATTGCTGGTAGCATGTGATGTCTACCGACCGGCGGCAATCGAACAGCTGCAGAAAAATGGTGAAAAACAGGGTGTTCCCGTATTTGCGATGGGAACGAACCACAAACCGGTCAATATCGCAAAGGCAGCGCTTGAGCACGCGGCGAAAAATGGCAACAATGTGGTTATCATCGATACAGCCGGTCGTCTCCACATCGATGAAGCGATGATGGATGAGCTGGTTGAGATCAAAGAGAATGTGGATGTTTATCAGACACTTCTCGTTGTAGATGCCATGACTGGTCAGGATGCAGTCAATGTAGCGAGCATGTTTAACGACAAAATCGGCATTGACGGTGTGGTTCTGACAAAGATGGATGGCGATACGCGAGGCGGTGCGGCTCTTTCTATCAAGGCGGTAACCGGAAAACCGATTCTCTATGTCGGTATGGGCGAGAAACTTTCCGATTTGGAACAGTTTTACCCGGACCGTATGGCTTCCCGGATCTTGGGCATGGGCGATGTTCTTTCCATCATCGACAAAGCATCTGCTGTGATCGACGAGGAGAAGGCAAAAGAACTCGGCCGCAAGATTAAGAAGGCAGAATTTGATTACAACGACTTCCTCGATCAGATGAACCAGATCAAGAAGATGGGCGGCATGGCGAGCATCATGAGCATGATGCCGGGCATGGGACAGCTTAAAGGTCTGGATTTAGATGAGAATGAGAAGACGATGGGACGCGTGGAGGCGATCATCCTCTCGATGACAGCCGAAGAGCGGCGCAACCCGGATCTGATGAATCCGTCCCGCAAGAAACGAATCGCACAGGGCGCAGGCGTGGATATCGCAGAAGTCAACCGCCTGGTAAAACAGTTCGGAGATATGAAAAAGCTGATGAAACAGCTTCCGGGCATGGCAGGCGGCGGAAAACGCAAGGGTCTTGGCGGACTCGGCGGTATGCTTGGCAAGATGAAGCTGCCGTTTTAAACAAGTGTTAGTAGATGCAGTGTGCATTAGCTATATTTTATAATTCAAGGAAATAAGGAAAATTTCAGGAGGTAATTTAAAATGGTAAAGATGAGATTAAGAAGAATGGGTCAGAAGAAAGCTCCTTTCTATAGAATCGTTGTTGCAGATTCCAGATCCCCGAGAGATGGCAGATTCATCGAGGAGATCGGTATCTACGATCCGAACACAGAGCCGAGCACTCTGAAATTCGATGAGGAAGCTGCTAAGAAATGGTTAGCAACAGGCGCTCAGCCGACAGAGACTGTTGGTAAACTCTTAAAGATCGCTGGTATCCAGTAAATCAAGCATACTGACCTGTGAGGTGCAAAGGTATGAAAGAATTAGTAGAAGTTATCGCGAAAGCACTGGTTGAGAACCCGGACGAGGTAGTGGTTACAGAATCGGTCAAAGACGATGAGACTGTAATCGAGCTTTCCGTTGCACCGGCCGATATGGGTAAGGTAATTGGAAAACAGGGTCGTATCGCGAAAGCGATTCGCTCGGTTGTCAAGGCGGCTTCATCCAAGGAAGACAAGAAAGTTATTGTAGAGATTCAGTAATACAGACGAAGCTGAAAAGCCGGCTGCCTGAAAGGGTGTCCGGCTTTTTTATTTCATAGGAAATTGCGTCCTATGAAATAAAAAACGCTCCGCGAGGATGCGCACTCGCGCGAAGCAGAAACATGTCGCAAGCGACCGCGCTCGGCGCGAGAATGTGCCAAGGCACATTCTTTTTCATGTATTTTATACAGGAGGATTACAGAATGGTTGATTATCTGAGAGTTGGTGTAATTACATCCCCGCATGGCCTGCGCGGAGATGTGAAAGTATTTCCTACCACCGATGATGTGAATCGTTTTAAAAAATTAAAAAAAGCGTATATCGACACTGGAAAAGAAAAAATGCCGGTGACCGTGGAACAGGTGCGTTTTTTCAAAAATATGGTCATTCTTAAATTTAAAGAGATGAATCGGATTGAGGACTGCGAGCCGTTTCGTAATAAGGATATTCTGATCACCCGCGATCAGGCGGTGAAACTGAATCCAGATGAGAATTTCATTGCCGATCTGATTGGTCTGAAAGTGCTGACGGACGAAGGCGAGGAGTTCGGTACGGTGAAAGATATCCTTCAGACAGCGGCTAACGACGTGTATGTGATCGAAGGACCTGAGGGCAAAGAATACCTTTTCCCATCCATCAAGGAATGCATCCTGAATGTGGATCTGGAGGCTGGCACTGTAACGGTTCATATCATGGACGGTCTGCTGGATCTGTAAATGGAATGAAAATCCTAAAATGAAAGTACCGTTGTGAAAGTGCTGTATAAATATAGGAGAAACGGATGAATTTTCATATTCTGACCCTGTTTCCGGAGATGGTAATGGGGGGACTGAACACAAGTATTACGGGGCGTGCGATTGACAAAGGGCTGATCTCGGTTGAGGCGGTCAATATCCGCGATTATTCGAAGGACAAACACCATCATGTAGACGATGCGCCCTATGGCGGCGGCGCCGGTATGGTGATGCAGCCGGAACCGATTTACGATGCATATGAAGACCTGGCGGCGCGCACCGGGAAACGTCCGCGCGTGATCTATCTGACTCCGCAGGGGCAGGTTTTCAACCAGAAAATCGCGGAAGAACTGGCGAAAGAAGAGGATCTGGTGTTCCTCTGCGGGCATTATGAGGGGATCGATGAGCGCGCGTTAGAGCTGGTTGTGACCGACTATCTCTCCATCGGCGATTATGTCCTGACGGGCGGTGAGCTTCCGGCGATGGTTATGATCGACTGCATTTCCCGTCTGGTGCCTGGTGTGTTAAATAATGACGTATCCGCGGAATTTGAGTCATTTCACGACAATCTGCTGGAATATCCACAGTACACCCGCCCGGTTGTATTTATGGATAAGGCGGTCCCGGACGTACTTCTGACCGGGCATCACAAAAATATCGAGACTTGGCGCCGTCAGAAATCGATCGAACGGACGCTGGAACGCCGCCCGGACCTTTTAAAGGATGCGGTTCTGGATAAGAAAGAGAAGAAATATCTGGAAGAGCTGATTCGTCAGAAAGAGGAAAAAGAAATAAAAAAATTCTAAAAAAGAGAGATAAGTTTTAGAATGAAAATCGACAAGAGGTTATAAAGCCTCTGCCGATTTTCTTTTTTTATAGGAAACAGCAGAAAAGAAGAGCGTGCAGAGCGTAAAAACTCTGACACGCTTATTTTTTTACCATAAAAGCAAATGAGGACGGAAAGGAGCATAGAACATGGCGAAACGAAAGTACAAGCGTCTGCATTACGAGGACAGGCAGACCATAGAGGCTATGAGTAAGCAGGGCAGCAGTGTAAGCGATATTGCAGAGGTGCTGGGAACACATAGGGACACAATTTATAGAGAGTTCAAACGCTGCAACGCCACACTGAAAACGTACACAGCGGCAGCAGGGCAGCAGGCATTATAAACCAGCAAAAACGAAAGAAAGGGAAAACATGAAAGCAGTAGATTTTAACAAATTACAAGTAGGGGATTTAATACAAGTACCACGTACACAGTTTGCGCCTATGCGCTGGGGCTGGAATGGCTGGTTATTCAGCGAGGCGGTAGTAATAAGAAAAGGCATAGGAAGAAAAAGTAAAAAGAATGTAGTTACGGTGGAAATGATGATACCGACAGAAAGAAACAACTACAAAACGGCTAAAGATACATTTTATGCAGATTGTGTTTTTGCGACACCAGCAATAAATAACGCAAAAAACATTTTGAAGAAATACGGAATAGTGGACGCAGAGGACTTTTACAAATTCATTGAGCGGGACGACGTAACGGGCTGCGATTGGATAAGGTTTTTAATAGAAAAAGGATTTTTATTTAATGAGTAGGCGGCAGCAGCCGCCACGAGTGCCGTTAGTTCAGTTGGTTAGAGCAGCCGCCTCATAAGCGGCAAGTCGTGGGTTCAAGTCCCACACGGCGCATTGTGTAGCAGGCATGGCGAGCCTGCAACAGAGGGCAGCAGGCGAATAGCTGCAATCTGGATACCGTGAAAAAATAGCGGCGGTCATACCAGCCAGAAAGTATGTAGACGTTTAACAGGTTTTCAGCGGCTTTTTAATGCGAAAAGCAGCCCACACGGTAAATAGAAACGCCAGAGCAGGAGAGCGGCACAAATGGAAAGACAGAGAGCGCCGCCGAAAGGAAGAGAGGCAAAGAATGGCAGCAGAGGCATTGATATTAGAGGACGCATACCAGAGAGGCTATACAGATGCTGTGGAAGATATGCGCAAAAAAAAGAGACAGCGGCAGCAGTGGGAACAGGAAAAGAAAGCCCGCCGCTGGTATTTCATTAAACAGAAAGCCTGCGGGCTTGCAATGCTTGCAATTACCGTGCTGGCAGTATGGGCGACAGAGGGCGACATAACAATAGCATTTATTACAGTACCGCTGGGGCTTACGTGCCTTATCAGTAAGGAAATGCTGATTATGAATGATTATTATTTTACGACAAAAGAGAGGAAAAAGAACCATGATACAGATTTTAGAATTGTTCGGCGGGATAGGTAGCCCACGTTGCGCATTGCGCAATATCGGCATACCAGTAAAAGCCATTGATTATGTAGAGATAGACGAAAAGGCAGTACGTTCTTATAACGCAATGTTTGCGGACGAACTGCCATATAAAACGCAGAGCGTTGTAGGCTGGAATTTAAAACCAGATATTTTAATACACGGTAGCCCTTGCCAAGATTTTAGCATAGCAGGACACCAAGGAAAAGCGACGGCAGAGGCAGGACGGATAAACAGAGGCAAGGGAGCAGACAAAGGTAGCGGGACACGTTCAAGCCTTATGTGGGAAACAATTCATATTATAGAACAGATGGGAGAATGGAAACCAAAGTACGTAATATGGGAGAATGTCAAAAATGTATTAAGCCGCTATATGCGGGTAAATTTCAACTTGTATTTATCAGAAATGGAACGGCTGGGATATAGCAGCAATTTTGAAATACTGGACGCAAGAGAGTTTGGTTTACCGCAAGCAAGGGAAAGAGTTTTTACAGTATCTGTACTGGGAAAAGAAAAATTTTCTTTTGATGATTTGATAAAAACGCCCATGAAAGATATAAACGACTTTCTGCTACCAGATGCGCCGCCAGTGTATGACGTAACACAGCCAAGCGTTTTAGAGGCAATCGGAAAGAAAGGAATACGACGGGCAACGGTAATAGAGGATTGTGCTTTTACAATTACCGCAAGGCAGGACAGAACGCCAGCACAGGTAATAGACATGGGCGGCGGGCGCTACAGATACCTTACAGAGCGTGAGTGCTGGCGCTTGCAAGGCTATACAGATGCAGACTATGAGGCGGCGGCAGCAGTGCATAAAAGAGTAGGGCGTTACACAATGCCACTGTATAAGCAGGCAGGCAACAGCATACCAGTACCGATTTTTGAGAGTATGTTTAGAAAAATACTACTGGGAGAAACGGCAGAAAGTGAGGTATAAGCATGTATACATTCAAAAACGGAAAAAGCCAACATATAGGCGCAAATATCCAGAAAAGCATAAAAATTGATAAGGAAACGCAGGAGATTATAGAAAGCGTAAAAGGGCGTAGTTTTTCTGATAAGGTGCGCAATATGGCAGAGGAATATTTAAGGTTGAAAACAAAAGTATTACCTTAACACGTACAAAAGTATTACCTATTCAGGAATAAGTAATACTTTTTGCGACAGAAAAGAGAAGAAAGAGAGGCAATTTATGAGTGAGGTTTACATACGCAGCCAGAATAAAGAAAAGCTGTATAGACTGGGCGGTAATTACGCCTGCGTAGAGTATGGAGAGTACGAGGACATAAAGAAAAAGAGAGGCGGCGCAGAGGCAGACAAAAAGCGCCACGTAATTTGCATAAGTGATGGGTGTTTAGAGGAAATCGGAGAGTATGCCACAAAAGAGCGCTGCTTAGAGGTTCTGGACGAGATACAGAAAGCGTGCGTAAGCTATCTGTTTACGGCTGGCGGTGCAGCTATAGTAAGGGGCGGCATGGACGTACAGCCGTTTGCAGCAGTAATACCGAGGCTGTACGAAATGCCGGAGAAATAGGAGAGGCAGACAGTGACAGTAGAGGAATTTATAGGCACGCTGGAGAGTTCAGACCGCCTGCGCATTATCGAGGGAAAAGCAGAGGTTTACGTAGGGTATCTGGCAGCGTTCAAACCGTTTGCAGACCATGAGATAAGCGAGGAATACCGAAAATACAGAGAGCATGAGGTAAAGAAGTTTAGGGCAGTGCCGGAGATAACGCACAAACGCTGGAAAGAGCTGGGGCTTATGAAACCATTAGAGCCAGACCAGACAGCACAGTATAAGTTTAGTGATTTGCAGATGTCACTTTACTACACCATATACATACAGGAAAGGAAAGGACAGGAAGTATGACAAAGAAAAAGCCGGATTTTTTACGGGATTTAGATACTGCAATCATGGACGAGCTTACAGGTGGCGGTATCAAGGAAAATGCAGCGGGACTGGTAGGAACGCTTACACAGATTAAGGAAATTAAACAGCTATGCGGGCTGCCGTTTTGTGGTTATATGGCAAAGCTGGAAACAGTAAGACCAAGCGGCGTGCCGGACGAGGTAACGGTAGTATTTGCAGAGGACGTACCATACAAGGCTTGCAACGGTATAGAATTTGACGTTATGCAGGAATTTGTAGAGGGCAGCAGGCTTTTACTGACAGGCAAGGCGCAGACACTTAAGGACTTCCAGAGCGGTAGACTGCTGGTATATATTCTGGCAGATTTTGTGGCGGTATCAGAAAAGGCAGTAGAGCAGGACGAGGTAGCAATAAGAGGCGTTATAGCGAATAAACCAACACACAGAGAAACGCCAAGAGGCAAGCGTATTACTGATATTACGGTAAAAGTAAGAAATGAGCTTACAGGCGGCAGCTGCTATTTACCGTGCATCTGCTGGCAGGAACAGGCAGACGAGGCGGCGCAGTGGCAGCAGGGCGACACTGTAGAGCTGCTGGGACGGTATCAGAGCCGCCAGTATGAAAAGGTACTTGATGCAGCCACAGGAGAAAGAGAACAGCGTACAGCTTATGAGGTATCGGTACGGCTGATTAGAAGAAAGGAAGAGGCAGAAAATGAGCGTTGAACGCATTGGTAAGGGCTATGTAAAAATCTGCGTGAGTGAGGAAGAGTTAGAGAACAGCATAGCTGGGCTTAGTCAGCTAAAACCTATTTTGCAAACGCAAGTAATGAAAGGGAATGGAAGAAACACAAAGCAGGGGCTTACTGACGCAGCGGAGCTGGGAAAACATTTTGATACGGCGATAGATGCAATGACTATGCTTTTGGCTGGGTTTAAGGAAGAAAGCGAGGTACAGAATGAAGAGTAAAACAATTTTAGGAGCAGACGGCGTAACAAAAATGCGGCAGATTACAGTAGGGATACACGGAAAAGGTGGCGAGACAGGCATAAAGGCAATAATGCTGCTTACAGCTTTGATAAATGATTTAAAGCAGTGCAAGACACCGCAGGAAGTATACGACGGATATTTACAAATTACGGGGTACTGCAAATGCTGCGTGGATTGTGATTTTATTGAAGAAAAAGACGCAGACGAGCTGATGCATTTAGCGGCATATCTGGCAGGGAATGAACAGGCACGGACAGAGGCACAACAGAAAGCGGGTAATTAGGTATGAAAAAAGTTTATATATGCAGCCCATACAGGGCGAAAGACGGCGCAGAGCTGGACAGAAACATAGATTATGCGCAGCAGCTGACACGGCAGGCATTAGAGGCAGGCTTAGCACCCATTACGCCGCATTTATATATGACGCAGTGCATGGACGATAAAAAGCCGGAAGAGCGGGCAAGGGGCATGGCTGCTGGGCTTGCGCTGCTGAAAGGCTGCGATTTTGTTATTGCGGGCGTGAAATACGGCATAACAGAGGGAATGGACAGAGAAATACATACAGCAAATACGCTGGGAATTGTGGTTATAGATGCGAGCCAGATTAAAGCATATATGCGATATGAGGAAAAGCGGCAGGAGCGGGCAGCGAGCGACTACGCAAAGCTGCATGAGTGCAAGCATTGTTACGAGCGTAGATTATGTAGCCTTATGGGGTATGAGAACTGCTGTACCGCCAACACTTGCACAGCTGCATATAGACGGGCTTATGAGTATGCCTTAAGCCGCATAAGAGAGCGGCAGGAAACATGAAAAAATAAAAGCGCCTACGGTGGGGAAACACCATAGGCGCTAAGCTATACAGCTTTGAAATACTATAAAAATTATAAGCTATGTATGGCGCAAAGTCAAGAAATTTAACGGGCAGGCAGCCCGTTTTAACACTTGATAAAAGTATTAACGAACCGACAGAGAGGTAGATATATGCCATACGTAGAGAGGGTAACAAAAGCGGGAAATACGATAGAGATAGAGAGGTACTTTACCAGCAGATACAAAAAGAAAGGTATCAGCAGAGGGGATAAGGTAAAGCCAACAAAAGAAGAGCAGGAAAAAGTAAACACCAGACAGGCAGAGAGAAAGTTAAGGATACTCATAAATGCAAACTATGGCTATGGGGACTACCATTTAGTGCTTGACTATATCCGCAGGAAAGGAGAGCCGGACAGAACGCCGGAGCAGATGCGGCAGGACATAGACGTATTTTTGAGGGAGTGCAGAAAGGAGTACAGAAAAGCAGGGTTAGAGTTCAAATACATACACGTTATGGAGATAGGCAAGAAAGGTGCGAGGCATCACCACCTTGTAGTAAATAAAATTGACACAGAGATTTTACAGCGCTGCTGGTATAAGGCATACGAGGGGCATAACAGAGTAAAGGTATTCCCTCTGGACGACAGCGGCAACTATGCAGAACTGGCAAGCTATTTAATCAAGTACACAGGAACGCACAAAAAGGGTACTGACGGAGCATTACAGGGTAAGCGCTGGAATTGCAGCAAGAATTTAGTAAGACCAGAGCCAGAGTATCACATAATTTCAGACCGTGAGTATTTCAAGAAAGAGCCAAAGGCAATAAAGGGCTATTACGTGGACAAGAACAGCGTGAGCATGGGAGTACATAGCCCAGAGTATTACGGCTACGGGTATTTAAGATACACCTTAGTAAAAATAGCAGATAGGGGGGGCTGAAATGCAGATAATCAAGGGCATTGCCATTGCAGCAGTGTTGATAATAGCCGGACTGCTGGCGCTGATTGTGGCAGCATATCTGGTATTTAGAATTGCGGCGGCTATTTTTGAGCAGCAGGAGAGCTGGAAAGACAGCGGCAGCAGAAAGGGCAGAAAACATGATAGAAAAAATTAAATACTGGTTATTCCAGAAAGGCAAGGACTGTAAGCGCTGCTGCCTGCGGTGCAGACATTACGATATATGCCGCTGGGACGTACTGGGAAATGTGGGACTACAAAGCGAGAAAACAATAACGCTTTTGGCGATAGAGAACAGCAAGCCGCATAAGGACGGGCTGCTTTTCAGAATTTGCCAGTATGTAGAATTTAAGCAGAAAGCGAGGCGAGAAAATGAGAAACTTTAGACTGGACGACGAAAGCGGGCATCAAGAGGCATTATTTAGCTGGGCTGCATACAGAACAGGGCTTATGCCGGAACTGCAATATATGTATCACGTGCCAAACGGCGGCAAACGTGATAAAGCAACAGCAGCGGTGCTTAAGAGGCAGGGCGTAAAGGCTGGCGTGCCGGATATTATGCTACCAGCTGCAAGGGCTGGGTATCATGGGCTTTACATAGAGCTTAAGGCAGGCGAGAACACGACGACCAAGAAACAGAAAGAGTGGTTAGAGTATCTGCGGCAGCAGGGCTATTATACCGCCGTCTGCTACGGCTGGCAGCCAGCAGCGCAGCTGATAGAGCAGTATTTATTACATTCAGACGAGCTTATAAAAGAGCAGGAAACAGTAACCATGCGTTAGAGGCGACGCAGGAAAGAGAGGCAAAGAATGAAAACAATAAGCATTTTGAATTTAAAGGGCGGCGTAGCCAAGACCTTTACAGCGGCAAACATGGCGTATGAGCTTTACAGGCGAGGTTATAAGGTGCTGCTGATTGACAACGATAAGCAGGGAAACTTAAGCAAGGCGTACAGCAGATATGATGCAGAGAACGTAGCACCAGCCACAAGGCTACTGGCTGGGGATTGGGAAAACGCAGACGAGCTGATACAGCATACAGAGTATGAGGGTATCGACATTGTAACGGCGAATATGTCACTATTTGGGGCTACATGGAATTTAACCAAAGAGGACAGCGAAAACCAGATAGAGAGATACAAAGCGCTGGTAACAGCGAAAGTGCTGGGGTTCGGGTATGCAAAATTTGACTACATAGAAACAGAGCGGGCGTATGATTACTGCATCATTGATAACCCGCCGGATATTGGGCTTAATGTTGTAAATGCGCTGGCAATCACGGACGAGGTAATAGTACCCGTAAAGGTGGACGAGGACGCTTTAGAGGGGCTGGACATTGTGACAGAGCAGATAGAGGACGCAAAGGCATTTAACCCAGCATTAAAGCTGGCAGGCGTACTGATTACGTCATACCAGAACACAGACGGCGAGGCAGCAGGCGTAGAATGGCTGGAACAAAAGACAGATTTTAATATTTTGGGTATTATTCGGTATTCCAAGAAAGTAGCAGAAAATACTTTCATGCGTAAGCCGATTTATGAGTATAGCCCATGCTGCGGAGCGGCGCAGGGGTACAAGAAATTTGTAACAGCGTATACAGGGAAAGCGAGGTAGCAAGCGTGGCACATAAAGAGAGATTATGCGTTTACTGGCATTGCCGCAGGACTGGCGGTACGGAGTGCTGGAACTGGGGCAGTAAATTTGCAGGGAAGAAATGTCCGCAAAGCGACGCTTGCGAGCATTGGAGAACGTGCGAAATGTGCAACGGAGTAATGGGACAGTGCAAGAAAAAACAAAGGATTGTGAAAGCGAGGTAGAGAATATGGCAAAGTTTGGCATTAACGACATTCTGAACGCAAAGACGAAAGCAGCAGGGCAGCAGGCACAGACAGAGGGATACAAAGAGATTTATTTAAGCCCTTACGAGGTAAAGGCAGCGCAGGAGAATACGCACCAGAAATTAGAGAACATAGAAGAGCTGGCAGACAGCTTTTTACACGTAGGACAGGAACAGCCTACAGTATTGGCGAGAGTAAACGGGGAATACCGTATAATCGACGGACACAGACGTAATGCGGCAAATATTTTGAACTTAGAGCGGGGGCATAAGGAGTATGAGAAAGTGCTTTACCGCTTTATGGATATGAGCGAGGCAATGTATGAGCTGCGCTTATTGGCTGGCAACGGATTTACGCAGGAGCTTACAGCTTATGAAAAAACCAGATTAGTAGAGCGTACAAAAGCGGCGCTTATCAGAGCCAAGGAAGAGGACGGCTTAGAGATACAAGGCAAAATGCGTGATTTAGTGGCGGCTATGATAAACGAAAGCAGCACAAACGTAGCCAGAATGGACGCAATCAACAACAACGCAACGCCGGAGATTAAAGAGCAGCTGAAAGAGGGAAATTTAGGTATCACTGCTGCATACGAGGTAGCAAAGCTGGACGAGGACGAGCAGAAAGAAATAGCGAAAAAAGCAGCAGCGGGCAAAAATGTGAGGGCAAAGGAAATAGCGGAAAAGGTAGCAGAGAAAAAGGCAGGGGACGATTACGAAACACCGCACCCAGAAAGCATAACGTCTTTGTGCTATTCCTGCCAGAAATACAAGGACTGCAACGTAAAAACGGGAACGTGCCAGAAATGCGACCAGTACATAAACAAGGCAGAGGCTGAAAAGACGGACGAACAGCGGTACAGCGAAGAGCAGGACGCTATAGACCGCCAGACAAAGAAGAAATTGCAGGAGCGGGCAGACGCAGAAAAAATGGAGCATCTGCCAAGCGAGGGAAACACAGAGCATAAGCAGCATGAGATAAAAATAGTGGCATCTTATTACGAGGACGTAGTAAGCGGGAAAAAAGGCTTTGAGCTGCGGAAGAATGACAGAGGCTATAAACAGGGCGACAGCCTTAAAATGCTGGAATTTAAGGACGGTAAGCATACAGGGCGCACGATTGATGCAGATATTATTTATATGCTGGAAGATTATACAGGGCTTACAGAGGGCTACTGTATTCTGGGTATCAGAGTAACAGACTATACAGGTAAGGTGTCCGAAACGGACACAGAAAGCGGGGCAGAGCATGAATAGACGGCAGCGGAAAAAGAAGAAAGCACAGGTATTTACAATTATTCTGGGCTGTACGGCGTTTTGCAAGGCAGAGCAATACGAGAAGATGCGGAAAAGCGTAGAATATCAGTTACGAACAGGCAGCGTGGTTATGCTGCCTGCATACTTGCACGTAGAGGCAATTATAAAGCAGCGAGGCGGCAGAAATATTGAGATTAAGCAGGAAAACGGGGTAGTAAATGTTTGAGTATATGGACGGCATAGTAGATGCAGCGGAAGAAATTGCACAGGCAGCAGTAGACGTAGCAGTATTTGTGACGATATGCACAGCAAAAGCGGTGTTGATAATAACAGCGCCAGTATGGATATTGCCGTATGCGATATGGAGAAAGGGGCGTAAGCAGTGAAATACAGACAGTGGAAAAAAGAACTATAAGAAAAAGCATGGAGTAAACCCGCCGTTAGAGCTGGACAAGCGAAAAAAGCGCAGGCTTGCAAGAAAAATGGCAAGACAGATAAATAAAACCTTACCAACAGCAGCAGAAACATTGGCGGCAGCTATTAACAGCTGGGCGCAGAGTATAAAGCCAGCACTGGCGACATTATGCGAGAACGTAGCAGCGGCGTTTAGCAATATGGCAGCAGGATTGAGAGAAGAAAGCGAGGCGGTAGAAAATGACTAATATTTTACTGGGAATTATAGCACTGGAATTGCTGGCGATATTTTCAAAGCTGGACAAGCTGGAAGAGAGGGGCAGAGAGAATGAATAATGTATCACTTACAGGGCGGCTTACAAGAGAGCCAGAGCTTAGATATGGCGGGCAGGACAATAGCACAGCTATTACCCGCTTTACGCTTGCGGTAGACGACGGGAAAGACACAGATTTTATAAATATTAAGTGTTTCGGACGCACTGCGGAATGGGCGCAGAAATGGTTAAGCAAGGGAAGTAAAGCAGAGGTAACAGGAAAGATTAAAACAGGCAGCTACGAAAGCCAGAGAACAGGCGGCAAGGTATATTACACAGAGGTTGTGGCAAACAGCGTGGGATTTGGAGAGAGCAAAGCAGAGACAGAGGCGAGAGGGCAGCAACTGCCGGAGAGTGACGGGTTTATGAATATCCCAGAGGGAGCAGACGAAGAGCTACCGTTTAATTAACAGAAAGCGAGGTACAGAACATGGAGCAGGAAGAAACAAAGACAACAGCGGCGGCAGGGGTAGAAATGCCGCCAGCGGCTGAAAGCTGGGTACAGCTGCACGAAAGCGAATTAACGGAGCTGATGCAGAAACAGGCAAAGGCTGCAATAACGGAACTGAAAAGACAGGAAAAGCAGGAACGGAAGAAAGAGAAATACCACAATACTTTTACGCTTATGAAATGTTACCGTGATGCGGTTTTTCATATCGAGAACGCCATAAGCGACGGGCAGCAGTTAGAGCTTAAGGGAATGACGGACGAGCAGCAGCGTACATACTTAGAGAGTATCAGACGCACACGCTTTAAGACATTGATAATGACAGCACATATAGACAAGGCAGTAGAAGAGATAGAGCGTCGCAGAGAGGCAGCAGGCAGAGGCGTAGAGTACAAGGCTTTTGAAATGTATTTCATGCAGGGTATGGACTATGCGGAAATTGCAGAGGAACTGGACACAGGAAAGAACACACCGAGGCGCTGGGTAACAGGCATCATAAACGAGCTGTCAGTATTGTTATGGGGAATTGACGAAGAGAGAACAGCTGGCGTGGTAAAGTAATGGTAAAAACGTGGTGTTTACATGGGAAAACAAAAGAGATACAATGGTAGCATGAAATGAGTAGGCGATAGCTTAAGCCATGTGCGGCAGCAGTTGCCTACTCTTTTTCTATTCATTCTTTAGCCTCCACCCAGCGCATGAAACTTAGGGCGCTGGGGAATGAAGAAAGAGAGGGGACAGTATGAAAGCATGGGCTAAGAGTTTTTATTTATCAGCGGCATGGGAAAAAACCAGAGCCGCTTATTTAATGTCACAAGATTATATTTGTGAACGCTGCGGGCAGCCCGCAAAGATAGTGCATCATAAGCGCTGGCTTAACAGAGAGAACATAAACGACATAAGCGTTACGTTATGCTGGGATAACTTAGAGGCGTTGTGCCAAGACTGCCACAACAAGGAACACCACAAACAGGAGAGACATAAGCGGTATCGGTTCGACGAGAATGGCGGCATACTCCCCCCATATCAGAAAAATAATTAAAGGGGGCGAATACCGAGGGGGATACCCTAAAATTACCCTACGGGCGTGCGCACGGGTGGTGTAGGGGGTGTGGTGCGGCGCAGGAATGGAAAGCGGGGTAAAGGAATGGCAACAAAGAAAGAGAAAACCAAAGAACAGAGGATAAAGACCGAAAAGACCAGACTTAAGGGTATTTTCAAGGACTTAGACGAAAACAAAAGAAAATTAGTAACGCCGCTGATAGAAAAGGCTGCATTTATGAGCGTTGAGCTGGACGACTTGCAGGCGAAACTTGAAAAAGACGGCTGGACGAGTGAGTACCAGAACGGGCAGAACCAGTGGGGGACAAAGAAAAGCCCAGAGGCAGAAACTTACATAGCGCTTAGTAAGAACTATGCAGCAGTGATTAAGCAGCTTACGGAATTAGTACCAGCTGCGAAACGAAAGACAAGCAGGCTGGCAGCTTTGCGGGAAGAGTAAGCAATATTGCCGCCTTATCGAAACTATATCTATGAGTACCACGCAAAGATTACAAGCGGCGAAATCATAGCGGGAAAATGGATAAAGAAAATATACGAAATCATTATAAACGGGCTGCAAAAGCAGGAGTATTTTTTTAATGCAAAGGCTGCAAATAAGGCTATACGGTTCATAGAGAACTTTTGCCACCACAGCAAGGGGCGTAATGATTTAATCAAGTTGGAGCTATGGCAGAAAGCCATAGTTTCTGTTATTTTTGGCATACAAGACGCAGAAAAAATACGTATTTTCCGTGAAATTTTTATTGTAATTGGCAGAAAAAACGGAAAAAGTTTATTTGCATCTGCGATTATTGCATATATGGCGTACTTAGAGCCGGAGTATGGACAAGAAATATACTGTTTAGCGCCGAAATTAGACCAAGCGGCGCTGGTGTATGACGGATTTTATCAAATGGTACAGGCAGAGGACGAGTTAGCGGAGCTGGCAAAGAAACGGCGCAGCGATATTTATATTGCGGAGAGCAACACGGTAATAAAACCGATTGCTTTTAACGCCAAGAAGTCAGACGGATTTAACCCGCAGCTTGTGGTATGTGATGAAATGGCAGCATGGAGCGGGGACGCTGGACTAAAGCAGTATGAGGTTATGAAATCCGCTTTAGGCGCACGTACTCAACCTATGATATTGAGCATAAGCACTGCCGGATATATCAACGACAGTATTTATGATGAACTAATGAAACGTAGCACAAGTTTCTTAAAAGGAAACAGCAAAGAGCGCAGGCTATTACCATTCCTTTACATGATTGATGATGTGGAGAAGTGGAACGACATAGACGAACTGAAAAAGGCTAACCCTAACATGGGTGTATCCGTAAAAGAAAGTTTCTTTATGGACGAGATAGCCGTAGCAGAGGGCAGCTTAAGTAAAAAAGCAGAGTTCCTTACAAAGTATTGCAATATTAAGCAGAACAGCTCTATTGCATGGCTGGAATATCAGACAGTAGAGAACGCCGGAGTAGAAAAGACCTTAGAGGACTTTAGGGACTGCTACGCAGTGGGCGGTATTGACTTAAGCCAGACAACGGACTTAACGGCAGCAAGTGTGGTTATTCAGAAAGACGGCACGCTGTATGCGTTTACGCAGTTCTTTATGCCACGGGGCAGGCTGGAATACTTACAGGCTACGGACGGTGTGCCGTATGACATATTTGTTAAAAAGGGGCTGATAACCTTAAGCGGCGAGAATTACGTAGACTACCACGACGTTTACGGCTGGTTTACTATGCTGCTGGAAGATTACGGCATACGACCTTTGAAAATCGGCTACGACAGATACAGCGCCCAGTACCTTATTACCGATATGGCAAATTATGGCTTTCACATGGACGACGTTTACCAAGGCGAAAACCTTACACCAGTTATACGGGAGTTTGAGGGCATCATAAAAGACGGCGATTTTAAGATTGCCGACAACAATTTACTAAAGACACATTTCTTAAATGTTGCGCTTAAGCACAACATGGAAACAAGAAAATTCAGACCTATAAAAATCGAGCAGCGGGCGCATATCGACGGCTTTGTATCTGTCATAGATGCAATGACCGTGCGGCAGAAATACTGGGAAGAGTGCGGCGAGCTGCTTAAAAATGCCGCATAGAAAGGAGTGTAAACGGCATGAAATTTTTAGACTATCTTTTCCATGGCAAAGAATTAAAAGCCATAGGTAATTATTTCAAAATGCTGAACGGATACAGCCCGACGTTTACCAGCTTTAGCGGCGGCGTGTATGAAATGGATTTAACCAGAACGGCTATAAATAATTTTGCTACACATTGCAGCAAACTAAAGCCGGAGATAGAGGGCAGCGCCCTTAAATCGCTGGAAAAGACATTGCAGCATAAACCCAACTACTTCATGGATACAACAAAATTTATAAAGCGTCTGGCAACGTATGTAGCGGTGGAACACACCGCTTTTATTATACCTATCGAGGACGAATACGGGCGCTTATGTGGCTGGTATCCGCTGCGGGCTGAACGCTGCGAGGTGGTAGAGAGTGAGGGGCAATTATATTTACGGTATCTGTTTGCAAATGGCAGCTATGGCGCTATTGAGTTTGAGCGTGTAGGCATTATGACAGACTTTGAATATAAAGACGACCTTTTCGGAGAGGACAACAGCACACTTGCACCAACTATGCAGCTGATACATACGCAGAATGAGGGAATTATAAACGCTGTAAAAAATTCTGCAAATATCCGTTTTCTGGCAAAGGTGGCAAATATGCTGAAACCAGAGGATATAAAGAAAGAGCGGAAACGCTTTACAGAGGATAACTTAAGCGCTGACAACGATAGCGGCATGATTATTTATGATAACAAGTTTAGTGAACTGAAACAGGTAGAAAGCAAACCGTATACACCAAACGCATTGCAGATGCAGCACATACAGGAAAATGTATGTACGCATTTTGGTACAAATATGGATATTCTGCAAAATAAATTCGATGAAAATACGTGGAACGCTTACTACGAGGGGAAAATAGAACCGTTTGCAATACAGCTATCGCTTGTTATGACAAATATGAGCTTTACAGAGAGAGAAAGAGCCTGCGGCAATGCTATTTTCTTTTCTGCAAACCGCCTACAATACGCCAGCAACGCCACAAAGTTAAGCGTAAGCACACAGCTTTTTGACCGTGCGTTACTGAACAGAAACGGCGTAATGGATATATGGAACATGGCACACGTTGAGGACGGGGAAAAGTATTATATCCGAAAGGAATATACAGAGGTAAGCGAGCTGCACAAAGGAAGTGAGCAGCCAGTTATCATACAGCAAGTACAACAGCAGACAGAACCAGCAGCAGGAGAAGAGCCGCAGAACGGACAGGAAGAGAAAGAGGGTGTAAATAATGCCAGTTAAGAAAGAGCGGGAATATAGAACGCTGGTAGCGCCTCTGGTAGCGCAGAGTTCCGGCGAAAAGCGTATACAGTCGGAGTGCTACGTAGAGGGCTACGCCACTACATTTAATGCGCCATACCTTTTATATGAGTTTGAGGACGGCACAAAGATTTACGAAAGAATAGATGCACACGCATTAGACAGCGCAGACATGAGCGACGTTATTATGCAGTACGACCATGAGGGCAGAGTATTTGCCAGACAGTCAAATAATACGCTGATTTTAGAGCCGGACGTAAAGGGGCTTTTTGTGGCAGCAGACTTAAGCCGGACAGACTTAGCCCGTGGGCTGTATCAGGACATAAGCGCAGGAATGATTACTAAAATGTCATGGGCGTTTACAGTGGCAGAGGAAAGTTACGACAGAGAAACACATACAAGAACAATTTTGAAAATCAAAAAGGTTTATGATGTATCAGCCGTGAGTATTCCGGCAAATAACGATACTGAAATAAGCGCCCGTGCTTTTGCGAGTAGGAGTTACGAGCGGGAGCGGCAGGAGTTGCTTAAGAGGCGGGCAGCAATACTAAAGATTAAGGCGAGCTTATAAAAACCAAAACAAAAAGGAGAACACAGACTATGAGATTAAAGGAAATTGAGGCAAGATTAGCCGAAATCAAAGAAGAGCTTAACACCAGAGCGGCAGAGCTTACAGACGAGGAAATTACAAAACTGGAAACAGAGGTAACAGACTTACAGGAAGAGCGTACCGCTTTACTGACAGCGGCAGAGAAACGTAAAAAGCTGCTTGAAAGAATTGCAGCAGGAGAGCCGACAGGTGGAGCGGGAGCAGATACCACGCTGCTTAGAAATTTCAAGGGAGCAGGCGGCGCAGGAGCAGGAGAACCAGAGGACAAATACGACACTACGGCATACAGAAAAGCGTTTATGAATTATGTATGCAGAGGCGTTGCTATTCCGGCAGAGTACAGAGCAGCTGAAACCACCACCACAGCAGACAGCGGCGCTGTAATTCCGACAACTATTATGAATGAAATTATCCAGAAACTGGAAAGCTACGGCAGCATTTATGCAAAGGTGCGTAAGATTAACGTACAGGGCGGCGTTTCCATTCCGATTGCAGACTTAAAGCCTACTGCACACTGGATTACAGAGGAAAAGAGCAGCGACGACCAGAAAGCATCTGCTAAAAATTCCGTAACTTTCAATTATTACGGTTTGGAGTGCAAAATTTCCCAGAGCATTTTAGCAAATGTAGTAACATTGAAAATGTTTACTGATTTGTTCGTACCTATGGCAACAGAGGCAATGGTAAAGGCTATCGAAATTGCCATTTTCAACGGTACAGGCGAGGGGCAGCCGCTGGGCGTTCTGAAAGACAGCAGGGTAACAGCTGTAATTACTCTGACACCGGAAGAGTATGCAAGCTGGAACGGCTGGCACAAGGTAAAAGGCAAAATGAAAAAGGCGTACAGAAACGGCAGCTTTGTTATGAACCAGTCCACTTTTGATACTGGCATTGACGGCATGGAAGATAAGAACGGGCAGCCTATCGGACGCACAAACTACGGCGTGAACGGAGAGGAAACATACCGTTTTATGGGTAAGAATGTGGAAACTGTAGAGGACGACGTTTTACCGAGCTGGGACGACGCAAACGAGGGCGACGTAATCGCAGTATTTATGAATTTCTCTGATTACGTTATCAATACCAACATGGAAATGCAGGTAGTGAAATGGACAGACCACGACAACAACAAGATTAAGAATAAGTGCTTAATGGTAGTGGACGGCAAAGTAGCTGACGCTGCGGGCATTATCTTAGTTAAAAAGGGTGTAACAGCAGTGTAAGAAAGCGAGGCAGAGCATGAAAGGATACTTAGACGCAAAAGAGCTGGAAAGCTATAAGAAAGAGGATTTGCAGGAACTGGCAAAGCAGCTGGGCGTAGATGCAGAGGGAACAAAGAAAGAAATTGCTGCACGCTGCGCAGCCGTCGAGGTAGACATACCAGACGACAACGAGCTTACGGAAGAGGACAAAAAAGCGGTAGCCGAGGCATCAGCGAAAGCCGAAGAGGAAAAGGCAGCAGCAGAGGCGGCAGCCAAAGCCGAAGAGGAAAAGGCAGCGACAGAGGCGGCAGCTAAAGCCGAAGAGGAAAAGGCAGCAGCAGAGGCGGCAGCTAAAGCCGAGGAAGAAAAGAAAGCAGCAAGGCTGGTAAAAGTGAAAGTAAAGCGCCGTTTCCGTGATATGGAATTAAACCAGATTAAGGATACTGGGGACGTTTACACCGTAAGCAGAGAACGTGCAGCAGTTCTGGAAGAGGCAGGCGTAGCAGCAGTAATGGCAGAGTAAGAAAGAGGGTGCAGGCTATGGCAGCAGATACCACAACATTAACAGAGAAGATGCGGGCGGCGCTGCGTATAAGCAGCACCAGTGAGAAAATCACAGAAGAAATAAACGACTGTATAGCCGCCTGCAAAATGGATTTGCAGGACGTAGGCGTAAAGAAACTGGACGAAACAGACGCACTGATTATTAGGGCAATTACCTTATACTGCAAGGCAGAGTTTGGCTATTCCGATAAATCAGAGCAGTTTTGGAAGTCTTACGAGTGCTTGAAAACTCATTTAAGCCTATCCAGCGAATACACAGGCGGCGAAACGCCGGACAATATAGACGGCGAGGTAAACGAGGACGATATTAAGAACTTATTCGGATAGGAGAAACAGACAGAATGGCGATTAAAAGAGTAACTTATAATACGCTGTCTTATCTGGTAGCGGAAATTAAAGACCGCTACGCAGAGAAAAGCGCCATAGGAGCGCTGGGGGGGGGGCTTGATAAGGTAGCGGTAGAAAATCTGGCAGACGATTTGAAAAACCTTATAAACGGCAAGGCAAATGCAGCCACCACGCTTGCGGGTTATGGCATCACAGACGGAATGACAGCGACGGAGATAGCAAGCGCTATTTCCACGGCGATTGCCGGAACAGACCATTTAAGCCGTGTAATGGTAGACAGCACGGCAGATATTGACGTAGCGGCAGACGGCGCAGAAAAGAAAATCTACATGGTAAAGAATACCGACGGAGAGGCGGGAAATCTTTACAGTGAGTACATGGTAATTGACGGAAAGCTGGAAAAGGTAGGCGACTGGAAAGTGGACTTAAGCAGCTATGCAAAGACTGCGGAAGTAACGGCAGCCATTGCAAATGCGCTGAAAGCATACGCCAAGACCGCAGACGTTACTAAGGCAATCAATGCAGCAGTAGCGGGACTTATCCAACTGGACGACTTAAGCGTAGCGCCTACGGGGGCAGGCAATGTAGTAACAGGGCTTGCGTATGACAACAAGACAGGAAAATTTACAGTAACCAAAGGACTTACTGCACTTACAGAGGCAGACTTTACAGAGATTACGCAGCAGGAAGTAAAAGCCATGTTTGCGTAAGTGAGGTGCTGGTATGAGGTGGTTTAGCCTTGCCAGCTTAAAGGCGCTGGTATCAGAGATAACAGCCAGAGAAAACAGCAATATGCAGGCTGTAAATGATACGTTTTCAGAAGTCTACGACAATATGGAAACGCTGGACGGGCGCATAGATGCTTTAGAGCATAAAACCGACGCTGCATATCTGGGTAACTGTTATTGCGGTAGCGTCTATTTGGGCTATGTGTCCGAAACGGACACCTAAAGGAGTGGTAAAAATGGACTGGATAGACGAGATAACGCTAATAAGCGAGGTAAGCGGAGAAAACAGGGTAAATAAAAACGGCTTTGCAGTAAAGCCGGAAGAAAGCGCCCGCACTGTATTCTGTAATAAAAAATCAGTAGGGTACAGTGAATATTTTAAGAGCCAGCAGACAGGAAAGCTGGTAGAGGCAAAGTACGAGGTACACAAGGCAGATTATGGCGGCGAGGACGTAGTAGAAGTAAACGGGCGGCGCTATTTTGTACTTAAGACCTACGATACAGGGACAGACACCATAGAGCTTACGCTTACAGATTTACGCCACAGAAACGAGGTGTAAGCATGGGAGAATTTAATACAGTCGGGCTGGAAGATATTATAGACGCTTTCGGCAGGAGAGAAACCGCCACGGTTGAGGCAGTACCGAAAATGCTTAAGGCTGGCGCAGATGTGCTGATAGAGGCACAGAAAGCAGAGGCACAGGCAATGGGACTGAACGAAACGGGCGGTTTTATCAATTCCATAAAAGCTACGGACGTAAAGGGCGACGATACGGAGAAATACGTAGAGATATACCCGCAGGGACGGGCAGGGCATGGAAACGACAGGAAAGGCGATAAAAGCAAAGTGCGCTATGCAACAATCGGCTTTGTGGCAGAATACGGGACAAGCAGCCAGCAGGCACGCCCGTATATGACAACGGCAAACGCCAAGGCGCACGAAAAGGTAGTAGAGGCGCAGCACAGTATATGGGAGAGTGAAACGGGCAAATGAGCATACAGGAGATTTTAGAAAGCGCAGGGCTGCCAGCCCAGAGGGGCGTATACACTGGACGGGATAAGCCGGACGCATACTATACGTTTCTGCGGCTGCTGGGTACGTCTGCGGTAAATGCAGACGACAAAGAGAAAGAGCGCAGGGAAATGTATAGAGTTACGCTTTTCCATAAGGGCGATTTTGAGGCGCAGCTTGATAAGACAAAAGAGGTATTGATAGCAGCAGGCGTTTATATCAACAGCATAGATGCAGAAAGCTACGAAACAGAAACGGGGTACTGGTTAGTGCCTATCACAGTCGAGATTTTGAAAGAGGAGTGATTAAACAATGACACTGGGACTGAAAGATTTATATTATGCCGTATGCACAGAGGCAGACGGCGTAGAAAGCTACGGAGCGCCTAAGAAAATGGCAGAGGCAATGACAGCCGATTTATCCGTAAAGACCGCAGACGGCAGTTTATATGCAGACGATACGTTAAGCGAGAGCGTCACGGAGTTTGCAAGCGGCACGCTTAAGCTGGGAATTAAAGACCTTACGCCGGAAGTGCTGGCAGAGCTGCTGGGGCAGGAAGTGGACGAGAACAGCGTAGTATGGGCTGGAAAAGAGGACGAGCCGCCGTATGTTGCGGTAGGGTTCAGAGCAAAGAAAACGGGCGGCAAATACCGCTATGTATGGCTGCTTAAAGCAAAATTCAAAGTACCGTCTGAAAAGTATGAAACTAAGGGCGAGAGCATCAAGTTTAATACGCCGGACATTGAGGCAGATTTTACAGCCAGAAAGAAAGATAACCGCTGGAAAGCAGACTTTGTGGGAACAGAGGACAGCAAGGCGGCGAAATCGTGGTTTACAGCAGTACCAGAACCGACAGGAACAATGCAGACAATCTAAAAGAGAAAGGAGAAAGGCGTAGCGCAGGCTGCGCCTTAATTTTATAGCATGAGCGCAATTAAAGACGGACGTATGCCCGTAGAACTGAACGGCAAGACCTATTATTTACTGTTTTCCTTAAACGCACTGGACGAGATGCAGGACAGATTTGGGGGCTACGACAAACTGGACAAGGCTTTTGACCAGAGTAACCCGAATATGATTAAAGATTTACGCTGGTTGCTTACCCTTATTATCAACGAGGGCATGGAAGAGGGAGAAACACCGCTTACAGAATTACAGGTAGGTAAGTTAATTCATATCGGCAATCTGCCGCAGATTAAGGACGCTATTTTCGCTGCTTTTGTATATTCCACAAATGGCGGCGAGGAAAAAGAGGCAGCAGACGAAGAAACAGCAGAAGAGGGAAACAGAGTAGCCGTGCAGGACGAATAGACACCGCACGGCTGCTTTATATAGCAATGGTTATGCTGCATTATCCAGAAAGTGAGGCATGGAAAAAGACACCTTACCAGATAATTAAATTATTTGGCTATCACAAGGAGTATAACCCGCACATTTTCGGACAGGAAAGCAGCACGCCAGCACAGGCAGCAGAGGGCATGGACGACATAGACATAGCGTTAGGGGGCTTGTAAATCATGGCTGATAAAACAGACAATATTAAAACCAAACTTAGTTTTGACGGCGAGGCACAGTATAAAGCAGCCTGCAAAGAGATTAACAGCACCCTTAAGCTGCTTAACTCTGAAATGAAACTTGTAACAGCAGAATATAAGAGCAATGCAAGTAGTGCAGAGGCGCTGAAAGCCAAGCAGGAAGTATTAAAAAAGACCTACGACGAGCAAAAGAAAAAGGTAGAAGAAACAGAAAAAGCCCTTGCAAAATGCAAAGAGGCTACAGGAGAGAACAGCGAGGCAAGTAAGAAACTGGAAACACAGCTTAATTACCAGAAAACAGCACTTGCAAACACAGAAACAGAATTAGGAAAGACAGCTACAGAGCTGGACAAAGCAGAAAAAGCCGCAGACGGAATGGGAAACGAGATAGAGGACAGCGGCAAACAGGCAAAAGAGGCAACAAGTAAATTTAGTGGATTTACAGAGGTTGCAAAAAAAGTGGCGACGGCTACAGCGGCAGCAGTGGCAGCAATCGGCACAGCAGCCGTAGCAGCAGGCAAAGCACTTTACGATATGGCGAGTGATACGGCATCTGCGGGCGACCAGATAGACAAGGAAAGCCAGAAAATGCAGATAAGCGCAAGCCTATATCAGCAATTAAGCTATGCGTGCGAGAGAAGCGGCAGCAGCGTAAGCGACTTAACCAAAGGTGTTAAGAACATTACTACAGAGCTGGGAAAAACGGCAGAGGGCGCGAAAGGTGCAGGGGCAAGTTTTGAGGCTATCGGCGTATCCCTTAAGAATACGGACGGGAGCGTAAAAAGCACAGAGCAAGTGCTTTTAGAGAGCATAGACGCACTGGCGGGCATGGAAGATGAAACAAAGCGAAATGCAGCCGCACAGGATATTTTTGGTAAAAGCGCAGCAGAGCTTTTACCGTTGCTTAATTCTGGTTCAGACGGAATTAAGCAGCTTATGGACGAAACAGAAGAATACGGCATGATAATGTCAGACGAGGCAGTAGCAGCAAGCGCAGCGTTTGAGGATAGCTTAAGCCGTTTGCAGTGGACGTTTAGCGGCGTTAAAAATAGCATAACTGGGGAAATGCTGCCGTCTATAACAATGATTATGGACGGATTGAGCGACCTTATGGCAGGACAGGACGACGCAGGCGAGAAGATAAAGCAGGGCGTTACTGGAATTATCAATAATATTACGCAAATGATACCGCAGATATTGGAAGTAATAACCAATATTGCAGGGGCAGTGCTGGAAAGCGCACCCTCTATTATGCAGGCGCTGGCGCAGGGTATTATATCTGCGCTGCCTACGCTATTACCGTAAACGCTCCATACCAAGTACCCTATAAGCTAAAAGCCGCTTCCGCGGCTC
>NZ_QUGF01000019.1:0-5524 GCF_003479275.1 Clostridium sp. AF20-7 | reverse complement strand
CGGCCCCGCCGCTCCTTCTTGACGATCCGCCGCTCATACCAATCCGGGTACTTCTCTTTCGCCTCGGCCAGCGACAGGCGGCTCTTTCTCATAAGCCCCTCAAGCCGCTGCTGTTCCCCGTTGCTGTCCGGGATATAATCAAGCAGCCACGCCAGCTCCACCGGCCCGCCGAGCCGGAACGCCCTCACAGGATACTCACCCCCCAGCTTCGAGCCGGAGCCGACCACCCGAAAGCCCTGCAAAATCCCCTGCATTTGCGGCTCCTTGATAGTGGAGGTAAACTTATTCCAAATCTGCCGGGTAAGGGAATATTTCAGCTCTTTCAAGCATTTCTGGTTGTACGGGTACATAGGCACCGGCTCTTTCAGCACATAATACAGGTGAAGCCCTGTCCCGCTGTTTACAACAAAGGTTGCCTGGGGCAAAATATCCTTATTCATCTGGTGCAGCGTGTCCCGGAGCTGAGGCATACCCACCCCGTCCAGGTCAAAGACCAGAGCATAGAGATACCGGGCATTTTTGCCACACCGCCGCCGCCCAAAATAAGAAATCGGGGACATAATCGTAAAATCGGTGTCTTGCAGCTCCCGCAGCTCGTCCAGCTCGTCAGTGATGGTACAGCGTTTCGCTTTACCGTCCCCCTCGATCTGCAAGGCAATCCCCGTTGCCTTGTCAACCTCACCTTTCGGCACCGTCACCGCAATTCCATTTCCCTTCCTGTCCTCAAAATGACCCTTCCTCTCGAAAGATCCTTCCGGGAAGATCTCACGATAAAACTCATACGGCTCCACCGGCTCCAAAAACTTCTCTAAATGCTCGTTCTTTTCCCTGTAAAGTTCCCGCAGCCGTTCCAGAGCTTCTTGCTGATCCGCCATTCCTTACACCTCTTTTCGTACATTCTGCAAACCCACAGGGGGAAAAGGGGGAGCCAAAGAGCGGCCCCAAAGGGGCCTTAAAGAGAAAGTCACCTCCCCCTTTTCCCCCTCGCTCTGGGGCATGGAAATGATGGAAAACCTTTCAGGTTTACCACATTCCCACACCCCGCCGCTCACCCCCATAACCCTCTCCGACTTTCTCCCTGTCCGAGAGAGAATATTTTATTATTTTTCTCCCTGGCCTAAAGGCCAGAGGGGGGCATATATTATCAATATATTTTATTCCCTATTTTACAACCCACTAACTCCCTGCCATCTCCCATACCCCATAGGGGGGCATATATTATCAATATATTTTATTCCCTATTTTTACTGTTATTATAGCCTGTCCGGGCGGCTCTTGCAAGGCCCCCTGACAGGCTTCTTTTACAGCTCCATACCACCCCAGGTATGGCCCCGTTCCTGCTCTCTTTCCGGCTGCTGCACCTCTGGCACAGGTAGTAGCTCACGCGCCTTTTCGACCAGGGGCCGGAACTGCTCTGGCAAGTGCCGATCCAGGAAATCCAGCACCGCCCCGATCCCTTCCTGAAGCCGCGCCGAAAACCCGCGCTCCCGGCTCAAATCTTCTTCCAGGTATTCCACCTGCACTTTGAGCTGCCGGTTTTCATTTTCAAGCCGCTGCCGCTCCTGGGCCTCCTTCAGCTTTTCTTTCGTCGAGGGGATTTTCTGCTGAAGCTGTTGGTTTTCTACCTTCAGCTCCCGCACCTTCTGCTCTGCCGCCGCGCCCCGGATCACCGCCGCCTTCAGCTCCTTCACCTGCTCCACCGTCACGCCCTTGACGGCCCCTGTCAGCGTCTTTTCCGGCTGTATTGCGTCCAGATCGGGCTTGACCTTCTCAACCGCTTTCAGCAGCTTCACATTCCCTTGCAGGGCCTTTCTCTGCTTTTCCAGAGCCGCGATCTCCTGCTCTGCCGCTATCACCTGTTCCTGGACAGCTTCAAGCCGCTGGGCCGCTGCTCTATACTCTGGCAGCTCCATATGAGGCCGGCCACCGCCCAGGCTGATAATCTCAAATTCGTGCGCCTGGGCGATTTCCGTTAGAGCTTCTTTCTCCCGTTCCATCCAGGCTTTCCATTCTGTCTGCTTCCGGCCCAGCCCTTCAAATCCCTGCTGCTTTAACGCCTGTTTCATTGATACCCGCGTTGAGAGGCCCCGGCTCTGTTCCGTTGCCACAGGCACGAAGTCCACATGGAGGTGGGGCGTGGCCTCGTCCATGTGCAGCACCATATTGAACACCCGCAGATGAGGGTTGCGCTCCTGGAAGGATTCTGCAAATTCTTTGAGAGCTGCCGCCGCCCGTTCCCCTCCAGGGGAGCCGCACCCGCAGTCCGTCAAGTTGCCGATCTGAAAGATAGCCTCGTGAAATAGCTTTTCCTGCTTGCTCTGCCTGATATGCTCATAGTAGTCTGGTATCTTGTCCCTGGTCTTTTTCTTTTTGGCATTGTAGGCAGCCAGGGCTTCATCGAAAAGTTCGTGGTACACCTTTTTCAAATCCTCGTTGCAAAAGGTGACATTCTGCCCCGACCTGCTCCGGTCTACATTCGCCGCTGAAAAGCTCCTGTTGTTGTGCCGGATGCTTCCCCGGCCCGTCATTCCCGAAATGGTTGTACCTATAAAATCACCCGTCCCTTTCCTGCAAAAAGCCCATATCTTACTATTCTTATTTTACCATAACTGGCCGCAGGCCACAACCTCTTTGTTACTTTCTTGTGAGAAAGTAACGCAAAAGCACTTTCACACCGCCGCCCCTTTGGGGCTGGCAGTATGAAAGTGCTTTTGCGCGCTCCCGCGGGGGATTGCCGGAGCTGCCAACCGCTACGGTTTCCCGCTGCTTTCGGGCGGCTCCGGCTGGGGCTTCGGCCACACTGTCAAATTACTGCTTTATGTTCTGCAAAATTTCCTCAACCGTCGTTCTGTACAACTTTGCCAGCGCAATCAAATTAGAGGTACTCGGATCACATTCTCCGCTTTCCCACTTAGATACTGCTTGCCGACTAACCCCTATTGTTTCTGCTACAAATTCTTGAGTCATCTTATTTTTAGTCCGCAAGTCTTTCAATACTTCACCTAAATTTTGCTTAAGGACGCTCTTTTCAGCTCTTACATCTTTAGACCTAATATATTTCTTCAAAGCTCGAATAATTAAGATAACCAGATAGATAAATAGCCCGAAAAGACCTGCATAGATGATCAAAGAAATAACCAGCATTGGTGCCGCTATACTCATATTTGTTCCTCCTTTCTGATTATCATTTTAGCAATAACTTCTCGGTTGCTACCATCAATTATTGAGCAACTTTAAGTTGCTTTCTACTTTCCAAACAGTTTACTAAACCACCCGCGCTTTTGCTCCGGCTCCTGGCCCTGCTGATCCGCTCCGGCCTCCCCGGTAAGAAGCTGCTGCTGGATTGTCCCCGCGTGAAGGGCCTGGGCCGCCGCTGCTGTCTGCTGGGCGGCAAGCAGCGCCGCGCTGACCTCTGCCAGCCTTGCGTTTAGTTCCTCAATCTGCCGGTCTTTCACTTCAAGCTGCCCCTGCAGCGTGTCGATGGTGGCCTGCAAAACTGCTACCACTCCGGCCTCTTGCGACTGCTCCGGCACCGCTCCAATGGAGCGCTCCGTATGCGTATCCGTATGCGCTCCATTGGAGCGGTCATCTTTCAAAAAATCTTGTTTTATCAGGGTTTCAGCCTGCTCCGATAGATACAATACCCCCTGCTCCGTATGCGTATACGGAGCGCAAACCGTATGCAGCTTGCCTTTGTATCGCTTATAGACCGCCTGCTTTGATACCCCTATCTCGTCGGCTATCTGCCGTATCGTTTTCATACTTTCACGAACAGGCCCACAGGACACACACCCTTAAACCCAGGCGTAGATATGTACCAGCAAGCAGGGCCTGTCGGCTCCCAGGCTACTTCAAGGGTAATCTCGTGCCAGCCATCTGGAAACAGAGCTGTAAATCCCTCTCCTGCGTGTATGCCGCGCCCTTCCAAGAGCAGACGAGGGTGCGGATCATCGTCTGCCGGATCGGGAAGCTGTATCTGCGCGATCCTCTCTTTATCCCAGCTCATAGACCTTTCCTCCTTCCCCTAAAATAAGTCGCTATGCGATCCCGTCCGGGTAAGATATAAAATCAGCTCGTCCCCGTCCACTTCGTAGATCAGCAACCAATCCGGCGTAATGTGGCACTCACGACACCCCGCATAGTCCCCGGAAAGCTGGTGATCCCTGTTCTTCTCCGGCAACGGCTCCCCCGCAGCCAGCTTTTTAATAATATCGGTCAGCAAAGAAATATCAAAGCCGCGCTTTTTCACACGCTTCAAATCCTTCTGAAACTTTGTGGTTGGTCTTATGTTATACATCGGCAAGCAGCTCCTCCATCATCTGATCGACATTGGAATAGGTCTTGCCGAGGCTCGGATCGGCCTTCATTCTCTTTACTTCCTGGATTGCTTCGACGGTTTCTGCGTTCGGCACATCGCCGCTGATTTCAAAGGGTATTCTATACTCTCTCACCGCCTTACGAGCAAAAACATTGAACGCCGTTGTCATCGTCATTCCCATATCAGCACAGAACGCCTCAAACTGCCGCTTCAAATCTGCGTCCATACGAATGTTAATATTTGTATTCGCCATAGATAGCAACTCCTTTCACTCTTATTATATACATTGTATCATTTTTTATTTACAATGTCAATACATTTTCCTGCCCGTTTCCCCAAGCCCTGGCTCTTAAACTTCTGCCCTGGTATGTACGCATTTAGGTGGCAAAAAAGCCTTGATTTATGCGGCTTTCCGGGCGCGGTAGAGAGGGGGCCGGTATATTTACCCTCGGAGGGCTGAAAACGGCTTCTAAAGCGTAACAGGGGCCTTTCTGGGCCTTATTCCTGGCCTCCATTGTGCAGCGCGTCCAGGAGCCAATCGCTTAACTCCTGGGAAGGGGACACCTGCACTGTTATATGCCCATTTTCAAAGCGTACCGCTGGCGGCGGGCAATCCCACCACTTACGGACGGTTTTCGGATCAAGGCCAGTTTCCCGGTGACAGTCAGCCTTGCGCCCCTCCGGGTGCTGCTGCCGCCATTCATAAACCCGCACCTGAGCCGTTCCGCTGCCTTTAGGCCGCCCGTTCCCTTCTCTCCAATCCTTTTTCCCTTGCTGTTTCGCTTTAATATCCCGAATAGCTCTTGCAATTTCAAGATGATCTGCTTGTCTTTGAAAATTACGCTTATTGACAGGCATAGTCAGGCCGGAGAGCTTCGCTATATCGTCCCTGGGGAATGTCACATAGTCCTCATTGAACATTTCCAGAGCGCACACCACATCATCTTTTGTAAAGCGGTTTATATCCTCCACGCTCATATCATCGTAGGGCCGGAGCAGCGCGAAAGCGTCCCGGCGCAGCTCGTCCTCGTCTATCCCGCATTTTTTCGCATAAATCGCCAGCGTCATAATGCCATAGAAACGATGGCCCACCCGGATTTCATCGGCGATCCGGTGCAGCCACCAGTCGTAAAGGTCACGCTTAACCGTCCATCGGCCCCGCCGCTCCTTCTTGACGATCCGCCGCTCATACCAATCCGGGTACTT
>NZ_QUGF01000018.1:0-10532 GCF_003479275.1 Clostridium sp. AF20-7 | reverse complement strand
CTGTTTTATCCCCAATTAGGTGTAAAACTCTGCTCGATGGCGGGCGGCGGCGTCCAAAAAATCTATATGGTATTTTTTAAGAGAACCGTCCCGGCGGGACAGGTCAGGCAGTGACCTGTTCCACCTCCGGGATGGGTTTGAGATTAAAATGAATTTCGATAGAAATGTGTCTTGTTTTATTTTCGTCAATGCGCTCATGCACGACGATTTCTTTGATTAAGCGGTTGAGGGTGGCTGCGTCCAGCTCTGTGATGTTGGCGTATTCCTGAATGGCTTCCACCCATTGTTTTGCGTCATTGGCAAGCTGGACTTCATCGGACAGCCGCTTTCTGCCCTCGGACACTTTTGTTTTAAGCTCCGTCTGCTCGGTCTGTGTCTTTTCCAGCATGGTGTTGAAATTCTGCTCACTGATACGCCCTGCAATCATATCCTCATAAAGCCGCATGACCATTTTGTCCAGAACCTCAATCCGTTCCTCGTCCCTTGTAAGGGAGCGTTCCATTGCTTCCCGCTGTTCCCGCTGCTCGGCTTCACAGGTATTGGTCAGGCGGTCAGCAACCGCTTCCCCGTCCATCAGGGCAGCTCTGGCACATTCCCGGATTTTCCGCAGCACATGGCTGTAAAGGGTGTCATAGTCAATCCGGTGCTGGGTGCAGTGGTTCTTTCCAAAGGCATTGTAGGTCTTGCAGGAATAAATCTGCTGGGGATGTTTTGCGTTTGTGTAGCGTACCGTCAGCGACTTCCCACACTCGCCGCATTTTAACAGTCCGGCAAACAGGCTGATTTCATTAGTCTGCCCCGGACGCTGGCGGGATTTCAGCTTGTTCTGCACAATGTCAAAGCTCATGCGATCAATCAGCGGTTCATGCTGCCCCTCCACCACAATCCAGTCCTCCGGCTTCTTTTCCCCAATCGTGCCGATTTTGAAACGGTAGTCCTTTTTCTGGGAAGCAATCGCCCCGGTGTAGACGGGATTCATCAAAAGGTCTTTGATAACGGAGAAGTCCCACATATACCGCCCGTTTTCCGGGTCTTTCTTTTCCCATTTGGTGCGGGTATTGCGAAGCCCCCGTTCCCGGTTCCACCATGTGGGGCAGGGGATTTTTTCTTCCTCCAGCCGTCTGCGGATATAGTTCGGACCATGACCGTTCAGGGCATATCCGAAAATCAGCCGCACAATCGGGGCGGTTTCCTCGTCAATGAGCAGATGGTTTTTGTCCTCTGGGTCTTTCCGATATCCAAACGGGGCAAGACACCCGGTAAACTGTCCTTTCTGCGCTTTCAGAAGATAAGAGGAATGGACTTTCTTGGAAATATCCTTGCTGTACATCTCGTTCAGGATATTCTTGAATGGGGCAATATCGTTGTTATCCCGCAGGGTGTCGATACCGTCATTCATGGCGATATAGCGGACACCGTTCCTTGGGAAAAAGTCCTCAATCAAATGCCCGGTTTGCAGATAGTTACGCCCCAGTCGGCTGAGGTCTTTCGTGATGACAAGGTTGATTTGCCTGCGCTCAATGGCTCTCAACATTCTCTGTAAATCAGGACGCTCCATGTTAAGACCTGTGAAGCCATCGTCCTGATAGACTGCCACAACCTCCCATCCCTGCTTTTCGCAGTATTTTTCCAGCATATCACGCTGGTTTGCGATACTGGCACTTTCGCCTTGCAGGTCATCGTCCTTTGACAGCCTGCAATAGACCGCTGCACGATAGCCCCCGGCAAGTGCCTTTCCGATTGTTCTGTATTCCATTTCGTTCATCATAGCCATTTACCCACACAATCCAGACGGTATCTGGCTCTTTTGAACCTCATCTTCATTATAGCTTATATCTTTCTTTTTAGCAAGATATTCTTTTGTATTTGTCTTTCCGTATTTCTGGGAAATCAGGCTGACGAACACATCAGTGGCGTCCAGTTCCCCGTCAAACACCGTTGTAACATGAATCTCTGTTTTGTTTTTTGCCATAGGCAGTTATCCTCCATACATGAAAATAGCCAGACAGAGGGTGTCGGCAACGAAGTCCGGCAACGGGCTTCAAAAGACCTTGCAAACAATCTCAATCTGGCGGTGGTTACTATTTATACTTTTCTTTTATTTTTCTGTTGTTTTGGTTGTTATAAGGGAGAAAAGCCCGGAAATAAGGGTTTTCCCCGGCAACCGGCTCGGCAACGGGATAGCAACAGGGGGTGCAACGGGCTGTCCTTTTCAGAATGGAAGCTCCATCTGTTCTGTGACCTCCACAAAACCGTCCATCGTTTTTTCAGACGGGTTGCCGGAGTCCGTTGCCGGGTTTTCACGCTCCCAGCCCTTTTGCCTGCCATATTCTGAAAACATTCTTGGGTTTGGGAAGTACCGCCAGCGGTCAATGCACTGGTTCATAATCTCGTTGATTTCCCGGATTTCCCATTGTTTCGGCTCGTCAAAGGCATGGTTCAAGGCTTCCTTGTAGAGCTGCTTGGAACAGACCATGCTCCCGGTGTACTTATCAAGATATGCCTGTATCATCCCGGCTTTGGTGTCCTCCGGCATAAAATCCCGCTGGTGTTCTTTGAGATACCGCTGCATGGCGGGGCTGAAAGCCAGCTTGAACCTGCCGCTTCGGTAAATCTCCATCGCTTCCGCCCACATCTGCTCGATATAGGCTCTGGAAGCGGCTTCGTCCTCCAAAATGTGAACCTCGGCTTGCTCCGGGTACACCATGACGGGGATAAAGCGGCGGTTGCCGGAACGGTCAAGGGGAAGAAAATCAAGGGCATTGGAAGTGCCGCCAAACACGCACTGACGGGGGCGGTCTGCCGGGTGGGTTTCATAGGGTATCTTGTAAACCTCTTTCTGCCGGCTTAAAAATGACTTGATTTCCTCAATGCTCTTAGCGTTTGCGGTTGCCATCATTTCCGACATTTCGATAATCCAGTGACCTTGCAGCTTGCGGTACACATTGTCATCATCCAGCTTCCGCAAATCATCGGAGAACCACTCGTCCCGGACTGCCAGCAGACGGAAGAAGGTGGACTTGCCAGCCCCCTGACCGCCTACCAGACAGAGCATGATTTCAAATTTGCACCCTGGCTGAAAGGCTCGTGAGATTGCACCCAGCAGGAACAGCTTCAACGCTTCATAGGTGTAATCGTCTGCGTCAGCCCCCAGAAAGTGCCGCAGGCAGAAACGGATTCGTTCTGTCCCGTCCCACACAAGGGTATTGAGATAGTCCCGGATGGGATGGTACTTGTTTTCATTCGCCACAATCCCGATGGCGTTATCAATCTTTTTCTCATTGGTAAGCCCATAGGTTTCTTCCAGATAAAGAAGCAGATACTTCATGTCCGTATCGTTCAGGGCGGTGCTTTCCCTGTGAAAACCGATGGGCTTTATGATGTCCTTGCGGTCGGTCAGAATGTTGTATGCGATAGCCCCGGAAAGCAGAGGGTCACGCTGGAATACGGTCAGGCAGTTCCGTATGCTCTGACGGACAGCGCCTTTCTCGGTAGTTTCCAGCCCCGCCTTGATTTCCTCAACGCTCTGTGGCGGCTGCATGGCGTTCATGGTGTTTTTTAGTTCTTGCTGCGTCTGCGGCTGCAAGCTCTGCCATTCGCTGTTCAAGCTGTATCACATCCTTTCCGTAGTCCGTAATCAAAGCCGCTTTTTCCTCCGTTTCCCCAAAGAGCAGCACATCCAGCAGATATTCCACTTGGTCTTGCTTCTGTAAGGCTTCCACAAACCGGGGATGAAAGGCTTCCTCCGGGGAGTGTGGGGCGTAGTCCGTTCTCCATGCCATAAGCAAATGAAGATAATCGGCAAGAATACAAAAGCAGCGGTTCTTTGCTTCCTGAAACTGTTCCTCCGGGGATTTCTGCCGGGGCTTGGGCTTTTTTGCCTTTCCCGGCGGCTTCCAGTCCTCATAAGAAATCCCGAAGTCATTTGCCAGTTGTACGGCGGCTTCTTTCTTTCCCAGCCCATACAGGGCGGCGGCAAAATCAATCACATCCCCATCCGCACCGCAGCCGAAGCAGTGGTAACGCCGATCCAGCTTCATGCTTGGGGTTTTATCATTATGGAACGGGCAACAAGCCATCCCGTTCCGACCTACACGGATTCCATAATGCTCCGCAGCCTGTCTTGTTGTGACGGACTGCTTCACAGCTTCAAATACATTCAAATCTATCCCTCCTTGAAAAAAAGAAAAGCACCTGACATTCTCTGATTGAAAATGGCAAGTGCCTGTTAAAGTTCCATATCCTGTTGTCTGTGTTTCGTCTGTGCTGGGGCGGTTCTTTGTGCTTTTTTCTCATCTGCCTTATCCTGCAAGACTTCCTTGATGGGCTGCTTCTTGGGCGGCTCTTTGCTTTCCTCTGTGCCGGGTGTGGCTTTCCGTACCCAGTAGCGGATGTCCCGCAGCTTCTTCAAATCCTCTTGTACCTCGGTCAGCGGTACTTTCATCTCTGCGATTTCTTCCAGAAGTGTTTCCTGCTCCTGTTGCAGTTCCTTTTGAGTGCTGTCCTTATCGTCCGGGTGCTTGGCAAGGTAGGCAGCGGCTTTCTCATATCGGGCAACCTCCGGGTGTTCCTGTTTGAATTTCTCCTTTGTTTTCTTAAAAAATATCTTCTGGTACTTCTCATAGACAGGCTTACATTCCTTGCAGTCTGTCCGGCTGGCAAGAATCCCGTCAATCACTTTGCTGCGGGCTTCCTTTGGCTTCATCTGATTGCGGTAATCGGCTGCTGATTTCCCGGAAGATTCCAGAAATGCTTCTAAGTCCTCCACAGTAGAAAGCCCTTTTTGCCGGAGATAGGACAGGGCTTCGATGACTGCTTTTAAGTCCTGTGAAGTCCCCCTGTTCTGTCCAGCCCTTGTCCAGTCCTTCCGTTCTTCCTTTCGTATCTCCATATACTTCATCAGCAGATTGGGAAGAAGTGTCGCTTCCTCCGCCGCTTTTTGTGCAAGCAGCTCTTTCCGTTTTTCTCCCAGCTCGGTAATCCAGCCTTTGAGGTTTTGAATGAGCTGCCGGATAGACTTCATCAGGCGGTTGGCGGCTCTGATTTCCCGGTTCAGGTTGCCGATGTTCGTCTGGATACCCCGCTTTTCCATCTGCCGGACAGCAGCTCCCTCATGGACAGTAGGGATAATATCAAGCCCCTGTCTGGCATAAGAACGCAAGTCCACACGCTCTGGGCGGTCATTGGCTTCCAGATAGCGGTTCTGGATGACCTCCCATTCATGCCGCCAGATTTCGCAATACTTCTGGTCGTTCCAATCCACCGTATCCTCCTTGTGGCTTTTCCATCTGCCGGACGGAAGTTTTATCCGTTCCCCGTTTTCGTCAAGGTCATAAACCTTGCGGCTCTTGGGAAGCCATTTTCCATGTTCGTCCATTGCCCTCATAGTGAGCATGACATGGGCGTGGGGATTGTGTCCCGGCGGATGGGGGTCATGGATTGCAAAATCAGCAATCATGCCTTTGGAAACAAACTGCTGCTCACAAAACTCCCGGACAAGGACAGCATACTGGTCGGGTGGTATCTCTCTTGGGATGGTAAGCACCCACCGCCTTGCAAGCTGGGAGTTCCATTGCTTTTCCACCGCTTCGGCGGCGTTCCATAAGGTATTGCGGTCTGCATACGACCGTGGGGCGTTTGCCGGGAGCAGAATTTCATTGTGGACAATACCACGCTTTTCCGGGTAGTGCTTCACTTGCTGGTCGTATTCACAGAACAGCTTTTCGCCGCTTTGGTAAGCAGCGGCGGCAACCGCAGACTGTCGCTGGCTGCGCTGAACAATCGTGATTTCGTTGTGTGGGCAGGGCATTTCGTGTCCCTCCTTTCGGTAATTGGTGGATGGGGTGGCGTTTTACCACCTCATTTTGGCAGAAAAAAAGCAGGAGACCTTTTTCAGATTTCCTGCTCGGTGTGCCGCTGTGAGGGCGGCGGATATTTAGCTGTAAAAGTTCGGGACAAGTTGACCCGATGGGTAGATGGTACACTTAAAAATTATGGTTCTCTTGTCATTAGCTCATTAGCATAATGATTAAGAGCTTCACAAGGTTCATATTTGCATTTATAACCAATACCGTCAATTATAATAAATGGATTGTATGCTATAATCTCCACTTGAGAACCATCTGCCAAAGACAGAGTGAAAATAACTGCTTGTCCGGCATATTCTGTATATGAGTTGTCCTTATTGTAAATAACTACCTCATTGAGATATGATACTAATTCCTCTGTTTCTACTATCTGAATTGTTGTATCAGGTGGCGATAACCGAACACTTGCCGAAGTAATATCTGCTGCCTCTAAATCTTTGAATGGTCTATGAGCAGAAAACAAAAGAAAGCTAATACCTATACCGATTAAACATATCAGTGCAATTAACAAAAACTTTTTATGCTTCATTTGATTCTCCTTTACACACTACTATGAAATTTCTTTTTCATCATCTCTTGGTAGTCGGACATAACACACCATTTCTTTTTCACAAGCTCCGAATGTTGAGAAATTTAATTTTGCTTCTTTTAGTGTTATTCCATGATTAGAGTCGCTTGGTTCGTTATCAGAAGCAATGAACGGGTCATTCTCCCAAAAACAAACGGGACAGATATACCCACAATCTTCATTTGCCGGAACATTATAGGTAAAATATCCGCAGCAAGGACATTGGTATTTTTTCATATAAACCTCCCGTTTAAGCCTTGACCTCAAATTCCTGATTTATTTCTGACTTTATTATACTTCATCGATTATCGAAAAGATAGCATATTTTATGAAACTTGTCGGCTGGGAACAGCTTACAGCGCAAGGTGTCCCCAGATGGCAAGTCCACAAAAGGGTAGCTGGCGGCAGCCAGCGCAGGGGAAGCGTAGCGTCCCCTGTATGATTTGGAGCAGACCTTGACTGCGGAAAATCACAGCCCTCCGGCGAGGAGCCTTCGGAGAACGCAATGCACCAACCTTTGGGTGGTGTATAATTGCGCCCTTAGTAAACTAAGGGGTTTCCGGCTTCTCCCGTTCCAGCAGTTTCTTCAATAGTTCCTGCGTGTCCTGCCTGTGAAAAATGAGTTTCAACAACAGCATGACATCATCATCTGTCAGGCGTTCCGGCTCTTGCAGAAAACTTTCCAGCATACCGCCACGAGTACAGAGCCGGTGTGTCCGTTCTTTTCGGGTAAGCTGCTTTAGCTGGTGCTGCAATGCCTTTTCATCATTGATGGCTTTCCGCAGTTTCTTTTCACTCTTTTCCAACTCTCGGTTGAGCTTTTCCAGCTTTGAGGTATCAGGCAAGGGCAGCGTCCTCCTTTCCCGGTATCAGCACATAAATCCTGTTTGGTTCTCCAACGCCCTGACGCACTCGCATGATCAGTCCGGCGGTTTCCAGTTCATTCAGAGAACGCTTGACCGTCATGGGGCTGCGGGACAGGACTGCGGCAATGGCTGTGACAGGGAAGCAGATAAACAGGATTCCGTTCTCGTCCTCCTGTCCGTTGGATAGCATAGCGTCCAACATCCGGCAGTACATGACCTTTGCGGTGCTGCTGACTGGAAATCCTGTCAACGCTCTGGGAAAGGGCATACAGGGCGGCAACGGTGTGCCTATCGTCATAAATTCAAAATTCATTCGGTGTGTTCCTCCTTTTTCTTTGCTCTTTTGGATAAATAACGGGGGCAGTCAACCACAACCGCCCGGAAGCTCTGCTTGCACCCATGCTTGCATTTCCGGCATAATTCGTTGTAAGTGACACGCCCCCGGTCATTGAGGTAAAAAGAAAGCTCATGCTTCCTCTTTTTGCTCATTCTCGGCATATTGCGTTTCCTCCCGTTTTAGTGTATAGTTTCGGGGCGATTTTCGGCAAAATTACGGTCATAGAGCCGTCTAAAATCTCCAGAAGTATCAGCGATAGGGTAGACTATCCCCCTATCAGATTGTCGTGTTTCGGTATCATTTCGGTATCAGTTCGCCAGTTCTCCCCGGTGTCGTTCCTCCCCTGAATCTCACAGCGGCGTATCGCTCCCTTTGGTACGCTCGTTTCGGTCAGGGTTCCTCCATATCCCTGCCAAAAGTCATGGCGCTACATCGCCGGGGAAGCATATCCCACACAGGCTGGTCATTCGATTGGAATAATCCATCGATGAACTACCTGTATCATAGAACATTTTTGTGCCCTGTGCCGTATGTCCACAAAGTAGGAATTAAGGGTAAAAATCAGAAATTTCCACGATTGCGGAAAGTATGATATAATCCAGTTAAGCGGCAGTAATGAAACCGCCGGAAAGGAGCGTGCGCCCATGAAAGGAGCGACAAGCATACAGGAACGCCTTTGGGAACTCCGCAAGGACAGAGGCTTAAATCTGGAAGAATTATCAGAGCTGACGGGCATTTCCAAATCAGCTCTTGGCAGTTATGAAAAAGAGGATTATAAGGAAATCAATCATGGCAACCTTATCACGCTGGCAGACTTCTATGGGGTTTCCGTTGATTATCTGCTGTGCCGGACAGAGAACCGGGAGCAGATCAACACGCCACTAACAGAGCTGCATTTGAATGATGAGATGGTGGCACTTCTGAAAGGCGGTCGGATTAACAACCGTCTGCTCTGTGAGCTTGCCACTCATAAGGACTTTATCAAGTTTCTTGCGGACATTGAGATTTATGTAGATGGGATTGCCGCCATGCAGATTCAAAACCTCAACGCCCTTGTCGATACTGTCCGGCATGAAATCATTGAACGGTATCGCCCCGGCGAAGACGACCCGCATTTGAAAGTGCTGCAAGCCGCCCATATCAGCGATGATGAATATTTCAGCCACATGGTTCTTGATGACCTCAATCTCATTATCCGGGATATTCGGGAAGCCCACAAAAAGGACAGCGAGAGTGCGCCCCAGACCACCGTTGCCGATGAATTGAAAGAAAATTTGGAAGCGGTTGAAAATTTCAAGGGCAGTCGGGATGAAAAGCTGGTTGTCCTTTACTGCAAGCAGCTCGGCATCAACTATAAAAATCTGTCAGACGAAGAATTTCGCTGGCTCATTCGGATTCTACAAAAATCAAAGAAAACAGGAACTCCTATCAGTCAAAGGAAAAAACGGTAAAGAAAAACCGCTGTTGCATGGTTGTGTTTGCTTCCATGTAGCAGCGGTTGGTGCTATACTTATTCAGTTAAAATTTCAAAGCGATAAAGTGGAATTTATCTTAGAAATTACAGCAATGTTATTTTGATAAACTTTCAAGAATTGAAATATCATGCTTATCTTTATCTCTTAATTCATAACCTGAGTGGAAAACTCTTTGGCCTTTTAAGGATATACAAGGAATTGTTTTTCCTTCAAAAAAAGCACTACCAAAGTAATCTTTTTCAAACTCATACCAGCCACCCTCTAAATCAGCTTGTTTTGAAGTTCCGTCCTCATTTAAAACGAACGGGTGAATGTCTAAGTAACCAAGTTCATCACTATATAACTCTATTCTAACCGGTTTCCAGTCTGTATCAATTTTATAGCCCAGATTCAAAAGCACATTTAACAATTTTTCCGTATGTTGAGCATCAAAATTTATATCTATATCTCTATGAATTCTTGTTTGTTTACCAGCTAAAATATCTACACCCCATCCGCCATCCAACCAGTATGTAATTCCAGTATTTTCGAATAATTCTATTACTTTCATTAAATCTTCTTTTGTTGTTATTTCTTTTCTACCCATACAAAGTCTCCTTTACAACTTCTAATTTGTAATAATCATTCTACCATACCGTTATGAATAAATCATCTCATGTAAAACAATTTCTTCTGCCCGGTTGTGAATGTTATTGCAACGCTGCACCCATTCCATTTGACGGGTACGCTTCAATTCCTCGGTCACGCCCTCAGCAGCTTTCATCTGCTCCATGATGGTGTCTAACCGTTTCTGTGCCTGTTCGTTCAGGTCTGCAAGATATGTCCACAATTCCCCGGTCAGGGTCAATGTGTGTAATCTGGCTGGGCAGACTTCTCTTAAATATTCCCGGTGCATCCGTCCGTACTTTCCGATGGGGCGGTGTTCCTCCGGCAACTTCAAGTCCGGGATGTAGTAATCTCCAACAAGGATATAATCAATTCCGTTTTCTTTTATTCTTGGTTTCAATTCGCTCATGTTCCTTACCTCCTGTGGAAGCAGGCTCGTCTGGTACTAACTCAATCACATCGGTAATCTCACAATTCAGCGTTTCGCAGATACGGGCTAATGTATCCATGCTGATGTGCTTTCCCTCTTTGCTCATGTTGGCAATCATATTTGTTGTCATACCAGCAGCAAGCCTTAAATCCTCTTTTCTCATATCACGCTCTAACAGTGTGTGCCAGAGTGGTTTATAACTGATGTGCATATTGTTTTCCTGCCTTTCTATCCATACCACCGGAGCGGCTGCCCCGGCAGGAACTTTTCTCTTATTATAGCACCAATCTTGTGAAATCACAATTTATTCTTGTAGCCTGCCGCTGATACCGTCTGGATTGGCTTTTCCTTTCTTTTTGTTCCCTTTAATTAGCCATGAACTG
>NZ_QUGF01000017.1:365-12221 GCF_003479275.1 Clostridium sp. AF20-7 | reverse complement strand
GCAGTTTTGAAGGTATATAAACGTTCAAGAAAATCAAATATAAACGTGGATGATGGGGTGTGGCTCAGCTTGGCTAGAGCGCCTGGTTTGGGATCAGGAGGTCGCAGGTTCGAGTCCCGTCGCGCGCTCTTTTTTATTTTTAGGCAGTAAAAAAGCGGTGTTGGATATCAAATCCAGCACCGCTTCAGACTGTAGACAAAGCCCTGCTTTTGCAGGGTTTTGCTATTGTTGGAACCGCTTTTCTGATATAATAAATATCAGAAGGGCGGTGTTTTTTTATGATGACGAAAAATGCAGATAAAAAAAGAGAACAAATGATGATGTTTTCCATGGATGACATGGTACCTCAAAACCATATGCTGCGATTAATTGATAGGGCAATCAATTGGAATTTTATTTATGATCTGGTTGAAGAAAAATACTGTCCGGATAACGGCCGTCCCAGTATGGATCCCGTCATGCTGATAAAGATACCATTCATTCAGTATCTCTATGGGATAAAAAGCATGCGTCAGACCATGAAAGAGATTGAGGTAAACGTTGCATACCGCTGGTTTCTCGGACTAGACATGTTAGATCCAGTACCTCATTTTTCTACATTTGGAAAGAATTATACCCGCCGTTTCAAAGATACAGACCTTTTTGAGCAGATCTTTTCAAAGATTTTGGAAGATTGTATGAAATATAAGCTTGTAAATACAGAACAGATCTTCGTGGATGCAACACATGTAAAAGCCTGTGCAAACAGTAAAAAAATGCGTAAGCGGGTTGCACACGAACAGGCTCTCTGGTATGAAGAGGAATTAAATAAAGAGATTGAAAAAGATCGTCTGGCACATGGAAAAAAGCCATTGAAGAAAAAAGATGATAACCAGCCACCTGCGTCCGGTGGAACCGGAAATGATAAGGATTCTATATCTGAAGAACTTCCTGAAGATGTGAAAACACAAAAATGCAGCATCAGCGATCCGGAAAGTGGATGGTTTCGAAAGGGTGAACATAAACACGTTTTTGCATATGCTGTAGAAACTGCCTGTGATAAACATGGCTGGATCCTTGGATATACAGTACATCCTGGTAATGAGCATGACAGTCGTACTTTTAAGGCATTATACGATAAGATATCTAAACTGAATCCGCAGATGGTAGTTGCAGATGCAGGATATAAAACTCCGGCAATCGCCCATCAGCTGTTGGAAGATGGAATTCAACCACTTTTTCCGTATACCCGTCCCAAGACCCAAGAAGGCTTTTTCGGAAAACACGAATTCGCATATGATGAATACTATGATTGTTATATATGTCCGGGAGCACATATATTGACATACAGTACAACAAACAGAAGTGGATATAAAGAGTATAAAAGCTGCGGTGAACATTGTGCTGAATGCCAATATCTTTCAAAATGCACAGAAAGTAAGGATCATGTAAAAATGATCACACGTCATGTATGGGAAGAATATATGGAAGTGGCAGAAGACATTCGGCACACGATAGGAAACAGACAGATCTATCAGTTAAGAAAAGAAACCATAGAGAGGATATTCGGTACAGCGAAAGAACAGCATGGATTTCGATATACGCAATATGTAGGAAAGGCACGGATGGAGATGAAAGCCGGGCTTACCTTTGCATGCATGAATCTGAAAAAACTGGCAAAGATTCTGGAAAAACGAGGCTGGAATACAGCCACTTTTTTATATTTTGAGCTAAGAACAAGAATAAAATCAAAATTTAAAGAAAAATGGTACTGGGCATAACACCCAGCACCAAGATTCTCTACAGTCTGAAGCGGTGTTGGATATCAAATCCAGCACCGCTTTTTTATAATGAATCAAATCAAAAGTTTTGTTCTTTCATAAGTGAAAGTCTGTACACACGTCTGCTAGTTCCTTCATAATGTTGGTCCAAAAGAGCACAGGCGGTCTGGAGATCATTATTCCGGATGGCTTCCAACAGGCATTGGTGTGTCCATACTGCAGCACCTCCGTTATGGGAGAGGCTTGGATCCGTGTTGTTTGATTCTAAGCATTTGGCATTCTGAAGCGTTTCAGCATCTCCGCTTAATTGTCCGAAGCGATTGGCATTTTGAACCGAGAGGAACATGGCACCATTCAGTGGGCTTAGAAGCTCCCACATTTTTGTCAGTCGATTAAGCTGGGCAGAGCGGATGATCTGCTGGTGAAATGTCTCATCGGCATGAACGGCCTTCATGGTATTACCTGCAAGAATAGCCTTTCGGAATTCTTCGATGCTGGCTTCCATTATCATGAGATCATAATCACTGAGACGGCAATTGCTTTTCTGAATCGCCAGCTTTTCAAGGCTGCCGCGTAAAAAAAAGACTTCATAGGCATCTTGTGGAGAAAGCAGTGCGACTGTGCAGCCCTTGTTCGGGCAATAGTCAACAAGCCCTTCGACGGCAAGCTGCCGGAGCGCTTCGCGCACAGGACCTCGGCTAAGTCCGAATTTCTGAGCAATTTCAGCCTCTATCAGTTTTTCTTGAGGCTGAAGGGTTCCATTGATAATCTGCTCTCGCAGAGATTCAAGAACAATTTCGGATGTAGTAGTATTGGATGCTTTTCGTTGTCCCTGCATATTTACCTCATAAAATTTTCAGAATAATCCCTTAAGACCTGCGCAACGTACTGCATATCAGAAGATGAGAAGCGTTGATCGCAGGGAAGAGATACTATGTGGTCATAAATGTATTGTACCGATGATTCTGGCTGAGGATGAACCAGCGGTCCAACCGGCCAGTAGACAGTCGAGCGAATCTGATGATCTGCCAGGTATTGCTGCAGTTCATCGCGCTTTTCGGCATACAGGCAGAAATGACTTGGAACGGAAGCCTCTGGAAGTTCAGGAAATACAGGCTGTATGCCGTGAAGAGGTGCTGTAAGCGCGTTTAAAAGCGCAGCATAGTTTTCACGTCTTGCATGACAGATTGAATCAAAATCTGCATGGCGCAGGATATACTCCGAATTCTCATCGCCTGCATAGCTGTCAAATATCTGGCGAAGGCGCAACTCACCCTCCCAGAAAATGTCGCCGTTACCCGTCTCAATCGACTCTTTGCGCTGCTTAAGGTGTGTTGCTTCTACCGGCAGAAGAGGTGTTTCAAAAGTTCCGTTTCTTTTGACAGCGAATCCACCACAGGCAACGCCCATCCATTTACGGAAGCTACCGGCAAAATAATCACAAAGTGGATCGATACCGTCAGCAGAAAGCATGGAGTGAGTTACATCCTCGAAAATCACAACTCCTTTATCTTTGCATGCTTTAACAAAATCATGGTCATAGTTACAGAATCCATAGTATCCGCAAAGAGATAAAACACTGATCTCATCGATGACTGCAGGGTCAAAAACGCTGTGCAAATCTTGGTCCAAGTCATAGAATTTCAGCTGATACCCGGCTTTCTCAAAAGGAGCAAGGACCGTCTCGCAGGTATACATAGGTACATATGCGACTTTACGTGTATCGTGCCGTGCAATATCCTGCAGGCAATAATAGATACCGCATCGTCCGGACATGGCAAATGCTAGATCATCCTTAGGTGAGCAGATACGTGAAAAATATCCGTTTTCGATAGGTTTACTTGGTTCGTAGTGGAACATACCGCCAATTTTTCGCATGTTTCATCTCCTCCTTACTAGTAGAAATGGGTTACACGGATGTTTTTTGTCCGTTAGCTGTAAGCTCATTATAGTGGATTGTTAACAAAATCGAAAGCATTATTTTCTGTGTGAAATGTCTGAAAAGTCACACGATAATATTTTTGATGATTTTCTTTCTTGACATCAATGCGAAAATGTATAATAGCAAATTTTACGATTGCAGAAAATTATAAAATTAGTGTCAAGCGATAAAATATAGTGAAAATAAACAAAATTACAGACAATTTTTTGCTGTTAACAGCATGTGAGAATTGTTGACAATCTTATTGAAGCTAGATTATACTTGTTTTATTGAGAATGGCTAGAAGATTCTGCATTGTCAGAAAAGTCAATCATAAAGAGGAACAGGAGGTAAAACTATATGCACAAATACGTCCTCAAGCGCTTGCTTATGCTGATTCCGGTTATCCTTGGTGTCACATTTGTCGTGTTCTTTATTCTGAACTTGGCTCCAGGTGACCCGGCAGCTATTATCTTGGGGGATCAGGCAACCGCTGAAGCATTGGCAATGAAACGTGAGGAATTGGGATTGAATGATCCGATTTTCGTACGGTATTTTCACTACATGCGCGATTTGCTTCACGGTAGTCTTGGTGTTTCCTACAAAAACAGTATTCCTGTTTGGGACCAGGTAATCATGCGTCTGCCGAACACGGCAATCCTTGCAACTGCAGGTATTCTGGTTGCACTTTTGATCGGTATTCCGATCGGTATTATCTCAGCAAAGAAACAGTACTCTCTGCTGGATAATGTTTCCATGGTATTCGCCCTTATTGGTGTGTCTATGCCGAACTTCTGGTCAGGTTTATTGCTGGTTATGCTTTTTTCTCTGACACTTGGCTGGCTCCCATCTCAGGGTATGGCATCCGGCTTCGGGCCGATGCTGAAGAGCTTGATTCTGCCGGCGTTGACGCTGGGATTCAACTCAGCAGCGATGGTAGCACGAATGACAAGATCGTCTATGCTGGAGGTTATCCGTCAGGATTATATTTCAACCGCTCGTGCCAAAGGTGATGATGAGAGAACCATTACATTCCAGCACATGCTGAAAAATGCTTTGATTCCGATTATCACGGCAGTTGGTCTTCAGTTCGGAAACCTGCTCGGCGGTGCGATGCTTGCAGAAACAATTTTCTCATGGCCGGGTCTTGGACGACTGATGGTTGAATCAATTAAATCAAAGGATATTCCGATGGTTCTTGGATGTGTTATTTTCCTGGCAACGATGTTTACCTTAGTGAATTTGATGGTTGATATTATTTATGCCTTTGTTGATCCGCGAATCAAATCACTCTACAAGAAAGGACGGTGAGCCATATGCAGGAACAGAACAAACCGGTTAATAATCCGGCAGTCGAAGAAAAAAAGCAGCGCTCGCTGTGGCAGGAAGCATGGAGACGCTTCCGTAAGAACCGCATGGCAATGATTGGTCTTGCGTTTATTCTCTTACTTGTAATTATATCTGTTTCAACCCTTATTATTGATGCGGCAACGCACAATTCTATCTATAACGAATTCGTTGTAAAGCAGGATTTGGTGAATCGTCTGAAAGGTCCCAGTGCTAAGCACATTTTCGGTCAGGATGAATTTGGACGTGATATGCTGCTGCGTATGCTGTGGGGAGCACGCTACTCTCTGTTTACCGGAGGTATCGCGATTATCCTGGCGCTGTGTGCAGGTGGTATACTCGGTGCTGTTTCCGGTTATTATGGCGGTAAAACAGATACAATCATCATGCGTGTGATGGATATTCTGCTGGCAATTCCTTCGATGCTTCTTGCAACTGCAATTGTGGCTGCACTTGGCACAAGCATTTGGAATGTTATGATTGCAATTGCAATTGCATACATTCCGACATTTGCCCGTACCGTCCGAGCAGCAGTTCTGACAGTTAAAGATCAGGATTTCATTGAGGCAGCTCGTTCCATTGGCTGCGGTAATGGTACGATTATTTTTCAGTATATTATTCCTAACGCACTTGCACCGATTATCGTGCAGGCAACCCTTGGTCTTGCCGGCGCAATCTTATCGATAGCCGGTCTGTCGTTCCTTGGTTTAGGTATTCAGCCGCCAACACCGGAATGGGGAGCTATGCTGTCCAATGCACGTGTTTATATTCGCGATGCATGGCATGTGACTGTGATTCCGGGACTTGGAATCATGCTGACGATTCTTTCGTTAAACCTGATGGGTGACGGCCTTCGCGATGCGATGGATCCGAAACTTAAGAACTAATGAACGCAGTGCCATAAAGGAGGGATATATATGTCCGATATTTTGTTGGATGTTAAGAATTTAAATATCGTCTATTCTACATCAGATGGTGTGGTTTACGCACTGAACGATGCAAACCTGCAGATTAAGCGAGGTGAAACCCTTGGTCTGGTTGGTGAGACGGGTGCAGGAAAAACAACCCTTGCGCGTGGCATTATGCGCTTGATTCCACACCCGCCGGGAGAGATTCGTTCCGGTGAAATTATGTATGAAGATCAGGATATTCTGAAATTAACGGAAAAAGAGATGCGTCAGATGCGCGGTCGTCAGATTTCCATGATTTTCCAGGATCCTATGACATCTTTAAATCCGGTTATGCCTGTAGGCGATCAGATTCTGGAAGTTATTCGTAACCATCATCCGGAGCTTTCCAAGCAGGATGCTAAAAAGCAGGCAGGCGATATGCTGGAGATGGTTGGAATTCCTGCAGGACGCTACAATGATTTTCCGCATCAGTTTTCAGGTGGTATGAAGCAGCGAGTAATCATTGCAATTGCTCTGGCCTGCAATCCGCAGCTTTTGATTGCGGATGAGCCGACAACAGCTCTGGATGTTACTATCCAGGCCCAGGTTCTGGAAATGATTCGAAACCTGAAGCAGAAGAACAATACATCCATGCTGCTGATTACCCATGACCTGGGTGTTGTTGCACAGAACTGTGACAGTGTTGCAATTATATATGCAGGAGAAATCGTAGAATATGGAACGCTGTCTCAGGTATATGAAAATACTCTGCATCCATATACGGAAGGCCTGTTTGGTTCCATTCCGAATCTGGAGACAAACAGCCGTCGGCTGGCAGCCATTGATGGTATGATGCCGGATCCAACGATGCTTCCGAAGGGCTGCAAATTTGCTGACCGCTGCAAGTATGCGGAAGAACGGTGCCATGTAGAGAACCCGCAGCTTATGGAACTGGAAGACGGCCATAAGGTTCGTTGCTTCCGCTGCATGAAATAAAGGAGGTGAGAGATATGGCAGAACAGAATCATGAAATTCTGAGGGTTGAACACCTGAAAAAGTTTTTCCCTGTACCGAATGGTATGCTTCATGCCGTTGATGATATTAGCTTTACCATTGATGCCGGAAAAACACTGGGCGTTGTTGGTGAGTCTGGCTGTGGAAAGTCAACAATGGGACGTGCCATATTGCGTCTCCACGAGCCGACGGATGGCAAAGTGTATTTTGACCAGAAGGATATTCGGGCTCTGAATGATAAACAGATGAAGGATATGCGCCGCGATATGCAGATCATATTTCAGGATCCCTTTGCATCGCTAAATCCTCGTATGACAGTCAGTGAAGCAATTGCTGCACCGCTGCTTGTACAGAAGCTTTTTGATCGGAAAGATAAAGAAGGAATTCAGAAACGTGTACGCGAGATTATGGATATGGTAGGTTTGGCAGGCCGACTTATCAATACCTATCCTCATGAGCTTGACGGTGGCCGCCGTCAGCGTATCGGTATAGCCCGTGCATTAGCATTGGAACCGAAGTTTATTGTCTGTGACGAGCCGGTTTCGGCGCTGGATGTTTCTATTCAGGCACAGATTCTGAACCTGATGCAGGATCTGCAGGACAACCTTGGCTTGACATACCTGTTCATCACACATGACCTTTCGGTTGTTAAATATATTTCCGATGACATTCTGGTTATGTATCTGGGACAGATGGTTGAAAAAGCACCGTCCGATAAATTATTTAAACATCCGATGCATCCATATACACAGGCACTTTTATCAGCCATTCCGATTCCGGATCCAAAGGTTCCGATGAACCGTATTACAATGAAGGGTGAGATTACATCACCGATTAACCCGGAAAAAGGATGCCGGTTTGCAAAACGTTGTCCATATGCTACGGATGCATGCCGTCAGCAGGATATGGTTCTGACCGAACAGGAACCGGGACACTTTGTTACCTGCCTGCGTGTGCAGAGAGGTGAGATTTAACCTAAGTGTGTACATTGTCGCTGCGGTATTGGTATGTACCGCAGTGAATGTGGAATACGTTTTATAAAAACGAGGAAGACAGGAGGAAAATGTATGAAAAAAAATTTTAATCGTGCTATGTCGTTAGTGCTGGCAGCAGCTATGGCACTGTCACTGGCAGCTTGCGGCGGCAAACAGGGAAACAACGGAGCCGACAGTGGAACTGCTGACGGTTATAAGACCACTCTGACTTGGGCACAGGGCGCGGACGTTACCTCCCTTGACCCGCATCAGGGTAAGGAAACACCGGCTGTTCAGGTTAATACACAGATCTTTGATACGCTGGTTACAGTTGATCCAGAGACCAACGAAGTTGTTCCTCAGATTGCTGAAAGTTGGGAACAGACGGATGACCAGACTTATGTATTTAAAATTCGTGAGGGCATTAAGTTCCATGATGGAAGCGATCTGACAGCAGAAGATGTTAAATTCTCCCTTGACCGTGCACGTAATTCTGCAGCTGTTTCTTACATTGTTAACTTTATTGAAGAAGTTACAGTGGATGATGACCATACCGTAACGGTTAAGACAACTGCACCGTACGCACCAACACTTCGCAACCTTGCAATTCCATTTGCAGCAATTGTTCCGAAGGCAGTTGTGGAAGCAGATGAGAATGCATTTATTCTGAATCCGGTTGGTTCCGGCCCATATAAATTCGTTGAATGGAATCAGGGTGATCATGTGACACTGAAAGCATTTGATGATTATTATGCAGGAAAACCGGAAACAGAAAATCTGATTATGAAGGTTATCCCGGAAACTTCCCAGCGTACCATTGCTCTGGAAACCGGTGAAGTAGATCTGGCATATGATTTAGCTGTAAACGATATTCCGAAGGTTAACAGCGATGATAAACTTACGGTTTATGAGATTCCATCTCTTACCTGCTGGTATGTATCCATGAACATGAACAAAAAGCCGTTTGATAATCCGAAGGTTCGCGAGGCTATGTCTATGGCTATCGACCGTCAGACTATTATTGATACAATCAATGCAGGCAGCGGACAGACAGCAGATTCGATTATTGCTCCGGCAGTATTTGGCTATTACTCAACAGGTGTTAAAGAATATAATCCGACAAAAGCAAAAGAATTACTTGCAGAGGCTGGATATCCGAATGGTTTCTCTACAACTCTGTGGGTTAACGATAACCAGTCCCGTATCGAGATGTGCCAGGCTATGCAGGCAATGCTCCTTGAAGTAGGTGTACAGTGCAACTTAGAAGTTCTCGAGTTTGGAAGCTTTATTTCCAGAACTACCGCCGGCGATCACGACTTAGCATATTTTGGTTGGACAACCTCCAGTGGAGATGCTGATTACTCATACTATTCTCTTGAACACTCAACTCAGCAGGGTGCTGCAGGTAACCGAAGCTTCCTTGCAGATCCGGATGTTGATAAGCTGATCGAAGAGGCTCGTTCCAACACAAATGAAGAGGAACGTAAAGAGCTTTATAAGGAACTTGCAATTAAATTAGATGAGATTAACAATAATATCCCGGTATACTACAGCTCCATCAACGTTGGTGCTAACAAGAAGGTTGAAGGATTCGTTATGGATGCCAATGGTTACCACAGCCTGGAGAAGGTTAAAGTAGCACAGTAATGAACGGATGTCGGACTATCCGGTTTCCGGATAGTCCGATTTTTCAGCAGAGAATAATTATTACATGAAAGGAAAGAAAATTATGAGATTAGCAAATCTGACCTGGCCGAAGGCCCAGGAATATTTTGAAAAAAATGATATGGTACTTGTTTCTATTGGAAGTATTGAGTGTCATGGCCGTCATATGCCACTTGGAACAGATACATTGATTCCGGAGCATTTGTTAGAGAAAATCGAGAAGAAGAGCGATGTTTTAATTGCTCCGACTATTCCGTATGGCGCTTGCCAGAGCTTAGCTCCGTATCCGGGTACCATTGATATTGACAATGAAGTGCTCTATCAGTTCTGCCGTCAGGTGTTCCTGAGTCTGTATCGTCACGGAGCCAGAAAATTCGTTTTCCTGAATGGACATGGCGGAAACATTAAGATGATTGAGCGCCTTGGCATGGAATTCGAAGACAAGGGTTGCCTGGTTGCTATGCTTAACTGGTGGCTGATGGCATGGGATATGAACCCGGCATGGAAAGGTGGCCACGGCGGCGGTGAAGAAACAGCGGCGATTCTTGGCATTGATCCGTCGTTAGTTGATAAGAGCGAGATCGGTGGTGAGCTTCAGTTCAAGCATCTGTCCGAAAACCTGAAGACAACCGGTTTCCGTTCCGTTGAGTACAAGGGAGTTACTGTTGAGATTCTTCGCAATACTCCGCATGTAACTGACAGCGGCTGGATTGGACCGGATCATCCGAGTACCGCTACAGAGGAGTGGGGCAAGGAGATGCTTGAGACCACAGCAAACTACATTGTTGATTTCATGGAAGAGTTCAAGAAAGTAAAACTTTCATAAAGAGGTATCAGAATGGATAAAAAAACGACGCTGGAAATGATTGCAGCAATTTCAAATGCAAACGGTACATCCGGTTTCGAAGATGAAGTGGTTGCAGCGATTCGCCCTTATGCAGAGGGACTCGGAGAAGTTACAGAAGATCGCATGCGCAACCTGTATATCCGCCGTAAAGAAAATAACGGCAAACGTCCGGTTGTTCAGCTTGACGCACATAGTGATGAGGTTGGTTTTATGGTGCAGGCCATCTGCCCGAACGGAACGCTTCGCATCATTCAGGTAGGAGGTTGGGTTAACTACAATATTCCGGCACATAAAGTCTGGGTTCGCAACCGATTCGGAGAATATATTCCGGGTCTTACTGCCAGTAAACCTCCGCATTTCATGACAGAGCAGGAGCGTAAAGCACCTCTGGATATGAAAGATATCACGGTAGATGTTGGCGCTGTTTCGAAAGAAGAGGCAGTTGAAAAGTTCGGCATTCGTATCGGTGAACCGGTAGTGCCGGATGTGACATTTACATACTCAGAAACTACAGATCTGATGGTGGGAAAAAGTTTTGACTGCCGTCTGGGATGTGCGGCAATTCTTAAGACAATGCATACACTGGCTGGTCAGGATCTGAATGTAGATATTGTTGGCGCTTGTGCAGCACAGGAAGAAGTTGGTGTGCGTGGTGCTACTGTGACAGCACAGGTAATTAAGCCGGATATCGCAATTGTTTTTGAGGGATGCCCGGCAGATGATACCTGCGTTGAGCCATATATGGTTCAGACAGCTATCAAACGTGGTCCGATGCTCCGCCACATTGATTCCCGCATGATCACCAATCCGCGTTATCAGAGATATGCGCTGGATCTGGCAGAAAAGCTTGGTATTCCGGTTCAGGATGCAGTTCGTAGTGCTGGCTCAACCAATGGTGCAGCGATACATCTGACTGAAAAAGCAGTCCCGGTTATTGTTATCGGAGTTCCGGTTCGCTATGCACATACACATTACGGAATTTCAGCCTATGCTGATTTTGATAACGCTGTTAAACTGGCATGCGAAATTCTCAAAAGACTTGACGAAGAGCAGATTATGAGTTTTTAAAAGAATATCAGATGTGAGATGACTTCTGCTTTAGGTGGTAGGTGTCAAATCGGTATTAACAGATAAAAGAAATTTTGGATTTTATGCAGAAACTGAGAGGATCAGAAACTGCATAAAATCCATTTTTTATTGAAACAAATAGTTAGAATATTCATGAAAGTCACAAAAAAATATGTTGAATAACAAATTTAGAAAAATGCTTGACTTTATGGGATTGCTCTGGTATTATAACACATGTCCTTGAGACAAGGGCAATCAATTCGAAAGACGGACATGAATGTAAAAATGTCTATATATCTTCTGGGTTGGAAAAGAATTAAAAAAATAAAAAAGTTGTTGACAAAGCCAATTATTTATGATAATATAAATG
>NZ_QUGF01000017.1:0-355 GCF_003479275.1 Clostridium sp. AF20-7 | reverse complement strand
ATTATTTATGATAATATAAATGAGCTGTCGCTGAGACAACAACAAAGAACCTTGAAAACTGAACAGTATGTAAAACCCTGAAAATTCTAAGAACAAAGGCTTTTGGTTAAGCCTTGAAGTTCAAGAGAACATTCAGAACAAAACCAAAACAACAGTAATAACGGTTAAAATTAGCCAAGCGAAATTTTGACTGGAATCAGACACAAGGTAACATCTTGTGACTAGGTTCGTGGGAAACCTCGCCAAGTAACAAGATGTATGTTTCGACTAAACTCGAAACGACCTCGTTAAGTCGAAGACTATAACATGAGAGTTTGATCCTGGCTCAGGATGAACGCTGGCGGCGTGCTTAACA